>DATANP010000270.1:0-8244 GCA_036266195.1 Thermoanaerobaculia bacterium | reverse complement strand
CAAGATGAGAGTAGTGACGAGAGGGTAGCCGATCAGGTAGGCCAGGATCTCTTTCTGGAATGAGAATGATAGGGCAGCTCCTCCCAGGAAATAGACGAGATAGATAGCCAGCGCTGTAATCAGAATCGTCGGCCAGTTCCTCTCCTCGGGCAGGGGCGAGGTGAGCCACCGGAGGAGGAGGACCGGCAGAGCGGCTAGCGCTCCGGTCAGGCGCCCCCCTAGGTAGGCCAGCCAGATCCTGGCGCGGGGCCTGGGAAGTGTAAGAAGGAAGGGATAGCGGCCCTCCTTGAAGGATTTAGAGAAGCAACGCTCACCCGAAATCAGACCCGAGGCCACAAGGCCGCCCAGGAGCCAGTTGTTGAGCTCGAGTTGATCTTCAGGATTTGGAGAGCCTCCGCGTGCGAGGGCGTAATCCAGGATCGTGGCCGTCCCGATGACAGCCACGAACGCACCCGCGTGCGCCGCCAGCGACTTGAGAAACTCGCGGAGAAAGAGCGCGCGGAGCATGGCTATCGTAGAAGGCGCACAAAGATCTCGCGCAGGCTGAGCTCCTGCCCGTGAGCCAGAGGGAGATTGGGATCAGTCCCCGCGCGAATCCTCTGCTTTAATTCCTCCAGGGAGGTGGACAGCAGCATCGATTTGTCGCGGAGCACTCCTATGTGCGTCGCGATCCTTTCCGCCTCCTCGTAGCTGTGGGAGGACAGGACAATCGTCGCCCCATCCTGTTTGTTGGCTTCTGCCAGAGCATCGACAAGCTCGTCGAGGACCACCGCATCCAGGCCGAGGGTTGCGTCGTCCAGCAGGATGAGCTCGGGCCGATGGGCGAGGCCCATCACCAGCGCGACCTTGGTCTTCATGCCCCGGGAGAGATCCCGCAGCCGGCTCTCGAGCGGAAGGTCGAACCGGGATACCAGGCGGTAACAATACGGTTTGTCCCATGTGGGATAGGCGAGGGCGATGAAATCGAGCAACTCCCGGACACGCATGCGGTCTTCTGCGGCGAGTTGGTCCGGAACCCAGCCCACACGAGCGAGAATGGCGGGACCCTCCTGCTCCGGATCCTTGCCGAACACTTCAATTCGGCCCCGGTCCCTGCGATACAAGCCGAGAATCGTGCGCATCAGGGTGGTCTTGCCAGAGCCGTTCCGGCCCAGCAGCGCGTAGACGGCTCCGCGCGGAATGGCGAGGTCGAGGTTCTCGATCACCGGACGGCGAATCCGATAGCCCTTGGTGAGGCCATCTGCCTGAACGGTGAAGCGACCGTCCCAGGAAGAGGGTTTCGACCTTCGGCGAAGTCGGCTCAGCAGGGATGGGGCCGCCTCAGGATCGATCTTCGCCAGGGCCTGAGAAAGGACCTCCACGGTGCGCCAGCGCTCCTCCGGTGATCGCGCCAGGCAGCGCCGGACCACTTCCGTGTAACGACGCCCGGCCCGCTCGTCGAGCCCCGCGAGGTCCACATCCCCTCGCAGCACGGCCTCGGAAGCCTCCCGGGGCGTTGGGGCCGAGAAGGCGCGGCGTCCGGTGATGAGCTCCGCGGCGATGCAGCCCAGCGCGAAGAGGTCGGTCCGCTCGTCCACCGGATCGCCGGCGACCTGCTCGGGAGACATGTAGCCGGGAGTGCCGATGATGAGGCCACCCTCCGGCGCCTCGTCCCGGAGAATTGCGATGCCGAAGTCAGTAAGCCAGACGTGGTCGCTTCCGCCCTCCCGTGTCTCAATCAATAGATTGGCCGGTTTGAGGTCGCGGTGGGTAACGCCTCGCTGATGCGCGTGGCGGAGAGCTTCGGCGACCTGGGCGAGGAGCCGCACCGCGCGTCCGGGTGGCAGCGGGCCGGCCTTCAACGTCCGGTTCAGCGGCTCTCCGAGAACCCGCTTTATGGCGATCCAGGGCACGCCGTCTTCGACTCCGGCGTCGTAGACCGGCACGATGTGGGGATGGTCCAGCCGGGCGACGAGGCGCGCCTCACGGAGGAATCGGGAGGCCTGCTGGTCCGAGAGGGTAGGGAAGTCCCGTGAGGGCAGGGTGCGGAGGATCTTGAGAGCGACCTCCCGGCTCAGCTTCTCGTCGAACGCCAGGAAGACCTCGCTGAAGCCTCCGCGCCCGATCGGCTCCATCAGACGGTAGCGACCGGCTACGACAGACCCAGGCTGATAGGAATCGCCCAGACTGTGGGCAGGGTATGGCCGCGCAATCGGCTCTGTCGATTCAGTCGAGTCGTCCACGGTCGAGCGTATTTCTTGAAAGCTTCAGAAACGATAACACAGGGGATCTCCGGCCGGACATATCCGGAGCCGAGGATAGGGAATGCCGGCCTTCTTACTTTGTGAACAGAGCAGACCATCGCATGCCAACCGTTCTCGTCTGGAGGTGGTTGGAAAGCGCCCCTTGTGGGCGCTGGCGTGTAGCCCCGGGTTTCAGCCCGGGGCAGGGGGACGACCCGTTCCGGGAGCCCCTTCAGGGGCGATGGCACATGGGCGCCGAAGGCCGTTGCACCCCCACCCATGCCGACGCCCCTGAAGGGGCTGGACAGGAGATTGGGGGCTTCCATACCCCGGGTTGAAACCCGGGGCTAGATGCCGGCGCCCACAAGGGGCGCTTTCCCGCCTTGAAAGGAAAGAAAACGTCTTTGGTTAGTCAGCCGGCAAGGAATACCGGCGCTCCCGGCAATCTTCGCGAGAGGCCAGCGCATGGCCTGACAAGTAGAGTTATCGCCCGTGCTCGATATCGATCACCAGCCGTGGAGGACCGGTTAGCTCCTGGACGCGGAACCGGTTCCGCGCCGCCAGACCGAGGACCCAGGTGACGTCGGCCTCGAAGTCGCAGATCGATTCCAGTTCCTTGACGACGGGGAGGCCCGGGCGCCGCTCGCGCTCGCGCACGGTCGCTTCGCCGGCCTCGGTGTGCGCCTGGGCCGGAACGAGCCGCACCTGAAGCCGGGCGGTTCCTTCTACTTGGACCGGCTCGCCCGAGCCGCACTGAGTTGCCGGCGGGTCGACGTACCCGACGCGATAGCCCGGGACCGCGTTCCCCTCAAACTCGAAGACGACGCGGTCGAATCCTTCCTGGCTCGCCGCCCGGACTTCCCGCAGGATCGCCGGGGGAGATCCGGGTCTCGCGACCTCGACGGTCTCCAGGGCGCCTGGAAAGGAGCTTCCGGAAGGTTCCGTCCTGACCGGTGCCGATGGGGAGCAGCCCATGACGAGGAGAAGGAGCAGAAGAGCGGCGCTTCGCATCGGTCGGAGAATAGCGTACTTGTTGACCGTGACTGGCGCCCAGCCGGCCGCGCACCTAGAATGCCGGGGCCATGCCGCCCGCCGTTCTCCTGAGCTGTGAGTCCATCACAAAGACCTTCGGGGCCCGTCCCCTGTTCGAGGGGCTTTCCTTTGGACTGGCCGAGGGCGACCGGGTCGGGCTCATCGGGCCGAACGGCTCGGGCAAGTCCACGTTCCTGCGCATTCTGGCTGGGATGGAGGAGCCGGATGGCGGCATCCGGGCTCTCCGCCGGGGGACACGGCTTGGCTATGTGCCTCAGGACCCCATGTTCCCTCCGGGCCGGACGGCCGAGGAGGTCCTCACCGATGCCCTGGCCGAGGACCCCTCCGAGGAGTTCGAGAAGGCGGCCCGGGTGGCGGTCGCTCTCGGCAGGGCCGGGTTCAACGACTCGTCCCAGGGCGTGGACGTGCTCTCCGGCGGCTGGAAGAAGCGGCTTGCGATCGCCGCCGAGCTGGTCAAGGAGCCGGACGTGCTTCTGCTCGACGAGCCCACGAACCATCTCGACGTCGAGGGCATCCTCTGGCTGGAGGAGCTGCTGCGGAGCGAGCCGCGGGCCTATGTGGTGGTCAGCCACGACCGGTGGTTTCTGGAGCACGTGGCCACGCGCATGCTGGAGATCGACCGCCGGTACCCGGACGGGCTTCTCCAGGCGCCGGGGACGTACAGCGATTTCCTGGAGAAGCGCGACGAGGTGCTGCGCAACCAGGCCGAGTATCAGGCTTCGCTCGCCAATCGCGTGCGGCGCGAGGTCGAATGGCTCAAGCGGGGCGCCAAGGCGCGCACCACCAAGGCCAAGGGGCGCATCCAGGAGGCCGAGCGGCTCATCGGCGAACTGCAGGAGGTCAAGGAGCGCACCGGGCTCGCGGCCAACGCCCGCGTCGGGCTCGATTTCAACGCCTCGGAGCGCAAGACGAAGAAGCTGCTTGTTGCCCATGGCCTCTCCAAGTCGTTCGAGGGTAGGAAGATCATCTCCGGGCTCGACGTCAAGCTCACGCCCGGCATGCGCCTCGGCCTGCTGGGGCCCAATGGCAGCGGCAAGACCACGCTTCTCTCCCTGCTCGACGGCTCCCTGGAGCCGGACGCCGGCACGATCGAGAAGGCCGACTGGCTGAAGACCGTGCGCTTCGAGCAGGGCCGGGAGTCGCTCGACCGCTCCGTGTCGCTGCGCCGCGCCCTGGCTCCGGACGGCGACTCGGTCCTCTACCAGGACCGGCCGATCCACGTGGCGTCCTGGGCGAAGCGGTTCCTGTTCAATTCCGAGCAGCTCGACACGCCGGTTTCGCGCCTGTCGGGCGGCGAGCAGGCGCGCATCCTCATCGCCCGGCTCATGCTGCGGCCGGCCGACCTGCTCATCCTGGACGAGCCCACGAACGACCTCGACATCCCCACGCTGGAGGTCCTGGAGGAGAGCCTCCTGGAGTTCCCCGGCGCGCTGGTGCTGGTGACTCACGACCGGTATCTCCTGGAGGCGGTCTCGACGGTGGTGCTGGCCCTGGACGGCCGCGGCGGTGCCCAGTACTACGCCGATTACGCTCAGTGGGAGGAGAGGCGCTCCGAGGCGCAGGCGCCTCCGAAGCCTGCCGCGCCCAAGGCTCCGCTGCCGGTAAAAGAGGAGAAGCCGAAGCGGCTCTCCTACAAGGACAAGCTGGAGTGGGAGCAGATCGAGGGGAAGATCCTGGAGGCCGAGGACGCCCTGGCCGCGGCGCAACGGGCGGTGGAGGATCCGGCCGTGGCGACCGATTCGGCGAAGCTCCAGGCCCGGTGCGCGGCCCTGGAGGCGGCCCGCCTGGAGGTGGAACGGCTTTACGCCCGATGGGCGGAGCTGGAGGAGAAGCGGGGGTAGCGAAGCCCCGGATGGAAGGCCTTCGGCAGGTCGGGCCAGTGCTTCACGTCCCGCAGGATGGCCCGGCGCACCAGGATGCCTTCCTCGGTGCCGAGGTCGCCGCAGAAGGCGGCGAAGTCGAGCACCGCGGCGTACCAGGCCGAGGGGAAGAGGTTGCGGCCGCCCGGGAGGAACTCCAGGAGCAGGGCGAGGTAGCGCCCGTGGTCGCGCCTCCCCAGGGCGTCGCGAAGGAGGAGCCACTGGCGGACCCTCGGATGGAGCGAAGGGCGGTTCAGGCAGGGCACCAGGGGAGCCAGGAGGGCGCTCCACACGCCGGGATCGGGGCAGGCCGGAAAGGCGACCGCCACCTCGTTGGCGATCTGCGCGATGGCACCGCGGCGCAGGGAGACCGGCGCGCTCCGGACCAGGTCGGGGCGCCAGTCGCGATGGACCGGCAGAGCGCCGGTCAGTCCCTCGGCGTAGGCGATGATCGAGCCGGCCAGGGTCAGGCCGCGCTCGGTCTCGCCCGCGCGCAGGTCGATCATCATGAGGTTGTCCGAGGCCTGGATGCGGTGCATCTCCAGGCAGTGGAAGCCGTGCTCGGCCTCCAGGGTCAGGTCGCAGTCGAGCGCGGTGTGGATGCGCTCGCGCGCGGCGTCCGGCCGGCCATGGCGGTAGTCGAAGTAGGCCAGGGCGGCCTCCAGGAAGGAGGTCGCGAGGAGGCGCGTGGCCTCGCCGGGCCGGCGGCTCTCCAGGATGTCGCGGCTGATGGCGAAGCGCTCGGCCGCGGAGTCGAAGTCGTTCCGGCGCGCGAGGACGAGCCCCTGGCGCGCGGCGCGGTAGGAATGGCGGAAGACGAGCCGCTCCCGCAGCGGCAGCCGGCCGAGCACGTCGTCCATGAGCAGCCGGTAGAAGTTGGGCTTCGGCGGCCGGACGTGGTCCGGGTCCTGGAACAGGAGACCGGCCCGGTAGGCTTCGAACAGGCGCTCGGCGGTTTCGACGTCCATGCCGAGTGCGTACGGATGAGGACTCCCCGGAGTTTAGGGGACGTGCTCCAGGATCACGACCTTGGCGGCCGTGGCCTTGAGCGGGTGGGACTCGGTTGCCTCGGTCGGGGGTCCGAGGAAGGTCACCTCGACGAGATCGCCGGTGTGGATGAAGCCGAAGGAGGCCGGCTTGCCGTCGCGGCCCAGGAAGATTTTCGACTGGTGGCCGACGTGGATGGTGGCCTTGTCGTACCGCGTGTCCTGCTCCAGGGGCCCTTCGACCTGGAGGGTGCCCACCGGCAGCTCGCCCTGCGCGTTGCGGCGGGCCTGGACGACCCGGCCCCGGATGTCCACCGTCTCGGCCGGCCTGGCGTCGTCAGCCGGGGTGGCCGGGGCGGCCGGAGGATGGGAGCCCAGGACCGGGGTCGCGCCGGCGGGTTCGGACGGTCCGGGCTGGGGAGTCGGTTCGGGGGTCGGGGTCGGCTCTGGGGCAGACACCTGGACCGGCTCCGGAGCGGACACCGGGGTCACCGGGGAAGGGGCCGGAGCGGGCGCCGAGCAGCCGGAGAGGAGACAGGCGAGGACCAGGAGGGCGGACGGGAGCCGGAGTTCACGCATGGCCGCAATATAGCGCACCCACCCCTCCGGCATCGGATAAGATACGCGGCCATGATCGAAATCGACCTGAAGGGCAAGCGTGGGCTCGTGATGGGGGTGGCCAACGCGCACAGCCTCGGCTGGGCCATTGCCGAGCGGCTCCACGCCGCGGGCGCGGAGCTGGCGTTCAGCTACCAGGGCGAGCGCCTCAAGGAGTCGCTGGAGAAGCTCACCAGGGACATGCCGGGCACCCGGCTCTCGCAGTGCGACGTCACCCGCGAGGAGGAGCTGGAAGCCACGTTCGGGGATCTCAAGTCGGCCTGGGGAAGCCTCGACTTCGTCGTCCATGCCATCGGCTTCGCCCCGCGGGCGGCCATGGACGGGCGCTATATCGACACCACCCGCCAGGATTGGATCACGGCGCTGGACATCTCGGCCTACTCGCTCGTGGCCGTGGCCCGGCACGCCGAACCCCTTCTGAACGAGGGCGGCTCCCTGGTGACGCTCACCTACTACGCCTCGGAGAAGGTGGTGCCCAAGTACAACGTCATGGGCATCGCCAAGAGCGCGCTGGAGGCGAGCGTCCGCTACCTGGCCTACGAGATGGGGAAGATGCAGGTACGGGTCAACGCGATCTCTGCCGGGCCCGTGCGCACGGTGGCGGCGCGCAGCATCCCGGGCTTCATGAAAATGTACAACAAGGTTTCGGGCATCGCCCCCCTGGGCCGCAACGTCACCCACGAGGAGGTCGGCAATCTCGGCCTCTTCCTCCTCTCGCCCCTGTCCGGCGGCATCACCGGCGAGACCGTCTACGTGGATGCCGGCTACCACGTGATGGGCATGGAGCTAGGGGAGGAGTCCTCCTAGCTGATGCAGGCCCTGATTCTTGCCGGCGGCAGCGGCACGCGGTTCTGGCCGCTGTCGCGCAAGCGCCGCCCCAAGCAGCTCCTCGCCCTCGAAGGCGAGCGCTCCCTGCTGCGCGACACCGTGGACCGGCTGCGCCCGCTCGTCGAGCCCGAGAACGTCTGGGTCTGCACCACCCGGCTGCTCGCGGAGGACGTACGCCGCGAGCTGCCCGAGGTGCCGGCCGGGCAGATCCTCCTGGAGCCCGAGGGGCGCAACACGGCTCCGGCCATCGGCTGGTCGGTGCGCTCCATGCCCGAGGAGGCCCGGCGGGACGTCGTGGTCGTGCTCCCTTCCGACCACCGGGTGGGCGACCCCGCGGCGTTCCGCGACACGCTCGCCCGGGCGGCCCGCGCCGTCAAGCGCGAGGACCGGGTGATGACGCTCGGCGTGACCCCGCGCTGGCCCGAGACCGGCTACGGCTACCTGGAGCTGGAGGCGGGGAGCGACGACGACGGCGTCCGCCACGTGCGGCGCTTCGTGGAGAAGCCCGACCTGGCCACGGCCGAGCGCTACGTGGCGTCCGGGAGCCATCTGTGGAACGCGGGCATCTTCCTCTTCCGGGGCACGACGCTGCTGGAGATCCTCGGCCGGCTTCAGCCCGAGCTGGCGCGCGGACTGGAGGAGATCGCCGCGGCTCCGGACCGCGTCGGCGATCTCTAT
>DATANP010000269.1:0-21386 GCA_036266195.1 Thermoanaerobaculia bacterium | reverse complement strand
GGGTCGGGCACGTCCTCGACCCGGACGTCGACAGGTCCATTCCAGCAGACCGCTTTCATGTTGTATCTCCTTCGCTAGAGCGGGTTGCGCATGTGAAGGGCGTGCCTGCGGCCCGCCGGCTGTCCGGAGGTGGAGGGGATCTCGCCCGCCTCCATCAGGTTCTTGAAGCGGCGGAGGTCTTCGCGGACCTGCTGCGACGTGATCGGACCGAGCAGCCGGGCCACGGCGCGGCCCGCGGCGCCTCCCGGCGGCACGAATTCGAGATGGACCTTGACGGCCGTGCCCCGGCCTCCGGACGCGTTCTCGAAGCGGACGGTCCCGGCGTTGTAGACCTGGGAGCCCTCGACCGAGCGCCAGGAGAGGTACTCGCCCGCGCGGTCCTCCAGGGTTTCGGCCTCCCATTCGACCCGTCCGCCGGCCGGCGTCTTCGCGACCCAGCGGGAACGGCCGTTGCCGAGGTCCTCGACCGAGTCGAGGTGCTTCATGAAGAGGGGAAGGTTTTCGAGCTGCCTCCAGAAGGCATAGACCTCCTGGCGCGGGCTGCCGATGGTGACGGCGGCGTCGATCTCGTTGGGCAGCGGCTCGTGGGCCGGCGCCGGGCTGGCCGCGTGGTGCCGGGCCTCGCGCTGCTTGTTGGTGCCCTTGTAGACGGCATAGGCGACGAGCGCGGCGCCGCCGAGCAGGGCCGCCATGCCCTTGGGCTGTCCGGTGGGGCGATCCGTGCCGTGATGGGAAGATCTCGTGGGTTCGTCTCGCACGGTGGGGTGCCTCCTGTCTGGATGGGAACGTTCGAGTGGATGGACCTCCGTCGGAAGGAGAGAGGGGTCTGCGACTCAGTTTCCTGAGTTTCGCAAGCCCCGTGCCATGGCTCCCTCTCCCCCGGCACGGGGAAGAGGGCCGGGGAGAGGGGGAACGGGATCAACCCCTTACATCGTGGCTTCGTCGAGCGGCTCGATCGCCTCGACGTGCCCGAGCTCGGCCGCCTTCTCGTGCAGCAGCAGGGGGAGGGCGAGGAGCATCGGCGGATCGAGAGGGTCCAGAGGCCGCAGCCGCAGGCACTGGCCGCTCGGCGGGCCGTCGTCGAAGATCAGCGGCCCGGAGGCGGCCGCGGCGCGCACCGCGCTGCCGCCGATCAGGAGGTCCACCGGCGGCGCGCTCGCATCCATCGCGACCGCGAACAGGAAGGCCATGCCGCTGCGCGGCGCGGCCACCTTGAAGTCCCGCTGGTCGGGCTCGAGGAGGACCGCGCAGGACATCGGACGGCCTTGCGGAATCGGCGTGCTGAACAGGCCGGTGAAGACCACCTGGGCCGGGTGCTGGCGCTCGACGCTCGCTTCGAGGATCGGCGCGCCCGGGGGCAGGGGGCAGGACGAGACCACCATCATGAGCGCGGGCAGGTCGCGGTAGAAGCTCTTGCCGAGCTGCCGGAAGCGACCGGGCGACAGGCCGACCATCTCGGCGAAGCGGGTGGAGAAGGTGCCGAGGCTGGTGTAGCCCACCTGGTGGCAGATGTCGAGGATGGGGTCGTCGGTCTCGATCAGGAGCCGTTTGGCGACCTCGATGCGCAGGGCGCCGAGGAACTTGACCGGGGGGACCCCGGTCTGCTCGCGGAAGGTGCGCAGGAAGTGGAACGGGCTCATGATCGCCACGTCCGCAAGCTGGCGCAGGTCGAGCTCCTCGGTCAGGCGCTCGCGCATGAAGGGCAGCACCTTCAGGATCGCCTGCCGGTGGCTGTCGTGAGTCTCGGACGTTGGAGGCCTCAGAAATCCGGTCATGACACCGCTCCCCGCTCAGAGCTTCTCTGGAGCGATTGTCGCCCAGGACCGGGCGGGCGCAAAGAGGTCGGGCGCAGATCGGCAATTTTCGAGAAAGCCTTTCGCCGGCCAGGTCTCTACCATGAGTCCTGCTCGGGGTCCATGCCCCAGCCAGTCAGAAAGGAGAGGGACAATGAGGAAGCACATGCTGTTGGTGGCGGCTCTGGTGCTGCTCGCCCTGCCGGCCTTTGCCGGCCCGGTGCAGACGCAGTTCCCGGAGGCCAACGTCTACACGATCCATTCGCTGCCGAGCTTCAACATCACCGTCGGCGACCGCGTCGAGGTGGTGACCTGCAAGGCCGAGCTGCAGCTGCGCACCAGTGCGCCGGTGCTCGCGGCCGACGGCACCCGCCGGGTCGACCTCCAGATCATCGACTGGAAGGCCGACGGCTACTCCGAGCTCCTGGGCGGCGACCTGCACTTCCGCATGGAGCAGGGCAAGGCCGTGGCCGACGCGAGCTATGTGAAGTCGCACCAGCTCTGGAACGCGGCCAAGCCGAAGGACTTCCCGGCCCAGGCCCAGTTCGCGGTCCCGTACACGCTCGAGACCCCCTTCGGCAAGGTCAAGGGCCTCTATGGCGTGACCACCGGCCAGATCAACTCCTTCCCGCCGCGGGGCGCCATCTTCACCATGAAGAAGGGCGACACGGCGGAGATCGTCGCCGAGCTGCTGCCCGAGTCGATCTCCTCGATGTCGGCCGCGGGCGAAGTGACGCCGGTGAACGTGACCGTTCGCCCGGCCGCTTGCGACTGCCCGGACATCGAGTAAGATCATCCGACACCCCGCCCGCCCGGTCCGCCGGGCGGGCCTGTCGACCGGATCAGGAGCTGACATGGCCAACATGTGGCAGGAGTCCCGGCAGGCGCTCCGCAGCCTCTGGCGCAGTCCGCGGATCACCCTCGTCAGCATCCTGACGCTCGCCCTCGGAACCGGGGCGAGCCTCGCCATCTTCGGCGTCGTCCGCGCGACGCTCCTCAGCCCGCTCCCGTTCCGCGATCCCGACCGCCTGACCACCCTGGCCTGGGAGCTCCCCGGAGGCAAGAGACAGTCCCTCTCCATGCCGGAGGTCGCCGACCTCCGCAAGCGCCTCCGGAGCTTCCAGGGGGTCGCGGCGTACCACGCCTGGACGTTCAACCTCGGCGGCGACGAGGTGCCCGAGCGCCTGCCCGGCGCGGTGGTGACGGCCAACCTATTCCCGCTCCTCGGCGTCGAGCCCGCCATCGGCCATGCGTTCGCGAAGGACGGGCCGGAGGCGCCGGCCGAGGTGCTGCTGAGCGACGCCTTCTGGCACGAGCGCTTCGGCGCCGATCCCGCCGTCGTCGGCCGCAAGCTGGTGCTCGACGGCGAGCCGGTCACCGTGGCCGGCGTGATGCCGCCGCGGTTCCGCTTCCCGGTGATCTGGACGACCGACCTGTGGAAGGTCAGCTCCTACGAGGAGGAGATGCCGCGCGAGATGCGCTTCCTCCAGGGCATCGGCCGTCTCGCCCCGGGCGCCACGCTGGCCGACGCCCAGGCCGAGCTGCGGGTGTTCGCGAAGACCATGGAGAAGGAGTATCCGGACCTCAACGAGGGCCTCGGCGTCCAGGCCATGTCGATCCGCGACCTGGTGGTCAAGGATTTCCGGCGCAACCTCCTCTTCCTCCAGCTCACCGTGGCCGCGGCGCTGCTGCTGGCCTGCTTCAACGTCGCGATGCTCCAGCTCGGCCGGGCGGAGGACCGCCGCGGCGAGGTGATCGTGCGCTACGCCCTGGGCGCGGACCGGATGCGCGCCTTCCGGCAGGGGGTGCTGGAGAACCTCTGGCTCGGCCTCGGCGCCGGCCTGCTGGGCGTGCTGATCGCGCGCCTCGGCGTCGTCCTGCTGGTGAAGTTCGGCCCGTCGACCATCCACCGCCTGGACGAGGCGCAGGTCGGCGGCCCCGAGCTGGCCCTGGCGCTCCTGCTCGGCGTGGCCAGCGGCTTCCTGATCGGCCAGATCCCGCTCCTCCTGTTCTCCCGCCAGCCGCTGGCCGACACCCTGCGGCCGGGCCTGCGCGTCGGCTCGGGCACGGCCCTGCGGCGCGCCCTGGTGGTGGTGCAGGTGGCGGTCACCATGGTGCTCCTGGTGTCCTGCGGCCTCTTCCTGCGCAGCCTCGAGCGGCTGGGTGCGGTCCGGCTGGGCTTCAACCCGGACCCGATCGTGAGCACCGGGGTGACCCTGTCGGAGGAGTTCCAGGACATCGAGCGGATGAACACGTTCTACCACGACCTGCGGCAGCGCCTGGAGGCGGTGCCCGGGGTCGAGGGCATGGCCACGGCCGTCACCCTGCCCCTGGTCCGCGGCTTCCGCGTCACCAACGACTTCGCCCTGGTCGGGGACGAGCCCAAGGCCGACGCCGCGCCGCTCAGCGCGGCCGTCCGGCCGGTGAGCCCGGGATACTTCGAGCTGCTGGAGATCCCCGTGCGGCGGGGGCGCTCCTTCCGGCTGTCGGACGACTACCGCGCCGAGCCGGTCGTGCTGGTCAACGAGAGCTTCGCCCGCGCCTTCACCGGCGGCGAGGACGGGGCGGTCGACCGGCGGGTGTCCATCGATCTCGACCTCGGCGCGGACGTCGGCATTCTGCCGCACAAGGAGTGGCGGATCGTGGGCGTGGTGGGCGACGTCCGGCAGGTGGACCTGGAGACCGACGAGGCGCCGGCCATCTACGTGCCCAACCTCCAGGCGCCATGGATGGAGACCCGGATCCTGGTGCGGACGAAGCTCTCCCCCGCCGCCCTGGCACCGCAGATCGAGCGCACGGTCCGCGGGCTGCTGCCGACGCTGCCGGTGCAGCCGGCGAAACCCTTCCGCGCGGCGGCCGACGAGATCCTGGCCCCGGTGCGGTTCCAGTCCGGCCTGCTCGGCGCCTTCGCCGGGCTCGCCCTGCTCCTGATGAGCGTCGGTCTCTACGGCATCCTCTCCTACTCGGTGACCCGCCGGTCGCGCGAGATCGGCCTGCGCATCGCCCTCGGCGCCGGGCGGTGGCACACGCGCCGGCTGGTGGTCGGCCAGGCGGTGGGGATCGTGATGATCGGCCTGGTGCTGGGGCTGCTCGCATCGTTCTGGCTCGGGCGCATCCTGGCGGGCCTGCTGTTCGACGTGCGCGCCACCGACCCGGCCGTCTATGGGATCGTGGTCGCCCTCATGCTCGCGACCGCCCTGTTCGCCTGCTGGCTGCCCTCGCGGCGGGCCACGGCGATCGATCCCGCCGCGAACCTGCGTACGTTATGAACAGGATCCGCTTCGTCCTGGCAGCGGGCCTGCTCGCGGGGACCGCTGTCTTCGCAGTCTCCGCCGGCGTACCGCCGTCCGAGCCGTTCGTCTGGGCCACCGCGGCCGGGCAGAAGATCGACTCCGTGCGCGGCTATGTGGAGGTGCCCGAGGAGCGCGCCGACCCGTCGTCCGAGACGCTGACGCTGGTCTACGTCCGCCTGCCCAGCACCGCGAAAAAGCCCGGGCCGCCGATCGTCTACCTGGCCGGCGGCCCCGGCGCCTCGGGCATCGACAGCGCGCGCGGTCCGCGGGCGGAGATGCTGCTCGCCCTGCGCTCGGTGGCCGACGTGATCCTGTTCGACCAGCGCGGTACCGGCCTGTCCCGGCCGGCGCTGATCTGCGGGAAGATCTGGGAGAACAGCCTGGACGAGCCTCTCGACGAGGCCGCCGAAGCCGAGTCGACCCGCAAGGCGGCCGCGGAGTGCGCCGCCCAGATGAAGGAGCGCGGCGTGCGGCTCCAGGCCTACAACGTCCGCGAGATGGCCGACGACGTGGAGGCCCTGCGCCAGGCGCTCGGCGTGCCGAAGGTCTCGCTCGTGGCCACCAGCTTCGGCACCCGCCTCGCGCTGGAGATCCTGCGCCGGCACGGGCCGCGCGTGGATCGCGCCGTGCTCCTCGGCGTGGTCGGCCCCGGCCAGGAGCTGCGGCTGCCCGCGGAGGCGGACGCCGTGCTCGCCGCGATCCCGATGGGGCCGGGCCGCACCCTGCGCGACTCGCTGCGCGAGCGCCTCGACGAGTTGGCCCGCCAGCCGGTCAAAACCACCGCGGCGGACGTGCTGACGGGCGACACCGTGCCGGTGACGTTCGGGCCGCTCGACCTGCAACTCGCCGTGGTCGAGCACCTCAATGCGGCGGACCGGCTCTTCCTCCTGCGCGAGACCGCCATCAGCCTGGAGCACGGCGACTGGGAGCCGCTGGCCTGGCCCCTGGTGCGCCAGCGCAAGCGCTGGCTCGGCCACGTCATGCCCTACGCCGTGATCTGCTCGGTCGGCGCTCCCGGCGCGCGCCGCCGGCAGATCGCGGAACAGGCGGCGACCTCGGTCGTCGGCCGCCAGCTCGACGCCTCCGACCCCGGCACCTGCGACGCGCTCGGCGTAAAGCCGCTCGACGAGGCCCTGTTCCAACCCGTGACCTCTTCCGTGCCGGTGCTGGCCGTGAGCGGCACCCTGGACGCCCGCACCCCGGCCTCGAACGCGGAGGAGGTCCTGCGCCACCTGCGCCACGGCGTCCACCTGATCGTCGAGGGCTCCGGCCATGGCGACGACCTGCTGGTCTCCACCCCGGAGATCGCCGCGCGCTCCATCGCCTTCCTGACCGGCGGCAAGGTCAGGCCGGAGCGCCTGAAGGCCGTGCCGTTCGAGAAGCGCGTGCCGCCCCCGCCGGCCACCCTGGTCAAGACCGTGGTGGACAAGCTGCACGGCGTGGACGTCCCCGATCCCTACCGCTGGCTGGAGGACTCGCGCACCCCCGAGGTCCGCCTCTGGGCGCAGCAGCAGAACGCCTATACCGACCGCGTGCTCCAGGTCCTGCCCGGCCGGGTCGAGAAGCGCCGGCGCCTCGCCGAGCTGTCCGCGGGCACCGGCACGAGCCTGCCGCTCGTGCGTGGCAACCGTGCCGTGTACCGGGCTTCGACCGGTTCGTCCACCCTGCCGGCCATCGTGGTCCGCGACGGCGACGGCCCGGAGCGAGTGCTCGCCGATCCGAAGAGCTTCGGCGGCGGAGTCGAGCTGCTGCACCTGTCTCCGGACGGCTCCATGGCGGCCTTCGCGGTGCGGAAGGACGGCGCCGAGGAGGTCTCCGTGCGGTTCGTCTCGGTCGCCGACGGCACCGTCCTCCCCGAGGAGCTGCCGGCCGGGCGCTACTTCGGCGTCGCGGTGGCGCCCGGCGCCCAGGGGGCGTACTACGGCCGCGAGCTGTCGGACCGCGAGGGCACGCGGCTCTACTACCACCGCTTCGGCACCGACCCGGCCGCGGACCAGGAGATCTTCGGCGAGGGCTACGGCCGCGCCTCGGTGGTCTGGGGGAACCTGAGCGATGACGGGCACTGGCTGGTCAGCCACGGGGTCTACGGCACCAAGCAGCAGATCGACCTCTTCCTCGACAAGGTTCCCTACGACCCCGCCGCCCGGCGCGAGGTGGTGACCGGCGTCAACGCGGCGTTCTACGGCGGCGTGCTCGGGGATCATCTGGTGATCCACACCCGCTGGCAGGCGCCGCGCGGCCGCATCTTCGTGGCGCCGCTCGACAACCCGGGCCGCGAAAACTGGCGCGAGATCGTGCCCCAGCACGAGACCGCGGTGATCAACAAGGTCTTCGGCGCGGGCGGACGCCTGCTGGTCGAGTACCTGGACAACATCCAGTCGCGGCTGGCGGTCTTCGACCTCGACGGCAGGCATCTGGCCGACGTCCCCCTGCCCGCGCCCGGCACCATCGGCGGCTTCACCGGCCGCTTCGACGACCCGATCGTCTACTTCTCGTTCTCCTCGTTCCACCTGCCCGGGACCCTCTACCGCTACGACCTCCGGTCCGGAGACCTGTCGGTCTGGCGGACGCCGGGCAGCAGCCCGGACGGAGACGCTTACGAATCGAAGCAGATCTGGGTCACGTCCAAGGACGGCACGCGCGTCCCCCTGTTCGTGGTCCACAGACGGGGTCTGAAGCTGGACGGCTCCCATCCCACGATCGTGACCGCCTACGGCGGCTTTGCCACCAGCCTGACCCCGAAGTACCAGCCCGAGGCGGCCTGGTGGGTCGAGCACGGCGGGGTCTGGGCCGTGGCGAACGTCCGCGGCGGGGGAGAGCTGGGGGCGCAGTGGCACGACAGCGCGGTGCGCGAGCACAAGCAGCGCTCGATCGACGATCTCATCGCGGTCGCCCAGGGCCTGGTCGAGGCGGGCTACACCCGGCCCGAAAAGCTGGCCGCCTGGGGTCACAGCAACGGCGGCCTGCTGGTGGCCGCGGCCATGGTCCAGAGGCCGGACCTGTTCCGCGCCGTGGTCTCGACCCATCCTCTGCTCGACATGCTGCGCTACAACCAGTTCCTGGCCGCCCGCTTCTGGCTGCCGGAGTACGGCTCGCCCGAGCTCGAGGAGTTCTTCCCCGCCCTGCGCGCCTACTCGCCGTACCAGAACACGGCCGAAGGAGTGAAGTATCCGGCCGTCTTCCTGGAGACGAGCTACGGCGACACCCAGGTCGCGCCGCTCCACGCGCGCAAGATGACGGCCCGCCTCCAGGCCCTCGGCTCCACCGACCGCCCGGTCCTGCTGCGCCATCATCTGAAAGCCGGCCACGGCGGCGAGAGCGTGACCAGGGACCAGCGCATCGACGAACTGGTGGACATCCTGTCGTTCCTCGACTGGCAACTCGGCGGCTGAGGGAGATCTGATAGATTCCGCCGCCGATGACGCCGGCGATACCAGAACCCCTCTCTGAAGTCACCGTCTACACCGACGGCGGCGCCGATCCCAACCCTGGCCCGGGCGGCTGGGGCGTGATCCTGCTCCATACCGCGAGCGGCAAGGCCACCGAGCTCAAGGGCGGCGAACCGCGCACCACCAACAACCGCATGGAGCTGACCGCGGCGATCCGCGCCCTGGAGGCCCTCAAGCGCCGCTGCCGGGTCCGCCTCTATACGGACTCGCAGTACCTCCGCAAGGGCATCACCGAATGGCTGCCCGGCTGGGTCCAGCGCGGCTGGAAGCGGAAGGACGGCGAGCTGCAGAACGAGGACCTCTGGCGCCGCCTGGCCGAGCTGATCCTGGAGCACGACATCCGCTGGGACTGGGTGAAGGGGCACGCCGGCAACCGCTGGAACGAGCGCGCCGACCAGCTCGCCACCCAGGCGATCCGGGAGCAGCAGAAAGCGGCCGGCGTCTCGAAGTCCGAGAAGCCCGCCGAGCGTCCGGACGCCGAGGTCTTCCTCCGCGTCTCGGCCTCGGGCAAGGGCTCGGGATGGGCCGCGCTCATCCGCCACGAGGGGAGCGAGACGGTGATCTCCGGCGGCGGTAAAAGGCTCAGCTCGAACCAGCTCGACCTGATC
This sequence comes from Thermoanaerobaculia bacterium, assembly GCA_036266195.1. Taxonomy (GTDB): domain Bacteria; phylum Acidobacteriota; class Thermoanaerobaculia; order Multivoradales; family UBA5704; genus DATMER01. The sequence goes on along the minus strand of DATANP010000269.1, from coordinate 12,243 downwards.
GCCGCGGCCGAGGCCCTCGACCGTCTCCCGCCCGGCATCTCGGTCGCGGTCTACACCCTGTCCGACTACCTGAGGAACGGGGCGACCGGCTGGATCCAGGGCTGGCGGCGGCGTAATTGGATGACCCAGGAGGGCAAGCCCGTCCTCCACCGCGACCTCTGGGAGAGGCTCGACGCGGCCCTGACGCGGCGCCGGGTGACCTGGCCCGTGGTGAAGAAGGACGCGAAGCTGCCCGAGCTGGAGGCCCTGAAAGAAGCCTCTAAACCATTACCGAACGAGCCCTGATCAGCGGCTCGGCGAGCGATGCGTTGCCGCGGATCGTGATCTCCTCGCGGGCGCGCTCCGGCGGCAGCGCGTTGAAGAGCAGCCGCCAGGCGGAGCCGGGCTCGGCGATCACCGTGGTGGTCGCCCGCTCGGCCTCGCCCTGGTATAGCTCCCACCGGCCGCCTTCGCGTACGAGCGCCCAGGCCCAGTGCTCCTCGCCGGGCACGACCAGGGTGAGGGAGGTGCCGTCCGGAGCCTCCCGGCTCGCATAGGCGTGCGGCAGGGCGCGGACGGAGAATTCGAGCAGCGGCAGCAGCCAGCGGCCCTCGAGGAGCCCGGGCGCGCCCACGGCGTCGCGGATCTGCATCTGGTGGTGCCAGATCTCCGTGTACTCGCGGCCGGTGTCCATCCAGTTCTCGGACTCCGACTCGCCGGCCCAGGCCACCGAGAAGATCGCCCGCGCGTGCGGGTCGAGCCCCTCCGTCATCTCCGCCATCCAGCGGCCGGCGATCTCCAGCAGGTCGGTGAGCAGCCGCGGGCTGAGGCGCTGGCTGAAGGTGACGCCGCCCGCGTTCAGGTCGTTGATCAGGCCCACGAGGTCGCCGTAGGAGTGGATAGGCCGGTTCGGCGCGAGGAGGTGCCCGTCGCGGTACACGGACAGTTTGCGGAGGCCGCCGTCCAGGAGATGGGCGGCGACGTCGCGGACCCGCCACGGTCCGGCCACGGTCGGCCGTTCCCAGTCGGCGGGCTCCAGACTGCGGAGCAAGCCGATCAGCTCCGCGTAGAGCGGGGCGATCAGGTCCGCCACATACCTTGGTGCCATGCGCTCCAGGTCCGCCATGCCGATCCCCCCTTTCCGTGGCTCCGATCTTGCTGGAGAAAAGGATATGGCACGCGGCTGGGAAAGCAAGTCCGTGGAATCCCAGATCGAGGACGCCGGAGCGCGTTCGGAGCGCGAGAGCCTCTCGCGCAAGCAGCGGGAGATCCGTCTGAAGCGGGAGGGCCTGGAGCTGTCGCGCAGGCGGGTCCTGCAGGAGATGGAGACCACCCGCTCCGAGGTCCGCCGCGCCTCCCTGGAACAGGCCCTCGCCTTCCTGGATGGCGAGATCGAGAAGCTCGGTCAGCCCTCGTAGGCGAAGGCCGTCTGCTTGGAGCGGGCCTTCCGCTTCAGGAGATCCTCGACCACGATCAGGGTCTCCTCGGAAAGAACCACGTCCCCGCAGTCCGGGCAGATGCTCGCCGGAACTCCCTGAAGCTCGATCGTCCGCTCCCGGTAGATCACCGTGTGGGTAGTGGTCCCCATCGTTCCGGTACCGTGCTCGCCCATGCATCCTGGAGTGTGGCAGGCCATGTCTTCCTCCTTCATCCCGGAGAACCGAAGCCGCCCGGCGTTCCATTCCGGGCGGCCGCGTCGCGCCGCGAGCGGGGAGGAGGCAGATTTGTACAGTGGCGCGCCGTGGCTGTACAAAGCGGCTAATTTTTGTACAAAGCTGCCGCGCCACTATATACCGGGAGACAGCTTTGTACAGGGACGCGGCGCCACTGTACAAAGTGACGCGGTTTTATACAGTGGGACGGTGCCACTGTACAAAACTGCTTCAGGGACGCTGTCGGCGCCTAGGATTCCGCCGGCTCCGCCTCGCGCGCACGGCTTCCCAGCCAGAGCAGGACCGCGGCGAGCGCGCAGGAGAGCGGGCAGACGAGCAGCGCGAGCCGCATCTGCCCGGGATCGGTGGCCACGCCCAACTGGTCGTTGAGCTTGCCGATCAGGGGCGAGCCGATGCCGTAGGCCACGATGTTCACGGTTGAGAAGAAGATGCCGATGCCCAGTCCGCGCAGGTTCGGACCGGCGATCTCGTGCAGGTCCGCCGAGGCCGGCGCGAGCCACATCAGGGCGAGCCCGAACAGCACCACGTTCAGGGAGATCAGGGCGGCGACGTTGTCCACGAACAGCAGCCCGAGCCAGAGCGGGATCGAGACGAGCGCGGCCCCGGCCGTGAACGCCATCCGGCCTCCGCGGCCGAGGCGGCGGAAGCGGTCCGAGACGTAGCCGCCCAGGATCGTGACCGGCACGCCAACCGCCACCGACAGGATGCCCGCTGCCGTACCGATGAGCCCCAGGCTCATCCCGTGGACCCGCACGAAGAAGGTCGGCACCCAGATCCCCAGGTTGTTCGAGGCGAGGCCGAACAGGGCATAGCCCACGTACAGGTAGCGCAGCGGCACGGAGCGGAACAGGATCTTCCAGTCCTCGCGGCCATAGCGGACCGTGGAGACCTCGGTGCGCCCGCGCGGCGGCTCGCGCAGGAAGAAGACGAAGGCGGCGAGCAGGAGCCCGGGGAAGCCGAGCAGGTAGAACGCCCAGCGCCAGCCGTGGGTCTGCCCGATCCAGCCCCCGAGGAAGAAGGCCATGCCGCTCCCGATGGCCACGCCCGACGAGTAGATCCCCTGCACCGTGGCGCGCATCCGCGGCGGGAAGTAGTCGCTGAGCAGCGAGAGCGCCGCGGGTCCGAGCGTGGCCTCGCCCACGCCGACCATGACCCGGCACAGGAAGAGCGTCCAGAAACTGTCCGCGAAGCCGGTCAGGCCGGAGAAGAGGCTCCATACCGCGAGCCCGCCCGCGATCAGGTACTTCCTCGTCACCCGGTCGGCGAGCCGCCCGAAGGGGATGCCGAGCAGCGTATAGAAGATGACGAAGGAGGTCGTGCCCAGGAGCGCGAGTTGGAGGTCGCTGAGCTTCATCTCCGCCTTGATCGGCGTGAACAGGATGTAGATCAGCGACCGGTCGAGGAAGTTCAGGACGTAGACGAGGGTCAGGAGGAGGAGCGCGTACCAGGAGTACGCCGTCACCTCCTGGCGTGGAGGAGCGCCTTCGAGGCTGGACATGGCGCGGGAGTATACCGGTTCGCGGTAGGCTCTCGCCCGTGACTCGCAATCCGACAGATTCCCTCCTCTCCCCCTGCGTCCTGGTCGTGAAGACGCCGGTCGCCGCCCGCGAGGGCGTGGCGGACCGGCTCGGCCGGACCGGACGTTCCCTGGGCCGCGAGGTGACCTCCGCGGCGCACGAGCAGGAGCTCACGCTCGCCGCGGTCCACCAAGCCCTGGCTGACCTGGGCGTCGCCCCGATCGTGATCTCGATCGACTCGCTCGACGACCGGGCGCGCCATGTGATCGGCAACGCCCGGCTGGTGGTCACGGTTGGCGGAGACGGCACGCTCCTCTCGGCCTCGCACTGGGTGACCGGGGCCGCCGTGCTCGGGGTCAACTCCGCACCGAAGTCGAGCATTGGCTATCTGACCCTCGCCCGGCGCGCCACGATCGCCCGCATCCTGGCGCGGATCGAGCGCGGCACCCTGCTGCCGACACCGGTCGCCCGCCTCGAAGCCGAGCTGGACGGCCAGATCCTGCCGCCGGCGCTGAACGACATCCTGGTCGCGCACGAGCGCCCGGCGGCGACCAGCCGTTACCAACTGCGGCTCGGCACGAAGCAGGCGAAGCACCGCAGCTCTGGGCTCTGGGTCTCGACCGCGACCGGCTCAACCGCCGGCATCCGCTCGGCGGGCGGGCGGAAGATGGCCCTCACCTCCCGCCGCCTCCAGTTCCGGGCGCGCGAGCTGTACCGGCCCTATGAGAAGGACGTCCCCCTGGAGAGCGGCTTCGTGCCGGAGGGCGGAGAGTTGGTGGTCGAGTCGGCCATGGAAGCCGGCTGGCTCTTCCCGGATGGCACCCGGCTGGCGGTCCGGTTTCCGTTCGGGGCGCGTGCGGTGTTCCGGGTGGCGGAACAGCCGCTGCTGCTGTTCGCCAAGCCGGAGCGGTGGGAAGTTTGACGTTACGGGAAAGCTGTGGCTAAAATTTGAAAGCTCTGAGGAGGGCTCGGAACGGCACGCTCGATCCATAGGAGAAACCGCCCGTGAGAAAGCTTCTGCAAGGTCATGCCAGCGTCGGGTTCCTGGTCGCCGCCATTCTTCTTGCGACCCCCCTGACGGCCGCACCCACTCCAGTATCTGGCAAGAATTCCGTCCCATCGCAGCAGGAATTTCTTGCGCAATTGGCCGAACCTCCGTCGACTCAGGCGTGCCATACATTTACGGAGTACTACACCTACTACTCGGACGCCTCGAAGACGCAGGAAGTCGGCTGGTGCGAGTACGACTGCTACTGCATCACCTACTGCGAGGGGCAGAAGACGCAGTACTACAACCACTCAGTCTGGTGGGGTTGCCTCTGAGGCTCTGACGACTTGACGCTCAGGGCGACGGGACCGGCGTCGACTGGCCCGCGATGCAGCGCCACCCGTCGCCTTGCCGTACGAAGACGTGCGTGAAGCAGCCGCCTGATATCGCTTCTCGTATGGAGCCTCGACCAAACGTCTCCCAGTCGGAGACAAATCTCCCTTCCGGAGAACCGATGTCGTGCTAGACTCCCCGTATGAGCGCACTGCGCGTCAAGGACGCTGCCGCCCGCCGGCTCATCGAATGGCACTTCACGGTCGAGCCGGAGCTTCGCGAGGTCTACCGTATCGTGGGTGACAACGAGGAGTCCGGGGAAGAGCCGATCCGGCTTCTCGAGGTCAACGCCGCCACTGTCTCCACGGGCAGCGTCGAGCCGTTCGCCTTCTCTCCGACCGAGGAGATCCCCTTCCGCACGGTGATCGCCGAGATCACTCCCGACGAGCTCGAATCGTTCCGCAGACATCCGGACGCGCTTCCGGAAGGCTGGAACCTGTCCCGGGCCCAGCGCTTCGTCCGTCCTGAATCCTCCTGAATGGCTCCTTCGCGCGAGGCATGGGCCTCCGCCTTCCTGGCCCAGAGCCGCTCCGACTGGGAGGTCTACGGCCGTCTGGCCGCCGATCCAGCGGTCCCGATGTGCCATCAGCTTCACTACCTCCAGATGGCCTGCGAGAAGATCGCGAAGGCGTACCGATGCCGGGACAGGTCGGTGAACCTGGAGGAGCTGCTGAAGCGGCACGTCGGTTTCTCCAAGTTCCTCGGGAGCTTCCTGGCCTCTCCGTCCATGAAAGAGGCCTACCGGGGCCGGGCTGCCCAACTGCGCGAGGTGACCGGATTCGCCAGGGCCTTGGCGCGGGAGATTGAGAAGCTCGCACCGAGTGTCGATCGTTCCGCCTCGCCTGAAAACGCCGAGTACCCCTGGGAATCAGGCGGAGAGGTCATTCCTCCTTGTTCCTACAGCTATCCGCGCCTGTCGCTTCTGACGAGCCCCGGTGGGCGAACCCTCCTCAAACTCGTAGCGAGAGCGATACAGGAGCTTGAGGAGGGTTGAAACGCACAGCGTGGCTCCTCAGCTCCGCCGCGCGATCTTCATCGTCAGCTTGAGCTTGCCGGGCGACAGCGGTTCCACCACGGCGGTGCCGTTCCAGGCCTTGCCCTCGGGGTCCTTGAAGGTCCAGCCGTTGGCTTCGCGGGTCCACTTGTTGCCGGTCTCCAGAGCCCGGTTGACGCTGGCGAGGTAGTCGGCCGGCTTCTGGTCGGTGGTCACGGCCCACTGCTTCTCCCAGCGATCGACCGCGCCCTGGGTGACGAGCGGCTCGACGCGAAAGCCATCGTTCGTGTTCACCTGGACCAGGCGGTCGGGGAGGGCGGCGCGCGCCCAGTTGCCGTCGGGCTGCCAGTTGTACTCCAGCCCGAGGGCCACCCGTTGCGCGTAGCCCTTGCCCAGCAGCTTCTCAATCACGTGAAGCGATCCCTCGATCCCCGAGGAGAGGCCGGCCGAGGTCACGATCTTGCCGTTGTCCACGAAGCGCCGGTCGGTGACCACGCGGGCCTTCGGCGCGGTCGTGCGGAGCTCGTCGATCAGGCCCGCGAAGGTGGTCGCCTCGAGGCCGTCGAGGAGCCCGGCCTTGGCCAGGAAGAAGGCGCCGTTGCAGACCGAGAGCACCACCTCGGCATCCTTCGAGCTGTCCTTGATCCATTGCATGACTGCCGGGTTTTCGAAGTGGGCGTTCACGTCGCCGCCGGGGAGGACCAGCACGTCCGGCTTGGGGGCGTCGGCGAAGGTGTAGCGCGGGTTCACGCTCATGCCCATGGCGGTGGTGATCGGGCCGGGCTTCTCGGCCACGGTGTAGATGTTGAAGGCCGGGCCGTCCGGCGTGACGGCGTGGCCGAAGACCTCGTACGGGCCGGTGTAGTCGATGATCTGAACCCCCTCGAAGAGGAGGATGGCCAGGTTGCGCGGCGCCGGTTTCGCAGGCGGCTGAGCGGCGAGGGCGGCGCCGGTCAGCATGACGAGGAGCAGCAGGGACACACCAATCCTGATCGCGGATCTCATGGATCTCGCTCCTTGAAGAAGGGGACGGTTGAGGATCAGACGCCGCGCAAGGCCACCATCGGGTGGATCTCCGTGGCCCGGCGGGCGGGGATGAGACAGGCCACGGCGGCCACCCCGAGGAGCAGCAGCGACACGGCGACGAAGGTGAACGGGTCCGTGGGTTCGACGCCGAAGAGCAGCCCGGTCATCAGGCGGGTCAGGGCCAGGGCGCCGAGCATGCCCAGGGCGAGGCCGGGGAGCACCAGGAGCGCGGCCTGGCGCAGAATCATGCGCAGCACGTCTCCGGGCACCGCGCCCATCGCCATGCGGATGCCGATCTCGTGTGTCCGCTGGCCGACCGAGAAGGCCAGGATGCCCGCGATGCCCGCGGCGGTGATCGCGAGGGCCAGGACCGCGAACAGGGCGATCAGTGTCGTCGTGACCCGCGAGGGGGTCAGCGACTCGGCCCGGACCTGCTGCAGGGTGCGGGTGTCGAAGACCGGCTGTTCGGGGTCGATCCCCTTGAGGATCCTGCGCACCGTGGCCTCCACGGCCTCGGCCGGCTGGTCGGAGCGGACCAGGAGGCTCAAGCCCAGGATCGGGAACTGGGCGAGAGGACGGTAGATCTCGTCGGCCGATTCGCTGTCGAGGCCGTACTGCTTGACGTCGCCCACGACGCCCACCACGGTGCGCCAGTTCTTGCCGCCGTCGAGCGAGATGCGCTGGTTGATGGCGGGGCGGTCCGGCCAGACGCGCCGGGCGAGCGAGCGGTTCACGATCACCACCTCGGGCGCGCCGGCCGTGTCCTGGTCGGTGAACGACCGGCCCTCCAGGACCGGGATTCCGAGGGTCTCGAAGTAGCCGGTGCTGGCGATACGGAGGTCGACCTGCGGCGCCGCCTTGCCCGGATCGGCGGGCCGGCCCTCGACCACCAGCGGGTTGTTCCAGGGCTGGGACTCGTTGAGCGGGAAGGTCGATCCGAGCGCCACGGACTCGAAGCCGGGCTGCGACCGGACCTTTTCGAGCAGGGGGGCGTAGAAGGCCCAGCGCCGCTCACCTTCGGCGTACTTGGACCAGTCGAGCACGACGTCCGTGGCCGACACCCGGTCGAGCCGGAAGCCGGGGTTGACCTGCTCCAGCCGCAGGAGGCTCCGCAAGGTGAGCCCGGCGCCGATCAGGAGCATGAAGGAGGCCGCGAGCTGGAACACGATCAGGAGGTTCCGCAGGCGCAGGGTGGTGCCCCCGATACCCTTTTCGTCGCCGCGGTCGCCGCCCTCCTTGAGCATGGCCGCCGGGTTCTGGCGGGCGAGCGCGGGCGCGGCGCCGGCGATCAGCCCGGCCGCCAGCGAGACCGCCAGGGTGAAGAGGAGGACGTTGCCGTCGACGCCGATCTCCGCGGCGCGCGGCGTGAAGCGAGCGGCGAAGGTGCTCATCAGGCGCAGGCAGGGGACGGCCAGGAGGAGACCGGCGAGGCCGCCCGCGAGCGCCAGGAGCGCGCTCTCGGTGAGGAGCTGGCGGGCGATCCGGCCCCGGCCGGCGCCCAGGGCCGAGCGCAGGGCGAGCTCCTTCTGACGGTGGAGGAGCCGCGCCAGGGCCAGGTTCGCGACGTTGGCGCAGACGATCAGCAGCACCAGGCCCACGGTGCCCAGGAGGAGCAGGAGCTTGGGCCGGGCCTCGCGGGTCAGCTCGGAGCGCAGGGAGAGCAGGCCGGCTTCGTAGCCCTCGGCCGCGGGGTAGGCGTCGGGATGGTCCTCGCGCAGCCGCGCCGCCACGGCGACGACCTCGGCGTTGCCCTGGTCCAGGCTGACGCCCGGCCGCAGGCGGCCGAAAGCGGTGAGCATGCGCCCGGCGCGGTCCGTGGCCATGTGCGGATCGGACCGGAACGGGCAGGCCGTGGTCGGCATGTAGACGTCGTCCTCGGTCGGGTAGCGCGGCACCTGCGGCAGGACGCCGATGACCAGGTGGGCCTTGTCGTTCATCCGCAGCGAGCGGCCGACGACCTTGGGGTCGCCGCCGTACTGCCGCTGCCAATACTCGTAGCTCAGGATGAGCACGGGCTCGGCTGCGGCGGTCTCGTCCTCGGACCGGAAGGTACGGCCGAGGAGCGGCTTCACGCCCAGCACGTCGAAGAAGTCCCAGGACACCACGCCGGTGCGGACGCGCGAGGGCTCGCCGTGGTCCAGGAGATTGAAACCCATGGAGTGGTGCTCGACGAGGTTCGAGAACGAGCGGCTGCCGCGCTCGTAGTCGGCCATCTCCACGGGCGAGAAGGGGAGGTCGTCGACGCCGGTGAGCGCGGCCTTCTGGTGCAGGACCACGAGCCGGTCGCCGTCCGCGTACGGCAGCGGGCGCAGGAGGACGGCGTTGACGGCGCTGAACATGGCCGTGTTCGCGCCGATGCCGAGCGCCAGGATGAGGACCACGACCGCCGCGTAGCCGGGGTGCATGCGCAGGGTGCGGGCGCCGTAGCGCAGGTCCTGTCCGAGCTGCTCGATCCACCGGCCGCCGCGGGCCTCGCGGCACTGCTCCTTGGTCTTTTCGACGCCCCCGAAGGCGCGCAGGGCCTCGGTCCGCGCCAGCGCCGGGTCCATGCCGAGCCGGATGTTCCGGGCGGTCGCCATGTCGATGTGGAAGCTCAGCTCGTCGTCCATCTCCCGTTCGGAGCGGCTCTTGAGGACGAGGGAACGCAGGGTCCGTCGCAGTCCGTTCATGGGAGCCTCCGGTCAGGCGGTTTCGAGGACGCGGCTGATCGCTTCGGAGACCCGGGCCCAGTTCTCGGTCTCGGCCTCGAGCTGGCTGCGGCCCTTGTCGGTGAGGCGGTAGAACTTGGCCTTGCGGTTGTTCTCGGAGGTGCCCCACTCGGAGTCGATCCAGCCCTGCTGCTCCAGGCGGTAGAGCGCCGGGTAGAGCGAGCCCTGGTTGACCTGGAGCACGTCGCGGGAGACCTGCTGGATGCGCTGCGCGATCCCCCAGCCGTGGGTCGGTTCGAAGGCGAGGGTCTTGAGGATCAGCATGTCCAGCGTGCCCTGCAGAAGGTCGGACCGGGCTTTGCTCATGGCGTCTCTCTCCTAGATCGTCTACAGGAAGGGTGCCTGAGTCTCCTGTAGATTGTCAAGGGGAAGTTGATCAGGTTCCCCCTCTCCCCCGTGGCCGGGGGAGAGGGAGACCACCCTTTTTCTTCAGATTACTTCGAGGCGGGGATGAACTTGAGGGAGACCGAGTTCATGCAGTACCGCAGGCCGGTGGGGCGGGGACCGTCAGTGAAGACGTGGCCCAGGTGGCCGCCGCAGCGGGCGCAGACGACCTCGGTGCGCGACATGAACAGGCTGTTGTCCTCGTGCGTCTCGACGTTGTGCGAGTTGATCGGCTGCCAGAAGCTCGGCCAGCCGGTGCCGGACTCGAACTTGGTGTCCGAGCTGAAGAGCGGCAGGCCGCAGGCGGCGCAGACGTAGGTGCCCTTCTCGTGGTTGTTCCAGTACTCGCCGGTGAAGGCGCGCTCCGTGCCCTGCTTGCGCAGCACCTTGTACTGCTCGGGCGTGAGGAGCTTCTTCCACTCGTCGTCGGTCTTGACGACCTTCTGGATGCCGTTGGCGGTGGTCGTATCCACTGCGGTCGTTCCTTTCTCCCCCTTCTCGGCGGCGGCCCGCGCGCAGGCCGTCGCGACCAGGATCAGGAGGGCGATGGCGTACAGGGTTTTGAAATTCACAGCAGAACCCCTTTCAGTCCAGGTTCACTCCGTTGTCCCGTAACAGCTCGACGAACCCGTTTTCATCCAGGGTCTTGAGACCCAGGCGCCGGGCGTCGTCGGCCTTGGAGCCGGCGTCCTCGCCGACGACCACGTAGTCGGTCGACTTGCTGACCGAGCCCGTGGCCTTCGCGCCCAGGGACTCGACCAGCTTCTGCGCCTCGCTCCGGGAGATGCGGGACAGTCCGCCGGTGAAGACGAACTTGAGACCCGCAAACGGTTGTACGGCGCCGGCCGCCGGTTTGGACTGGTCGGCCTGGACCTGGATCTTCCGCGTCAGCTCGTCCAGGACCTCGGCGTTCCCGGGCTCGTCGAAGAACTCGCGGATCTGCTCGGCCATCCGCGGTCCCACGCCGGAGACCTCCTGGAGAGCGGCGTCGTCCGCGGCCCGCAGCTTCTCGAACGAGCCGAAGTGCCGGGCGAGGTCGCGGGCCACGGCCGAGCCGACCTCGGGGATGCCCAGACCGTAGAGGAAGCGCGGCAGCTCGGCTCCGGCCGCCACCCTGGCCAGCGCCTCGATCAGCTTGCTGGCCGACTTCTCGGCGAAGCCCTCCAACTGCACAAGCTGGTCGGCGCGCAGCTCGAACAGGTCGGGGAGCTGCTTCACGAGCCCCTCGTTCACGAACTGCTTGGCGGTCTCGTCTCCAAGGCCCTCGATGTCCAGCGCGTTCCTGGAGGCGAAGTGGACAATGCGGCCGACGAGCTGGGCCGGGCACTCGAAGCTGTTCGGGCAGACGGTGAACGGACCGCGCTCGGTGAGCTGCGTGCCGCAGGAGGGGCAGACGTCGGGCATCTTCCAGACGGGCCCGCGGCGATCGGCGGGTTGGTCGGGCTCCTCGATCCGTTCGACGACCTGGGGGATGACGTCGCCGGCCCGCTGGATGCGCACCCGGTCGCCCTCCCGGACGTCCTTCCTCGCCACCTCCTCGCGGTTGTGGAGGGTGGCGCGGGAGACGGTCACGCCGCCAATTTCGACAGGAAGCATGATCGCCACGGGGGTGACCACGCCGGTGCGGCCGACGCTCGGCAGGATGGAGAGGAGGCGGGTGACCTCCTTGCGCGGCGGGAACTTGAAGGCGAAGGCCCAGCGCGGGTGGCGGGTGGTCCAGCCGAGCATCTCGCGGGCTTCCAGATCGTTGAGCTTGATGACGATGCCATCGATCTCGTAGCCCAGGAAGGAGAGGTCGTCGCGCCGCTCCTCCAGCTCCTTGTGGTACTCGAAGATGTCGTCCAGCGAGCGGGCCAGGCGGACGTGGTCGTTGACGCGCAGCCCCCAGTCGCGCAGGGCCTGGAGCACGTCCCACTGGGTCTCCAGGTCCAGCTCCTCGGAGGCCAGGATGTCGTAGGCATAGAGGTCGAGCGGCCGGGAGGCGGTGAGCTGCGGGTCGAGCTGGCGCACGGCGCCGGCGGCGGCGTTCCGGGGGTTCGCGAACGGCTCCTTGCCCTCGGCCATCAGGCGCTCGTTGAGCTTGTCGAAGTCCTCGGAGTGCATGATGACCTCGCCGCGGATGGAAAGGTACGGCGGCACCGGTCGTTCGCCATCCCGGAGACGGAGGGGGACGCTCTGGATGGTGCGGATGTTGGCCGTGATGCCCTCGCCGCGCCGGCCATCGCCGCGGGTGGAGGCCTGGAGCAGGGCTCCGTCCTGGTAGACCAGCTCGACCGAGGCGCCGTCGAGCTTGGGCTCCAGCACGTACTCGACGGGGAAGTCGTCGCCGAGGCCCTTCCTCACCCTTTCGTCGAAGCGGCGCAGGGTGTCCGGGTTCTGGTCCGAGTCGAGCGACAGCATGGGCGCGGCGTGCTCGATGGTGGGCAGGCTGGAGACCGGCTGGCCGGCCACCCGCTGGGTCGGCGAATCGTCGGTGATCAGGTCGGGGTGCTCCTCCTCGAGCGCGACCAGCTCGCGGTAGAGCTTGTCGTACTGCTCGTCGGAGACCTCGGGCCTGTCTTTGACGTAGTAGAGATAGTCG
>DATANP010000268.1:0-20386 GCA_036266195.1 Thermoanaerobaculia bacterium | reverse complement strand
GCACCAGAGCCGAGCTGTCCCAGAATCTCACCGGCCGCTGCTCCGCTCATCCAGGAGCGCCTGCAACGCACTGGCACCGTCGCGGGCGACCGGGCGTGGGCGTTGGAAGAGGTCCGGTCCCTTGGACGCCTGGGCCCGATGAAGAAGACCCTGCCGCTCCAGGCGTTCGATCCGTCCATCGGGAGCAGTGCTCTCTTCAGCCAGAACGGAAGCCAGGCGAGCCACCGCGCGACCCCGGTCCAGGATCAGGATCGTCTCGCCATGGCGGACCTGATCGATGAGCGAGCTGAGGTGATTCTTCGTTTCGGTAAGAGTGGCTGTTTTCATCTGGCTAGACTAGCCATTTTCACTTGGAGGGTCAACGCTGGAGGTGAACCCTTCGCCGAGCGGCTGCCGCACAAGAGTGCGCAGCCGCCGCTCACCGGTTTGCCGGTGCTGAGCACACCCGATCACGGGCGGCAAGGACCCGAGCGGCCGCGGCAAGACCTGGATCAGCCGCCGCACGACCCCGCGCACGGCGCGCACGACCTGGATCAGCCGTCGCAAACTCGTTTGCCGCTGCGGAGCACACCCGATCCGCGGCTGCGCACACCCGAGCGCCGGCCGCACGGCCTGGATCACCCGCCGCACGGACGTGCGCGGCGGCGGCAAACCCGTGCTCACCGGCCGCAAAAACAAAAAGGGCGGCCTTGCGGCCGCCCTTTTCCGTTCGATCCGTGCTCTCCTACTCGCGGTCGTCGCGGTGCGTGTGCGGGCTGTGCAGGCTCTGCTGCGGCGAGACGCCGTGCTTCGCCGCTTCGTGCAGCGTGTGTACGGCCATGACGCTGTCGTGCCGGCCGTAGGCGAAGTAGATCACGAAGCCGATGAGCAGCCAGACCAGGAGTCGCAGCCAGTTGTCCGCCGGCAGCGAGAACATCAGCATGAGGCAGGAGAGGATGCCGAGGACCGGCACCACCGGCACCCACGGGCACCGGAAGGGGCGCTCGGCGTCGGGGTACTTCCTGCGCATGATGAGCACCGCCGCGCACACGATGACGAACGCGAACAGGGTGCCGATGTTCGTCAGGTGGAGGAGGAAGCCGAGCGGCAGGAAGCCGGTGAGGATGCAGACGAAGATGCCGACGAGGATCGTCGACCGCCAGGGCGTGCGGAATTTCGGATGGACGTCGCCGAAGAAGCCCTTGGGGACCAGGCCGTCGCGGGCCATGGCCAGGAACACGCGCGGGCCGGAGAGCATCATCACCAGGAGCACCGAGGTGATGCCGGCCACGCCGGCGATCGCGATGATCACCTCCGCGACTCCGAGCCCTTGTTGCTTGAACGCGTCGCTGACGCCGGCCGAGACGTCGATCTGGTTGTACTTGACCATGCCGGTGAGGACGGCGACCACGGCGATGTAGAGGACCGTGCAGATGAGCAGCGAGGCGATGATGCCGATCGGCACGTCGCGCTGCGGGTTCTTCGCCTCCTCGGTGTGCGTGGAGACCGAGTCGAAGCCGATGTAGGCGAAGAAGATGATGGCCGCGCCGGCGAGCATGCCGAGCGGTGTGCCGCCGGCATCGGCCTGGCCGGCGACGTGCTTGCCGAAGAAGCTCAGTCCGGTCCACCCGTACGGGGCGAAGGGATGCCAGTTGTCCGGGTTGATGTAGAAGGCGCCGACGCCGATGACGAAGAGCACGGCGGCCAGCTTGACCGCGACCATTGCGGCGTTGAAGCTGGCGCTCTCGGAAATGCCCTTCACCAGGATGATGGTGACGATGGTGACGATGATGATCGCCGTCAGGTTCACGAACGATCCGGTCGAGACGAACTCGCCGGTCGCCGCGTCGTAGCGGATCGGGGCCTCCTGGAAGATCTTCGGCAGGACGAGCCCGGCTTTGGCCATGACGCTTTGGAAATATCCGGACCAGCCGTTGGCCACGGTCGCGCTCCCGACTGCGTATTCCAGGACCAGATCCCAGCCGATGATCCAGGCGAACAGCTCGCCGAGGGTCGCGTAGGCGTAGGTATAGGCCGAGCCGGCGACCGGCACCATCGAAGCGAACTCCGCGTAGCACAGCGCCGCGAAGATGCAGGTGATGCCGGCGACCACGTAGGAAAGCATCAGCGCCGGGCCGGCGATGTTGTGGGCTGCCTCGCCGGTCGCGACGAAGATGCCGGCGCCGATGATGGCGCCCACCCCCAGGGCGGAGAGCTGGACCGGGCCGAGCACCCGGCGCAGCCGGTTGTCGTCCTTGGCCTCGGCCAGCAGCATCTCGAGGGGCTTTCTGGCAAAAAGTCGGTTAGCCATGGAATCTAGGCCTCCAGGAAATTGGGGTCATGAGCCTTGCGGGCCGCGAGCCGGAGCGCCGGTCCGCCGCCAGAGGAAAAACACGGGAATTCCAGTCAGGACGATGAGCAGTCCGGGCAGGCTGGTATCCGTCTTGTAGATGAGAAGCACGATCGAGATCGTGGCTGCCGCGAGGATGTAGAGGGCCGGCACCACGGGGTAGCCGAAGGCGCGGTAGGGGCGCTCCGCATCCGGCCGTGTCCGCCGCAGGACGAAGATCCCGGCAATGGTCAGGATGTAGAAGATCAGCACCGCGAAGACCACGTAGTCGAGCAGCCGCCCGTACAGGTTGCCGTAGGTCGCCTGGCCCGTGGCATCCACCGTGCGGGTGCGGGCGAGCACCAGGAGCGAGGCCCACACGCACTGGAGGATCAGGCCGAAGGCGGGCACGTGCTTCGCGTTGAGCGTGCCGGTGCGGCGGAAGAACAGGCGGTCGCAGGCCATCGCATAGTAGACGCGGGCGCCTGCCAGGATCAGGCCGTTGTTGCAGCCGAAGGTCGAGATGATGATCGCCACGGCCATCATGGTCGCCCCCACCGGCCCGAAGATCGCCTGGAGCGCCGCGGTCGCGACCCGGTCGTCCGGCGCGTTCTGGATCGCGTTGAGCGGCAGCACGCAGAGGTAGGCCAGGTTGGCGAGCAGGTAGAGCCCGATCACCAGGGAGGTGCCGGCGACCAGCGACAGCGGGATGTTGCGGCGCGGGTTCTTGACCTCGCCGGCGGTGAAGGTGATGTTGTTCCAGGCGTCGGCCGAGAACAGCGATCCCACCTGCGCCACGCAGAAGGCGATGAACAGGCCGAAGGCTCCGGCCGTGGCCAGGGCGACCGGCGCGCCCGGGATGCCGGGCTGGATCGGGACCGCGTCGCGCGGCGTCCAGAGGTTGCCGAAGTTGTCGGCGATCGCCCCGGCGTTCCTGCCCAGCAGGATGCCGATCAGGATCAGCGCGATCAGCGACAGGGTCTTGGCCGAGGTGAAGGTGTTCTGGATCAGCTTGCCGAGGTGGATGCCGCGCGTGTTGAGCCAGGTCAGGAAGACGATCAGCAGGATGCCCACGAGCTGCTGGACCGAGAGGCTGAAGGCGTAGCTGTCCGAGATGTCGATCGGGGGGATGATGAACGACGTCGGCGAGATCGACGGAATCAGCACGCCGAGGAACCGGGCGAAGCCCACGGCCACGGCCGCGATGGTGCCGGTCTGGATGACCAGGAACAGGGTCCATCCGTAGAGGAAGCCCCAGAGGGGCGAGTAGGCCTCGCGCAGGTAGACGTACTGGCCGCCGGCCCTGGGCATCATGGCCGCCAACTCGCCGTAGGAGAGAGCGGCGGTGACGGTCAGCAGGCCGGTCACGAACCAGACCATGAGCAGCCAGCCGCCGGAGCCGACCTGGCGGGTGATCTCGGCCGGCACGATGAAGATGCCGGAGCCGATCATCGACCCGGCGACGATCATGGTGGAGTCCAGGAGCCCGAGCTCCCGGACGAAGCCGGTTTTCTCCTCCTCGGTGCGGCTGGGCGTCGCGGCTAGCGTTTCCGACATGCGGCCTCCTGGTAAGAGTGCCACATCCTACAGGGACAAGAGGTTGTCTGTCATCCGCTTAACGTCGGTTATCGCCGGGAGGCCACGGCGCAGGATTCGCCCAGGGGCCGGGGAGGGCTGATCCAGTGCCCCTGGGCATAATCCACGCCGACCACCCGCAACCGCTCGACCACGGCCATGCTGGACACGGCCTCGGCCACGGTGAGCAGCCCCATGACGTGGCCGACCTGGTTGATGGACTCGACCATGGCGAGGTCCAGCGGGTCGGTGACGATGTCCTTGATGAACCGGCCGTCGATCTTGAGGAAGCTCACGGGCAGGTCCTTGAGATAGCTGTAGGAGGCCATGCCGCTGCCGAAGTCGTCGAGCGCGAAGCGCACGCCGCGGGCCGACAGGCGGGCCAGGAGCCGCTCGGCCTGGCTGAAGTTGGCGATGGCCGCGGTCTCGGTGATCTCCAGGCAGATCTTCCCGGCCGGCACTCCGGAGGTGGCCAGCTCCTCTTCCAGGAACTCGAGGAAGCTCTCGTCGCCGATCGACACTCCGGATAGGTTGACCGAGCAGAGGTGGAGGAGGTCGAGGAACGGCGGCGGCTGGGTGCGGAGGGTGCGCATGCACTCGCGGATGACCCAGCGGTCGATGCTCCGCATGAGGCCGTAGCGTTCGGCGGCGCGGATGAAGTCGCTCGGCAGGTGGATGCGGCCGTCCTCCTCGACCATGCGCAGCAGGACCTCGAAGTAGATGCCGCGCGAGGCCGCCTTGGACATCGGCTGGATGGCCTGGGAGAACAGGCAGAAGCGGTTCTGCTCCAGGGTCTCCTGGATGCGCACCACCCAGTTCATGTCGTCCTGGCGCCGGATGAAGGCGGCGTCGTCCTCCTGGTAGACCTGGATGCGGTTGCGCCCCTTCTCCTTGGCCACGTAGCAGGCGTGGTCCGCGGCCGAGAGGAGGTGGTTGACGGACTGGAGCTCCGGGGTGATGGGCACGAGGCCGATGCTGGCCGCGATGGTGAAGCTCTTCTCGCGCCAGGTGAAGCGGAGGTCCTGGAGCGCCTGGTGGAGCCGGGTCACCTGCGCCTCGGCCTCGGCCAGCGAGCGGCGGGGCATGAGCACGGCGAACTCGTCGCCACCGAGCCGCGCCACGAGGTCGGTCTCGCGCATGGTGTCCTGGATCAGGGAGGTCACGCGGCTGAGGAGCTCGTCGCCCGCGAGGTGGCCGCAGGTGTCGTTGACGACCTTGAACTGGTCGAGGTCGAAGTAGCACAGGGCGTGGTGGGTGCCGTGGACGCGGGTCTCCTCCAGCGCGCGCTGGAGGTGGGCGTCGAACGCCTGTCGGTTGAACAGCCCGGTGAGCTCGTCGTGGGTGGCCTGGTGGGCGAGCTGGAGGCCGAGCAGCCGGCGGTCGCTCACGTCCTGGAAGACGATCACGGTGCCCGCGATGTCGTCCCCGGCCTGCTGGATCGGGGTACGGGTGATTTCCACGGCATAGCGCCGGCCGTCGCGATGCTCCAGGACCTGGCCGCTCGCCTCGTCGGTCAGGCGGAAGATCTCGGACAGGGTCCTGTGCAGGGCTTCCGCCTGGCTCCACCCGGTGAGCTTCTCGGCCACCGGGTTCATGTACTTGACGCACCCTTGGGCGTCCGTGGCGAGGACGCCGTCGCCGATCGAGGCCAGGATGACCTGGGCCAGCTCCGGGGGAATTTGGCTGGACATCCTGCTAATCCACCGCCTCCTGGAACTCGCCGTAGACCTTGCGCAGCGCGTCCGCGATCTCGCCCAGGGTGACCTCGGCGCGCACGCAGTCGAGGATCGGGGGCATGAGATTCCTGTCCTCGCCGGCCGCGGTTTCGAGCGTCCGCAGGGCGTCCTCGGCGCGGGTCGCGTCGCGGCGGGCGCGGAGGGCCTGGAGGCGCCCGACCTGCTCGCGCTCGGCCGCCGGGTCGATGCGGAGCAGCTCGGTGGCGGGCTCCTCCTCGCGGGTGTAGGCGTTGACGCCCACCACCTTCTGCCGGCCCTCCTCGACCGCGAGCTGGTACTGGTAGGCGGCCTCGGCGATCTCGCGCTGCTGGAAGCCGCGCTCCAGGGCCGCCAGGGCGCCGCCCATCTCCTCGACCCGGCGGATGTAGTCGCGGGCTTTGGTGACGATCTCGTCGGTCCAGGCCTCGATCACGTAGGAGCCGCCCAGCGGGTCGGCCACGTCGGTGACGCCGCTCTCGTTGGCGATGACCTGCTGCGTGCGCAGGGCCAGGCGGGCGGCCTCCTCGGTGGGCAGACCGAGCGCCTCGTCCAGCGAGTTGGTGTGGAGCGACTGGGTGCCGCCGCAGACCGCGGCGAGCGCCTGGATCGCCACGCGCACCACGTTGTTCTGGGGCTGCTGGGCGGTGAGGGTCGAGCCCGCGGTCTGGGTGTGGAAGCGGAGCCAGAGCGAGCGCGGGTCCTTGGGAGAGAACCGCTCCCGGACCAGTTCGGCCCACAGCCGGCGGGCCGCCCGGAACTTCGCCACCTCCTCCAGGAAGTGGTTGTGGGCGTTGAAGAAGAAGGACAGCCGGGGCGCGAAGTCGTCGATGTCGAGCCCCCGCGCCAGCGCGGCTTCGACATAGGCGAGGCCGTGGGCGAGGGTAAAGGCGACCTCCTGCACCGCGGTGCTGCCGGCCTCCCGCATGTGGTAGCCCGAGATCGAGATCGTGTTCCACTTCGGCACCCGGTCGGCGCAGAAGGCGATGACGTCGGTCACCAGCTTGAGTGAAGGCCTGGGGGGGTAGATGTAGGTGCCGCGGGCCGCGTACTCCTTGAGGATGTCGTTCTGCACCGTGCCGCCGACCCTGTCCCAGGAGACCCCCTGCTCCTCCGCGACGACCAGATAGAGGGAGAGGAGGATCGAGGCCGTGGCGTTGATCGTCATCGAGGTCGTGACCTGGTCGAGCGGGATGCCGTCGAACAGGCGGCGCATGTCCTCGATGGACGAGATGGCGACGCCCACCCGTCCGACCTCGCCGTGGGCCAGGGGGTGGTCGGAGTCGTAGCCGATCTGGGTCGGCAGGTCGAAGGCGACCGAGAGGCCGGTGGTGCCCTGGGCGAGGAGGTAGCGGTAACGCCGGTTGGACTCCTCGGCGCTGGCATAGCCGGCGTACTGGCGCATGGTCCAGTGGCGGCGCCGGTACATCTCGGGGTAGAGGCCGCGCGTGTAGGGGTATCCACCCGGGTCGCCGATTCTCTCCTCGTAGGGGATCTCCGCCACGTCCTCCGGCCGGTAGAACTTGGGCGTCTCGGTAGCCATGAGGGGGATTCTATCCTCTGCTAGAGTTCCGTCTCTCAGGAGAACCCCCCGGGAGATCAAGATGCCCATACGCCTGTTTCTGTTCACGCTCCTCCTCGCGAGCTCCGTCCGTCCTCTCCATGCGGCCACCCTGATCGTGGCGAACAAGTCGGAGGCCACGGTGTCCCTGGTGGACCTCGGGTCCGGCAAGGTGGCGGCTACGCTGCCGGTGGGGACCGGGCCGCACGAGGTCGCGGTGTCGCGCAACGGCCGGCTTGCCCTGATCGCCAACTATGGCACCGCGGAGACCCAGGGCTCGACCCTTACGCTGATTGACGTGCCCGGGGCGAAGGTCGTGAAGACGATCGATCTGGGCGAATACAAGAAGCCGCACGGCATGGTCTGGATCGGCGACAGCCGGGCCCTGGTCACCTCGGAAGCCAGCAAGGCGCTCCTCGAAGTGGACGTGGAGACCGGCAAGGTGGTCCGGGCGCTCACCACCGGCCAGGACATCTCCCACATGGTGGCCGTCACCCCGGACGGCAGCCGGGCCTTCGTGGCCAACATCGGCTCCGGCGGCATCACCGCCTTCGACCTCAAGGAAGGCAAGAAGCTGGCCGACGTGCCCACCGCGGCCGGGTCCGAGGGGATCACGGTCACTCCGGACGGCAAGCAGGTCTGGGTCACCAACCGGGCCGCGGACTCGGTGACGGTCCTGGATACCGCGACTCTGAAGACCGTGAAGACGTTCGACGCCCCGGCCTTCCCGATCCGCGCCGAGGCCACCCCGGACGGCAAGCGGGTTCTCGTGAGCCTCGCCAAGAGCGGCGACGTGGCCGTGTTCTCCACGTCGACGCTGACCCTGGAGCGCCGCATCCCGCTGGAAGCGCCGCCCGCCGCGGACCGTGGAGGCCGGCTCCTGGCGGACTTCGGCAACAGCTCGGTGCCGATCGGCATCGAGATCGCGCCCGACGGCAAGCGCGCCTATGTGGCCCACGCCAACGCGGATCAGATCTCCATCGTGGACCTGGCCGAGTGGAAGAAGGTCGGCTCGCTCACCGCCGGCAAGGAGCCGGACGGCATGGGGATGTCGGCGCTCGACGTCAAACCCTCGAAGTGAGCATGGCGTCGCCGTAGGAGTAGAACCGGTACCCCTCGCGCACGGCCTCTTCATAGGCGGCCAGCACCCGCTCCCGGCCGGCGAAGGCCGAGACCAGCATGAGCAGGGTGGAGCGGGGCAGGTGGAAGTTGGTCAGCAGCACATCTACCATCTGAAATCGGAACCCCGGCGTGATGAACAGCTCCGTGGAGCCGCTGTTCCCCAGGAGCGCCGCGGACTCCAGGGTGCGGACCACAGTGGTGCCCACGGCCACGATCCGGCCGCCGCTCTCCCGGGTGCGGCGGATCGCCTCGGCGGTCTCGTCGCTGACCTCGTAGCGCTCGCGGTCCATGCGGTGGTCCTCGACCCGCTCGGCCGAGACCGGCTTGAACGTGCCGACCCCCACGTGGAGCGTCACCCGTGCCACGCCGATGCCGGCCGCGGCCACCTCGTCCAGGATCTCCTGGGTGAAGTGCAGACCCGCGGTCGGCGCCGCCACCGCGCCGGGGTTCCGGGCGTAGACGGTCTGATAGCGCTCGCGGTCGGCCTCACGGTCCGGCCGGCGGATGTAGGGTGGCAGCGGCACGTGGCCGAGACGCTCCAGGTGGGGCTCGACCGGTTCGGAGAACCTCAACCGATAGCGATCCTCCCGCTTCCCGATCACCTCGGCGGACAGCTCCTCGAACCGGAGCACCGTGCCGGGCCGTGCCCGGCGGCCGGGCCGGACCAGCGCCTCCCACTCGCGCTCGGTGTTCTCGGGGGTCTTCTCGATCAGGAGGATCTCCATCCTCCCGCCTCCGCCGCCTTCGCGCTGGCCGAAGAGCCGCGCCGGGATCACCCGGGTGTCGTTCAAGACCAGGAGGTCGCCGGCTCGGAGCAGCCGGGGGAGGTCGCGGACGCTGCGGTGCCGGTCCGGTCCTTCGGCGTCGAGAACCAGCAGCCGACTCTCCCCCCGGGGCGCCGGCTCCTGCGCGATGCTCTCCTCGGGAAGGTCGTAATCGAAGTCCGAGGTCAGCATCAGGAAATGACGGAGCCGACCCGGCGAAGCAGGTCCCAGGCGATGACCAAGGCCACCAGCATCAGGGCACCGGCGGTCAGGAACGGCCAGGCGGCGCCGGCCCGGCCGAAAATCCAGGTGCCGGTGACCGGGCCGAAGATGCGCGCCAGGGCTCCGAACGAGCGCGACACGCCGATGGTGCTGCCCTGGGACTCCTCGTCCGCGAGCTTGCTCAGCAGCCCCGTCACGGAAGGGTTGTGAACGCCCGAGCCCACCGCGAGGATCAACAGGCTCACCATCACCAGCGCCACGCTGGGATAGAGCGGCAGGGCGGTCAGGCCCACCGCCATCAAGGCGATGCCGCCCAGGATGAGCCGCCGCTCACCGAAAGCGCGGATCAGCCGGCCGAGCAGGCCGCCCTGGACCACCACCAGGACGATCCCGACATAGACGAAGAGGAGCGACGTGCGATGCTCGTCGAATCCGAAGAGGCGGTGGCAGTAGAGGGCCAGCGTCGCCTCGAACAACGAGAAGCAGAACATCACCAGGAAGAACAGCAGCATGAGCCCGCGCAGCGAGCCGTTGTCCCACATCCTCAGGAAGCCGGCGGGATCGATCCACGGCCGGGCCTGCCTGCGCTTCCGGACCTCCGGCGGCAGCGACTCCGGCAGCCAGACCAGGGCGAGCAGGAAATTGAGGCCCGACAGCGCCGCGGCCGCGTACGGCACCGCCGGAGCGCCCATCGGGGTCAGGGCGAGGACGCTCCCCAGCCCCGGCCCGACCACGAAGCCGATCCCGAACGCGGCGCCCACCAGGCCCATGGCCTTGGAACGGTTCTCGGCCGTGGTCACGTCCGCCATCCAGGCCTGCGCGATGCTGTAGTTCGACGCCGCCACGCCGGCCAGCGCGCGCGCCAGGACCAGCAGGGCGAACGAGCCCGCCGTCGCAAACATCAGATGCGCCGCGACATTGCCGAGGATCGACACCAGCATCACCGGCCGCCGGCCCACCCGGTCGGAGAGCCACCCGAGGATGGGCGAGAACAGGAGCTGGGTCATGCTGTACGCCGCGAAGAGCAGGCCGATCCGGGCCGGCGAGGCGTTCAGCTTGAGGGCATAGAACGGCAGCAGCGGCAGGAGCATCCCGAACCCGATCAGGTCCAGGAGGATCGTCAGGAAGACGACGGTGGAGGCGCGACGGCTGGGACGGGTGGCGGGCTCGCTCACGAGGGCGGGAGCATAGCAGGTTCGCGCTGGCTCTTCGGATCGAGGAAGTCCCGCAGGCCGTCCGCGAGCAGGTTGAAGGAGACCACGGTCACCGCCAGCGCCGCGCCCGGGAAGACCGCGATCCACCAGGCGTTGTAGAGCGCGTCGCGGCCCTCAGCGATCATGTTCCCCCAGGTCGGCGTGGGCGGCTGTACGCCCAGGCCCAGGAACGAGAGCGAGGCCTCCAGGAGGATCAGGTTGCTGATCATCAGGGTCGCCCGGATCATCACCGGCGTCATGGCGTTGGGCAGGAGGTGCCGCAGCAGGATGCGGCCCGGCGTCTGGCCGATGGACCGGGCGGCGGTCACGAACTCGCGCTGGCGCAGGCTCATCAGCTCGGCCCGGGTGAGACGGCTGATCGTCATCCAGCTCCCGGCGCCGAGGACCAGGATCAGCGCCCAGGTCGAGGGCGAGAACAGGGCCGCCAGCAGGATCAGGAAGAAGAACCAGGGAAAGGCCAGGATCGCATCCACGAGCCGCATCAGCACCGCGTCGACGACGGGCCCCCCCAGGGCCGCGGCCGAACCCACCGCCAGCCCGATCGTGAGGGCCAGAGTCACTGAGAGAAGCCCGACCGCGAGCGAGATCCGGCCGCCGAGGAGCATGCGCGACAGGAGGTCGCGGCCGAACTTGTCCGTGCCCAGGAAAAAGACTCGGCGGTCGGCCACGCCGCCGGGCGTGAGGTTCGTGACCTCGGCGGCGGCCAGGATCTCGGTCCGGCCGAGGCGCTCGACGAGGAGGCCGTCCGCGGTGCGCTCGACCCGGTCCGCCAGCCTCCAGCCGCCGTCGGCCAGGTGTACGGCCGGGAGCACCGAGCCCGGCGGACGGAAGCGGGCGGCCACGGGGTCGAGCTGCTCGACCGGGTCGTAGGGCGCCAGGACCGGCGCCGCCAGGCCAGCGAGGATCAGGAGGGCGCAGAGCGCCACCCCCCAGCGCAGCAGGGCCGGCAGCCGGCTCCATCTATTCATCCCGCACCCTCGGGTCAGCCACGGCATGAAGGACGTCCGCCAGGAGGTTTGCGGCCAGGATGGCGACCGCGGCGAACGCCGTGGTGCCCAGGATCAGCGGATAGTCCCGGCTGAACACGGCGTCGAAGGTGAGCCGTCCCAGGCCCGGCCAGCTGAACACGACCTCGACCACGACCACGCCGCCGAGCAGGGCGGAGAGCGAGACGGCGAAGATCTGGAGCAGCGGCGCCAGGACGTTGCGCAGGGCATGGACCCAGACCACCCGGCGCTCGGTGAGCCCCTTCGCCCGCGAGGCGCGGATGTGCTCCTGGCCGAGCACGTCGAGCAGGCTGGCGCGGACGAAGCGCGCCACCTCGCCGCAGGTCGACAGGCCCAGGACCAGGCCGGGCAGGATGAGGTGGCGCAGGACGTCCAGGACGCGGGCGACTGGACCCAGGTCCTCGGCGCCGATCGAGCGCAGATGCCCCGGCGGCAGGACCGGCCAGACCAGGGAGAAGAGGAGGATCGCCATCAGCCCGAACCAGAAGATCGGCTGCGAGTAGAGGACGAGCGAGACGATCCGGATCAGATGGTCGGCGGTCGAGCCGGGCCGGCGCGCGGCCGCGATACCCAGGATCAGCCCGAGGGCCTGCTCCACCAGCAGGCCCGCGGCGGCCAGCAGGCAGGTCGCCGGCAGGACGTCGCCGATCACGCCGGTGACCGGCCGCTGGTAGGAGAAGGAAGTCCCCCAGTCGCCGCGCAGCGTGGAGGCCATCCAGAGCGCGTACTGCACCAGGAGCGGGCGGTTGAGGCCGTAGTGCTCCTTCAGGATCTCCTGCTGTGCGGGCGGCAGGCGCTGGTCGTTGAGCAGGAAGGCTTCCGGGGTCCCCGGGGCGAGGTGGACCAGGAAGAAGACCGCGGTGAGGACGAGGTAGAGGAGAAGGAACGACGCGGCCAGGCGCCGCAGGATGAAACGGAGCATGCCCGGCCGTTCCCGGTCAGCGGGCCGGTCCGACCCACCAGTCTTCCAGGTTGAACAGCGAGAACAGGACGGTCGGCTTCACGTCGTGAACCCGGCGGTTGACCGCGCTGATCCGCTGCGACTCCCAGAGGAACGTCATCGGCTGGTCGCGGTGGATGATCTGCTGGATGCGGTGGAGGGTCGCCTCGGACTGGCGGATGTCGGGCTTCGACATGACCTCCACCAGCAGGCGGTCGAGCTCGGGGTTGTTGTAGGCGGCGAAGTTGCTTTCCTGGGTGGCTTTGCTGTCGAACTGGGCGGTCACGTCGAGGCTCGTGTCCATCTGGTAGCCGAAGATCAGCGCGTCGAAGTCCCCTTCGACCGCCTGGGCGGCCATGCTGTTGAACTCCACCACCCGCGGCTCCACCCGGATCCCGACCTTTTTGAGCTGGTCCTGGATCATGACCCCCGCGTCGATGCGCGGCTGGTTGCCGGCATTGGTCACCAGGGCGAAGGAGAACGGCTTGCCGCCCTTGTCGAGGACGCCGTCGCCGTCCGTGTCCTTCCACCCCTTGGATTCCAGGATGCGGCGCGCCCCGGCCGGATCGTAGGGCAGCGGCTTGAGCGACTTGTCGAATGCCCAGACGCTCTGGACGATCGGCGTGACCCCCACGCGGCCGGTGCCGTCCGGAAACACGGTGTCGACGATGGTCTGCCGGTCGATGGCCATGGTGAGGGCGCGGCGCACGTCGGCGTCCGCGAACAGCGGATTGCGGCTGTTCCAGACGACGCTGACGTAGAGCCGGAACCAGTAGGCGATCACGTCGAGGCGGGGGTCGGCCTTGATCCGCGGCACGTCGCCGGGCTGGACCTGGGGCACGAAGTCGGTCTCGCCGCTGAAGAGCTGGGTCATCTGGTTCGCGGCGTCCGGGGTGTTGCGGATCACCACCTTGTCCAGATAAGGATGGTCCTTGCGCCAGTAGCGCTCGTTGCGGACCAGCACCACGTCCTGCTGCGGCTGCCAGGAGCCGATCGTGAACGGGCCGTCGACCACGAGGTGCTCGAGGAACCAGTCGTTGTTCCCCTTCCACTCCGGGAAGGGGAGCTTCTCCCAGGCGTGCTTCGGCAGGATGACGCCCTCGTTCGCGTCCAGGATCTGCTTGGCGTAGACCCGGGAGAAGTGGAAGCGCACGGTGTGCGGGTCCACCACCTCGACGTCCGTGATCTTCTCCTTCATGAACGAGGAGCTCCAGGCCACGTCGCGGCTGGTATGGGCCTGCCAGGTGAAGCGCACGTCGTCGGCCGTGACCGGCACGCCGTCGCTCCACACCACGTCCTTCCGCAGGTGGAAGGTCAGCACCTTGTGGTCGGGCGACCAGTCGAAGGACTCGGCGAGCTGGGGCGACATCGTCGGCGGATGCTGCTCGAAGTCCGGCTGCTCCTCGACCAGGTGGAGGAAGAGCTGGCGGATGATCTCCGTGGTGATGGCGGTGCCCTGGGTGGTGAGCTCGTTGACGCCGGTGGGCGAGGCGATCCACGAAACCACGGCCGTGCCGCCGCGCTGAGGCGTCTCGGCAGCAGCCTGGGGGGGCGGAGTCTCTCCAGTCTTTTCGCTCGGACTGCCGCAGCCGGACAGGACGAGGATCGGGAGGGAAGCGGCGAGCAGGACGGCGGCGAATCGGGCCGATCTGGCGAGCATGGGTCGTAGCCTCCGGAAGGCGCGACGATCCTACTCGACTCGGCTCCGGGGGGTCAAACGGGCCGGATGGTATCCTTGACCCGGCATGAACCGGGCTTCGAACCAGGCGCAGTCGCGCCGTCTGCTGATCGGTTTTCTCGTCTTCGGGCTGTTCGTCCTCTTCGACATCGCCCTGTTCGGCTGGCTGATCTTCCGCTCCCTCTCGCAGCGCGAGATCGAGCGGGTGCTGCTCGAGACCCGCACCGAGGCCGAGGGCCTGGCCAAGCAGATCGCCCGCCGCGCCGAGAAGCAGGGCAAGGACCTCTACACGGCCGTGGCCGTGGAGCGCGAGACCCAGACCTACATCGACTCCATCCTGCGCGAGCGCGAGATCGTCCGCAACGTCGAGATCCACGACAGCAAGGGCGTGCTCGTCTTCGAGGGGCACAGCCGGGCTCGGCCGCCCCTGCCGGCAGAGACTCCGGCGCCGCCGGTCAGCTCCCCGGAGATGCAGGACGTCCCGCAGGTCTCCGGCGTCCGGCGAGAGGTCCACGAGACGATCACTCCCTTTGAAGTGCCGGACATCGAGGTGCCGATCGGCGACAACATCGGTTTCCTGCGGATCGGCCTGAGCCCGGTGGAGCTTTCCAAGCGGATCGAGGTGCTGCGCAAGGAGCTCTTCCGCCAGGCCGTGGTGATCGGGGTGGTTTCGATGGCGCTGCTCCTCTCGGCGCTGACGGCGGTCTGGGTGCTCCTCCAGCGCTCGCGCCGCCTGGAGCTGCAGGCAGCCGAGGCCGAGCGCATGGCCTACATCGGCACCCTGGCCTCCGGCCTCGCGCACGAGATCCGCAACCCGCTCAACTCGCTCAACCTCAACATGCAGATGCTGGAGGAGGAGATCGAAGAGGGCGGATCCGCGCCGACCGGCAAGCGCCTGCTCGCGATCACCCGCTCGGAGCTGAGCCGCCTCGAGCGCCTGGTCAGCGACTTCCTGGCCTACGCCAAGCCGCGGCCCCTGGAGATGGAGGAGATGCCGGCCGTCCGCCCCCTGGAGCGGGTGCGGGAGATCCTGGCCGGCGAGATCCAGAAGCGCGGCGCCCGGGTGGAGGTCCACGACGCCAGCGGCGGCGCGCGGGTGCGGGTGGACCCCGGCCAGATCAACCAGCTCCTGCTGAACCTCGCCCAGAACGCCCTCGCCGCCACCGAGGACACCGGCCGCACCCCGGTCCTGGACCTGGCGGTCAGCCGGCATGGCTCGATGGTGGCCCTGTCGGTGAAGGACAACGGCCGCGGCATCCCGCCCGAGGAGCGGGAGCGGGTCTTCGAGATCTTCTACTCGACCCGCAAGGGCGGGACCGGGCTCGGACTGGCGATCGTGGACCGCATCGCGCGCGGCCATGGAGGAAGGGTGAGGGTGGAGAGCGATCCGGGCTCGGGGACGACCGTCACGGTGGAGCTGCCGGCGGTGGCGGCTGCCGAACAGGTCCACCGGACGGTCGAAAGCCCGGCATAAGAAAAAACCCCGCCGGAGCGGGGCTTTTCTCCCTCTCCCCCGGCCCGGGGGAGAGGGCCGGGGAGAGGGGGAACGGGATCAACTGATCTCGATCCGCCGCGGCTTGGCCTGCTCGGCCTTGGGCACCGTCAGCGTCAGGATGCCGTTCTCGAAGGCCGCGTGCACCTTCTCGGCGTCGACCTGGGTCGGCAGCGTGAACGTGCGGGAGAAGGTCCCGTAGGTCCGCTCGACGCGGTGGAAATTCTCCTTCTTCACGTCCTTCTCCAGCTTGCGCTCGCCGCTCAGCCGCAGGACGTTGTTCTCCAGCGTGATGTGGATGTCCTCCTTGGTCATGCCGGGCAGCTCGGCATGGAAGAGGTACGCGTCGCCGGTCTCCTGGATGTCGACCGGGGGCACCCACGAACGGGTCTCCTCGCCCTGGACGTCGCCGTTGAAGAACGAGTCGAACAGGCGGAAGAACGGCTCACGGTTCGCGACATAAGCGGTAGCAGGGGTCCAACGAGAGATGTTGTTCATCATGGCTTGGTCCTCCTCATTTCCTTTTGTCTGGGCCACCGGAGTGGCCGCCATCGAGGACATGATGAACCAACACTGAGATATTGTCAAGCCCCTTTTGCGGTGATCTTAGCTTTTCGATGTCAGATCCATGCGGGGAGGCGTCGGCGTCCATTGGATCTAAGTTGATCGTGCGCAGATTGTGGCGCCGCCGGAGAGGATAGAATCCCCGGCCATGAGCGGACCGAAGCGGATCGGAATCCTGACGGGCGGCGGCGATGCCCCCGGTCTCAACGCCGTGCTGAGGGCCGTCGTCCGGACAGCGGGGGACGACGCGGAGGTCGTCGGCGTGCTCGACGGCTTTGCCGGGCTGCTCGAAGGGCGCTTCCGTCACCTCGCGAGCCCGGACGTCCGCGAGCTGATCCGGATGGGGGGCACCGTCCTGGGCACCACCAACCGGGACAACCCCTTCGCCTGCCGGAGCGAGCACGGGCCGGTCGACCGCTCGGCCGACTGCCTGGCGAACGCCCGCAGGGCCGGCCTGGAGGCGCTCATCGTCATCGGCGGCGACGGCACGCTGCGCATCGCCTCCGAGCTGGGCAAGTTGGGTCTCGGCGTGATCGGCGTGCCGAAGACCATCGACAACGACCTGGTCTCCACCGACTACACCTTCGGCTTCTGGACCGCCATCGGCGTGGCCACCGACGCCCTCGACCGGCTGCGCGACACCGCGGAGAGCCACCACCGCGTCATGGTCCTGGAAGTCATGGGGCGCACCGCGGGCTGGATCGCGCTCCACGCCGGCATCGCCGGAGCGGCCGACGTCATCCTGATCCCCGAGATCCCCTACGACCCGGAGTCCGTGGCGCGGACCGTGGTGAGCTGCCAGGGCCGCGGCCGGGCTTCCTCTCTCATTGTCGTGGCTGAGGGCGCCACCTCCAGGGGAGGCGAGATGTCCATCCAATCGGTGGACCTCACCACCGGCGTCGTCCGCCTGGGCGGCGCCGGCCAGCGGGTGGTGCGCGAGCTGGAGGCCCTGACCCGCTGCGACGTGCGGGCCACGGTCCTCGGCCACCTCCAGCGCGGCGGCAGCCCGGTGGCCTTCGACCGCATCCTGGCCACCCAGTTCGGCGAGGCCGCGGCCCGCCTCGCCATCGCCGGGCGCTGCGGCCGGATGGTCAGGCTCGCGAACGGCCGGATCGATGACGTGGACCTCGACGAGGCCGTGCGCGAGATCAAGCTCGTCGATCCCGCGAGTCCCCTGG
This sequence comes from Thermoanaerobaculia bacterium, assembly GCA_036266195.1. Lineage (GTDB taxonomy): Bacteria > Acidobacteriota > Thermoanaerobaculia > Multivoradales > UBA5704 > DATMER01. The sequence goes on along the minus strand of DATANP010000268.1, from coordinate 3,049 downwards.
TCCGGACCGCCCGCTCGCTCGGGATCGCCTTCGGCGACGAGTAGAGGAGAGTCTTGGCCGGCGGGCCTCTCCCGTGTCATGCTCCCGTCCGTTCCTGACCCGTATCTCTAGAGACGGAGGTTACCCCTTGCTGCGAGGCCTCTTCCGAACCAAGAAGCTGGACGACATCATGGCCGCTGCCGAGGAGGGGCCCTCCCTCCGCCGCGACCTGGGCGCCTTCCAGGTGACGATGCTGGGGATCGGCGCGATCATCGGCGCGGGCATCTTCGCCACCGTCGGCACCGCCGCAGCCGGGGACGCCTCCCGCCTGGGCGCGGGTCCCTCTCTCATGCTCTCCTTCTGCATCACCGCGGTCGTCTGCGCCTTCACGGCCCTGTGCTACGCCGAGTTCGCCGCGGTGGTGCCGATCTCCGGGTCGGCCTACACCTACTCCTACGCCACCCTCGGCGAGCTGGTCGCCTGGATCATCGGCTGGGACCTCATCATCGAGTACGCCGTGGGCAACGTGGCCGTGGCCATCAGTTGGGGCAACTACTTCCGGACCCTCCTCCATAGCGCCGGCATCGACATCCCCTTATGGCTCGCTACCGACTACCGGACGGCGGCCAAGATCCCAGGCCTCTATGAGAGCGCGCCCCACATCTTCAACGTGCCGATCGTCTTCAACGTGCTGGCGGCCGGGATCGTCGGCCTGATCACCGTCGTGCTCGTCCTGGGCATCCGCGAGTCGGCGCGTTTCAACGCCGGCATGGTGATGGTCAAGATCCTCGTCCTCCTCTTCTTCATCGGCGTGGCGCTGTACTACGTCTCGCCGGCCCAGATGCAGGTCAACTGGCACCCCTTCCAGCCCAACGGGTGGAAAGGGACGTTCGCCGGCGCCGCCGTCGTGTTCTTCGCCTACATCGGCTTCGACGCGGTTTCGACCGTCGCCGAGGAGACCCGCAACCCGGGCCGCAACCTGCCGATCGGCATCATCGCCTCGCTGGTCATCTGCACCATCTTCTATGTCGTGGTGGCGGCGGTCTTCACCGGCATCCTGCCCTACCAGGAGCTGATCCGGCGCCTGTCCACCGAGCAGGCCGAGCCGCTCACCATGGCCCTCGACCACGTGGCCCCCAACCAGACGTGGGCCACGGCCATCGTCGCGCTCGGCTCGGTCATCGCCCATACCGCCGTGCTCCTCGTCTTCCAGCTCGGCCAGCCGCGCATCTTCTTCTCCATGGCGCGCGACGGTTTGCTGCCCCAGTCGTTCGCCAAGGTCCATCCGAAGTACCGCACCCCGCACGTGACGACCATCCTCACCGGCGTCCTGGTCGGCGGCTTCGCGGGCGTGGCCAGCATCGACGAGATGGTCGACCTGACCAACATCGGCACCCTGTTTGCGTTCGTGCTGGTGTGCGTCGGCATCACGATCCTGCGCTACACGGACCCCAACCGGCCGCGGCCGTTTCGCGTGCCGTTCGGCCCCTGGCTGCTGCCGATGCTTGGCGTGGCCTCCTGCCTGTTCCTGATGATCTACCTGCCGCCGGCCTCCTGGTGGCGGTTCATCGGCTGGCTGGTGCTGGGCATGTCGGTCTACGTCGGCTACGGCTACAACCACAGCACGGTCGGCCGCGGGGTGGGCCGGCCGGAGCGGGCCCTGTTCCCGCAGAAGCTCTCCGCGTCCGGCTTCTTCCTGGCTGCGCTCGGCATGTTCATCATCCCGCACGACGCCGGGCCCGGCCGCCTGCTTGAGGAGGCCTCGAACGCGGCGGGCGCCGACCACGCGCGCGCGCTGTGGGGCCTGGCCCTGATCGTGGCCGGAATCCTGGCGGGCGTGCTGGGCCTGATGATGCGCGGCCGGGAGTCGGAGGCATGAACCTCGCCCTCCTCGCCCTGGTGTTCCTGGTGCTGCTGACCGCCGCCTACCGCCTCTACGGCGGCTGGGTGGCGCGCCAGTTCTCGATCGACGACAGCCAGGTGACCCCGGCGCACAAGGTCAACGACGGCGTCGACTTCGTCCCGACGCGGCCTTTCTACCTCTTCGCGCAGCACTTCTCGGCCATCGCCGCGGCCGGACCGATCGCGGGCCCGATCATCGCCTGCCAGGTGTTCGGCTGGCTGCCGTGCCTGCTCTGGATCTCGCTCGGCGTGGTCCTGATCGGCGCGGTCCACGACTTCTCCAGCCTGACCGCCTCGGTGCGCCACGGCGCCACCTCGATCGCCGAGATCACCGGCGAGCACCTGGGCCGCAAGGCCGGCCTCGCCATGATGGCCTTCATCTGGATCGCCCTGGTCTACGTCATCGTGGCCTTCGCGGACATCACGGCCCGCACTTTCGTGGTCGGCACCGAAGAGCTGGCGGCCGGCAGCTTCGACTTCCATCCGGGAGGCGCGGTGGCGGCGGCGAGCGTCTTCTACCTGCTCCTCGCCATCGTGCTCGGCATCGTGCAGAAGCTCTGGAACCCGCCGCTCTGGCTGGTCACCGTCGTCTTCGTGCCGCTGAGCTTCCTCTCCGCCTGGGCCGGCACCTGGGTGGCCGACTGGTTCCAGCTCGGCGTGAGCCAGTGGTCCACGGCCATCCTGATCTACTGCGGCATCGCGTCGCTGCTGCCGATCTGGCTGCTGCTCCAGCCGCGCGGCTACCTCGGCGGGTTCATCCTCTACGCCGCCCTGGCGCTCGGAGTGATCGGCGTCTTCTTCGGCGGCTACGAGGTACACCAGCCGTCCTTCAAGGGCTGGGACATGGGCGGCATGACCGGCACGCTCTTCCCGTTCCTCTTCGTGACCATCGCCTGCGGCGCCTGCTCGGGCTTCCACGGCCTGGTCTGCTCGGGCACCACCTCGAAACAGGTGGACAAGGAATCGCACCTGCAGCCCGTGGGCTACGGCGCCATGCTGGCCGAGGGCTTCGTGGCGCTGATCGCGCTGGTGACCATCATGATCATGATGCCGGACCAGGCCAAGGGCCTGGCGCCCGGCACGATCTACGGCAACGGCATCGGCCACTTCCTGACCCTGCTGATCGGCGAGAAGAACCTGCCGTTCGCCATCGCCTTCGGGGCCATGG
>DATANP010000267.1:0-1716 GCA_036266195.1 Thermoanaerobaculia bacterium | reverse complement strand
GTCGGTGTTCGTCAACGTCTTCGGTGGCATCACCTCCTGTGACGAGGTGGCCAACGGCATCGTCGGCGCCCTCAAGGTCCTCGGCGACGAGGCCACCAAGCCGCTGGTCGTGCGACTGGACGGCAACAACGTCGAGGAGGGCCGCCGCATCCTCGCCGAAGCCGCACATCCCCTGGTGACGGTGGAAGAGACCATGGACGGCGCGGCCCGTAAGGCCGCCGAGCTGGCTTCGGCCGCCAACAAGAACTGAAAGGGCGGCAAACACCGTGGCTATTTTTCTCAACGCTGACTCCAGGGTCATCGTCCAGGGCATGACCGGCTCCGAGGGCCAGAAGCACACCCAGCTCATGCTGGCCTCAGGCACCAACGTCGTCGGTGGCGTGACCCCCGGCAAGGGCGGCCAGAAGGTCGAGTTCGACTCCGGCGTCTCCGTGCCGGTCTTCGGCTCTGTCTCCGAGGCTATCGAGGCGACCGGCGCCAACGTGACGGTCGTCTTCGTCCCGGCCAAGTTCACCAAGGCCGCCGTGATCGAGGCCATCGACGCCAAGATCCCGCTCGCCGTGGTCATCACCGAGGGCGTCGCAGTAAAGGACAGCGCCGAGTTCTGGACCTACGCCCAGCAGGCCGGCACGACGCGGATCATCGGCCCGAACTGCCCCGGCGTGATCAGCCCCGGGGTCTCCAACGCCGGCATCATCCCGTCCAACATCGCCGGCCCTGGTCGGGTCGGCCTGGTCTCCAAGTCCGGCACGTTGACCTACCAGATGATGTACGAGCTGCGGGACTTCGGATTCTCCACAGCCGTCGGCATCGGCGGCGACCCGATCATCGGGACCACGCACATCGACTGCCTGGCTGCCTTCGAGGCCGATCCGGACACCGACGCGATCATGATGATCGGCGAGATCGGCGGGGACGCCGAGGAGCGGGCTGCGGCATACATCAAGGAGCACGTCACCAAGCCGGTTGTCGGCTACGTGGCCGGTTTCACCGCTCCCGAGGGCAAGACCATGGGCCATGCGGGCGCCATCGTGTCTGGCTCGTCCGGCACGGCGATCGCCAAGCAGGAGGCTCTCGAAGCCGCCGGCGTCAAGGTCGGCAAGACGCCTTCCGCGACGGCCGGGCTCATGCGCGAGATCATGAAGAACCTGGGCTGAGACCTGCGGCAGCGTGCCGGCAAGCGGGCCGGTCACCTCACCGAGGTGACCGGCCCGTGGCCTGCGGCGGTCATCGCCGGCCGTGGCCTCAGGTTGTCCCCTGGGCGAAATCTGGGCGCATTCTCGGCGTCGTCGGCGCGCCCTGTGCGGCCCTGTGGCCGTCAGCGGCGACGATGGGACGTCATGAGTCTGCTTGATCGCGCCCGCCGCGCCATTGTCACCGGCTCACCCCCGAACGAGCCGGGCGGCGTCTTCCGCCTACGGCGCTCGGCAGTCGCCGGCGGCTCAGCGGCACTGTTGTCGCTGCTGGCCATCGCCCTGCCCGCGCTCCTCGCCTGGGTCGCGAGCGCCCAGAGCACAGTGGAATGGCCCCGGGCACTGTCCGTTGGCTCCTGCGCCTGGCTGCTCGCCAACGGCGCTCACCTGCATGTGGGGCCTGCCACGATCTCGTTGACGCCCTGGCTGCTGAGCGCTGTTCCATTGGTGGTCGCGACCGTCGCCGCCCGCCGGGTCCTCGTGCAGCTGGACTCCGGACGCGCGCGCAGGCTCAAGAGATGGG
>DATANP010000266.1:0-2027 GCA_036266195.1 Thermoanaerobaculia bacterium | reverse complement strand
GCTCTCGCACGCCCCTGCACGGACTACTCCCTGTCGGCGCGGGAATCTTCCGGAGGCGAATCGGACATGAGGCTTTCCTAACCCCGCAACCATTGACCTGCCAAGCCATACCACCATCCCTAGCACAGGCGGGCGGTGGCGCCCCTCAGGCTCTTTCCCCCCTCTCTCTCCTCCAAGTCGCCGTAGACGCCGGCAGTCCGGGACGGGTCGCGTTTCTCCCCCTACGGCCGCGCGGCCTCCATCCCCGGCTGTACGATCCCCTTGCCGGACTTCTCCTTGGCCGCCTTCACCATGGCGCGGACGTCCGCGAGGAGCTTCTTCGAGTCGTAGATGATGCCGTCCTTGACCGTGTAGCGGACGCCTCCGACGCGCACCACCTTGTTGTCCGCGGTGACCCGGATGGTGCCGGTGCCGTAGAGAACTTTCAGGTCCTGGAGCGGGTTCTCCTCGACGATCGCGAGGTCGGCCAGCTTGCCGGGCTCGATCGAGCCGATCTCCTTGTCGAGGCCCAGGGCCTGGGCGCCGTTGAGGGTGGCGGACTTGATCACCTCCAGCGGATGGAAGCCGGCTTCGCGCAGCAGCTCCAGCTCGCGGATGTAATCGAATCCATAGAGCTTGTAGATGTAGCCGCTGTCCGATCCGGTGGTGACCCGGCCGCCGCGGTTCTTGTACTCATTGAGGAAGGCCATCCACAGGCGGTAGTTCTCGCGCCAGGCGATCTCGTCGTCGGTGGTCCAGTGCAGCCAGTAGGAGCCGTGCGACTTGCGGCTCGGCGCGTAGAACTCCCAGAGCGAGGGCAGCGTGTACTCCTCGTGCCATTCGGCGCGGCGGGCGCGCATCAGATCCCGGTTCGCCTCGTAGATGGTCAGCGTCGGATCGATCGTGAAGTCGAGCTTCAACAACTCGTTCATCACCTCGTTCCAGCGCTCGGAGCCTGGCGGCGCGGCCTGCTTCCACAGGCGGCCGGCCTGGCCGAAGCGGTCCGACTCGTCGTTGTAGTTGTAATCGACGGGGTAGTCCTGCACCGTGCGGCCGTCGAACAGGGCCTCCGGCAGGCCGTACCAGTGCTCCATCGAGGTCAGGCCCCAACGCGCCGAGTCGAGGACGTTGACCCGCGCGACGTTGAGCTGCGCATGGTGGCAGGCACTGCGCAGGCCGCGCTTCTTGGCCTCTTCGATGGCGGCCTGCATGATGTCCGGCCGGTAGCCGAAGAACTTGAGGCCGTCCGCGCCCTTGGCCGCCACTTCGGCGACCCACTTGCGCGCCTCGTCCGGGGTCGTGAACGGCTTGTCGCGGCCCTGCCCGAAGAAGACGTAGGCCTCGATACGCGGCGCGGTGATCTCGTTCTTCGCGCTCTTCGCCTTGTGCGCCAGGGTCCAGTCGAGGCCGTTGCCCGAGCCGGGGTCGCGGATGGTGGTGATGCCGTGGCCCATCCAGAGCTTGAAGACGTATTCGGCGGTGGTGCCCTGCTCCTTGCCGCCGATGTGGCCGTGCATGTCGATGAAGCCGGGCAGGGCGTACATGCCGGTCAGATCCATCTCGCGGTCGCCCGGGTTCGCCTTCGGGCGGTTCTCGGGATCGATCGGCATGCCCGGGCTGCCGACCGGGACGACCTCCACGATGCGGTTCTTCTCGATGACGATGTCCGTGGGGCCGAACGGCGGCGCGCCGGTGCCGTCGATCACGGTCAGGCCGCGCAGGATCAGGCGCTGGAAGGGGCCTTCGCCCTCGGCACGCGGCGGCGCCGACGGGACCTCCTCGTCGGCATGGGCGGCGCGGACGGTCGCCGGGAGGATCAGGACGCAGGCTAGCAGGGAGAGCACCAGGCGGCGGGTTCGGGTCATCTCGGCCTCCAAGACAAGAGTCGGGCCATCCTAGAAGAACCGGGGCTTGGAGTACAATGTCTCCAACCATTCCGGTTTTCGGTATGACGCAGCCATCCGCAACCACGTCGTTCAACGTCGTCTGCCCGGGCTGTGGCCAGAAGCTGCGCTTCGCCCTGGGGGAGGAGACGCCGCCGCGGCTGC
>DATANP010000265.1:0-5195 GCA_036266195.1 Thermoanaerobaculia bacterium | reverse complement strand
TGTACATCACATAAGCCAGGTTGTCCGGGTCGACCCTGCAAGTCTCCCCCTCTCCCGTTCCGGGAGAGGGGGCCGGGGGGTGAGGGTTCAGCGGGACCACCCGAGCCCCCGAATCCTCCAGCAGAAACGCAAGCCGCTCCGCCGGATACGCGGGATCGAGCGGCACGAACGCGCCGCCGGCCTTGAGAATGGCGATCATCGCTACGATCGCCTCGGCCGACCGCTTCATGCAAAGCGCCACCAGATCATCCACGCCGATCCCGACCCCGCGCAACGCCGCCGCAAGCGCCTCGGCGCGGGCATTGAGCTCGCCATAGCTCATCTCGCCGTCCGGGAACCGCAGCGCGATCGCCTCGGGCCGCCGCGCCGCCTGCTCCTCGAAAACCCCATGAATCGTGGCCTCGGCATCCACCGCCTCGCCCTGGCTCCACGCCAGAAGCTGAAGCCGCTCCGCCTCCGTGATCACCGGCAGCTCGCCAATCGGAGCCTCGGAATGAGCGACCGCGCCTTCCAACAGCAGGCGCAGCCGATCGATCAACCGCACGATCGTGTCGCGGTCGAACAGATCGGTCGAATATTCGAGCCATCCTTCGAGCCCGGAACCCATCTCGGTCAAAGTAAACGTGAGATCGAATTTCGCCGTCTCCGTGTAGATCTCCCAGGGGCTCACCATCAGCCCAGGCATCGACAGAGGCTCGGCCGGAGCGTTCTGAAGCGCGAGCACCACCTGGAACAGCGGGCTGTGCGAAAGGCTGCGCTCCACCCGCAGCTCTTCGACCAGCCGCTCGAAAGGAACGTCCTGGTGCGCGAACGCGCCCAGCGAGGCGCGCCGGGCCTGATCCAGCAGACTCCGGAACGACAGGCCCGGAGCCGGCCGGCCGCGCAGGACCAGGGTGTTCACGAAGAATCCGATCAGTCCCTCGATCTCCTCACGCTGCCGGTGCGCCACCGGCAAGCCGACGAGCACGTCGTCCAGCGCCGTGCAGCGGTGGATCAACGCCTGGAGCCCGGCCAGGAGAGCCATGAACAGCGTGCCCCCCTGCTCGTGCGCCAGGGCCGCGAGCCGCGCCGTCAGCTCGCCCGGAATCGAAACCGGCTCGGTCGCGCCGCGGAATGAAAGGACTGGCGGCCGCGGCCGGTCCGCAGGCATCTCCAACAGCGTCGGCGCGCCGCGCAGCTCCTCCATCCACCAGCGGACCTGCGACTCCAGGGCCTCGCCGCGCAGCCAACCCCGCTGCCACACGGCATAGTCCGCGTACTGAATCGGAAGCGGAGGCAGAGGCGTTCCGCGGTAGAGGGTGACCATCTCGCGCACCAACACCCAGGCCGACCACGCATCCGAAACAATGTGGTGCTGGTTCACAAGGACGACGTGCTCCTCCGCCCCTAGCCGCAGCAGCCGGACACGCAGCAAAGGCCCGCTGCGGAGATCGAAAGGCCGCCGCGCCTCCTCCCTCGAAAGCCGGTCGGCCACGCTCCGCCGGATGTCCGAGGGCAGCGCTTCGAGATCGATCACCGGCAGGTCGATCTGCACCTCCGAATCGATCACCTGCACCGGCCCGTCGTCGAACCTCGTCCGCAGAGCTTCGTGGCGCCGCACGATCTCCGCCAGGGCCGAGGCGAGCGCGGCCACGTCGAGCTTCCCCTCCAGGCGCACCGCCGAAGGCAGGTTGTAAAGCGGGCTCCCCGGCGCAAGCTGGTCCACGAACCAGAGCCGCTCCTGGGCGAATGAAGGCGGCAGAGGCCCATTCCGCGGCACCCTTGGGATCGGCGGAGCCACAGAGCGTTCCTGGAGAGAGCCCAACCGGGCCGCCAGATCGGCGAGCACCGGCGTCTCAAAAATCCATCGCAACGGCAGCCGCAGCCCCAGCTCCGAAGCCACCCGCGAGACCAGACGCGTTGCGAGCAATGAGTGGCCGCCCAGCTCGAAAAAGCCGTCCCGGGCTCCGACCTGCTCCACTCCGAATATGCCAGACCAGAGCCCCGCCAGGGCCCTCTCCATCGGAGTGGACGGCTGGACAAAACCTCCGCTCTCCCAGACCGGCGCCGGCAGCGCCTTGCGATCCACCTTGCCGTTCGGAGTGAGCGGCATTTCCGAGAGCACCACGACCGCGGAAGGCACCATGTACTCGGGCAGTCGCTCGCGGGCGAACGATTTCAGCTCGGCTACGTCCACCTCGTCCCCCATCACCCAGGCCACGAGGTGCTTCTGACCCTTCTCTTCCAAAGCCAGCACGACCGCCTGATGCACAGCCGGATGCCGGCCGAGGACCGATTCGATCTCGCCGGGCTCGATCCGGAAGCCGCGCACCTTCACCTGGAAATCCACGCGGCCCAGGAACTCGATCTCGCCCGATGGCAGCCAGCGCGCCAGATCGCCGGTCCGATACAGCCGGGTCCCCTCTGCGAAAGGATTCGGAACGAAAACCTGAGCGGTCCGAGATGGTTCGAACCGGTAGCCCCGGCCGACGCCGAGCCCCCCGACGCAAAGCTCGCCCGCCACACCCGCAGTCAGCGGGCGCAACTCGCGGTCCAGGATATAAAGCTGCGTGTTCGCGATCGGTTTACCGATCGGGGTATGAACCGACCGCGGAGCAACCCGGATCGGATGATGCGCCACGTCGTCCGAGCACTCCGTGGGACCATACGCGTTGAGAAGTGGAATCGAGGGATAGAGCGCCAGCCAGCGCCGGCAAAGCTCCGGAGACAGGGCCTCGCCGGTCGGAATCATCCAGCGCAGCTTTTCGAGCGGAGGCGTTTCCGGCAACTCCAGCATCGCCGCCAGCACGGAAGGCACGACCTCCAGGATCGTGATCCCGTCGCGCTCCGCCGCCGCAAGCAGAGCCGCCGGATCGTGCGCCACCGAATCCGGATAGATATGAACCCGGCCGCCCACCGCCAGCGCGCACAGGAGCTGCCAGACCGAAATGTCGAAGCACTGCGACGCGTTCTGGGCCACCGCGTCCGCACCGGTCAGCCCGAGATCCTCCACCTTCGCCAGCAGATGGTTCAGCATGCCCCGGTGATGGACCATCGCGCCCTTCGGGGTCCCGGTCGATCCCGAGGTGTAGATCACATACGCAAGGTTTTCCTGATCCGGCCGGATTGGAGATCCATCGCCCTCCAGCTCCTCGCCCGTGAGCACCCAGCGCGCGCCGCTCTGCTCGAGCACCACTCGATTGCGCACCTCGGGCTGGCCGGGATCGAGAGGCAGATACGCGCCGCCCGCCTGGAACACCGCCAGCACGGCCGTCAGGAAATCGAGCCCGCGCTCGCAGACGATCGCCACCAGCGATTCCGGCCCCACGCCGCGGCCCGCCAGAGCCCGCGCCCATTTCCGGGCCTTCTGATCCAGCTCGCGATACGTCAGGCTCCGGCCTTCGCAGACCGCCGCGACGCGATCCGGAGCCCTCTCCACCTGCGCGGCGAAGAGATCCACGAACGTTCCTGACGGACGAGGCTGCTCCGTGCGGTTCCACGCCTCCAGCACCTCGCGCCGCTCGGCCTCGCTCAGCAGGGAGATATCGAGAATCGGCCGGTCCGGGTCCAAGGCCACCACGGCATACACGCGTTTCAGGTGCTCGACCATGCGCCGTGCCGTCGAGCGGTCGAACAGGTCGGTGTTGTACTCCAGCCAGCCGACCGTCCCCTCCAGTCCTTCCGCCATCCAGAGCGAAAGATCGAAGTTCGCGCGGTCGTTGCGGATGCCCGAGCTGCTCACCGTGAGCCCCGGAAGCTCCTCGTACACCGCCGGGAAGTTGAGCAGGTTGAGCATCGCCTGCACCACCGGGCTCCGCGACAAGTCGCGCTCGAAACGCACCTCCTCCAGGATCTTTTCGAACGGGATGTCCTGGTGCTCGTAGGCCTCCAGCGTCGTCGTCCGCACCCGCCGCAGAAGCTCGCGGGCCGTGGGGTTGCCCGACAGGTCCGTGCGCAGCGCGAGGTTGTTCACGAAAAACCCGATCAATCCCTCGACCTCGGCGCGGGTGCGGTTCGCGATCAGGGCGCCGACGCCGAAATCGTCCTGCTGGCTGTAGCTCTGGAGCAGCACCTTGTAGCCCGTCAGGAGGACCATGAACAGCGACGCGCCCTCCGCATGCGTCAGCTCCTCCAGCCCGCGCGGAAGTTGGAAATCCACATACTCTCCCCGAAACGTCTGCACCGGAGGCCGCGGCCGGTCGCCGCGGATGTCCAGGAACGGGATACCTGAAAGCTTGCCATTCCAGTACTCGATCTCCCGGCGCAACACCTCGCCCTGGAAGTGCTGCCGCTGCCAGTCCGCGAAATCCAGGTACTGGATCGGCAGCTCCGGTAGAGGCGAAGCCTCACCTGTCAAGGCCGCGCGGTAGGCATGCGTCAGCTCCACCTGGAGCACGCCCATGGACCAACCGTCGGTCACGATGTGATGAACCACCAGTACCAGCAGGTGTTCTTCGGAGCTCTTCCGCAGCAGCACTCCCGAGATCAGAGGCCCCGTCGCCAGGTTGAATGAGCGCGACGTCCACTGGAGAATCAATCTCCGCTCTTCATCAGGATTCCTGAGCTCGACCACCGACAGAGGAATCTCCAGCTCCGGCAGGATCTCCTGTGAAACCTTTCCATCCACCGAAGGGAACCGCGTGCGCAGCGTCTCGTGCCGGCGAACGATCTCGTTGAGAGACCACCGCAAGGCCGGAACGTTCAGATTTCCCTTCAGGCCAATCGCGGCCGGCACGTTGAACGCCGGAGTGCCCGGATCGAGCTGATCGAGGAACCAGAGCCGCTGCTGGGCAAACGAGAGAGGATACGGCCCGCCCGTCTCGCGAAGCATGCTCCTCGCAATACGCTCCGTCTCCTCTCCCTCCATGTATCCGATCGCCTCCGCCAGCTCCGCCGCGGTCGGAAACGAAAACAGGTGCTGGAGAGGAAAATCGATCCCAAGCTCCTCCCGCACCCGCGAGAGGATCTGCGTCGCAAGAAGCGAGTGGCCGCCGAGCTGAAAGAAGTTGTCGTGGACCCCCACCGGCTCCACACCCAAAACCTCCTGCCAGATCCGGCAGACCGTCTCCTCCCGATCATCCCGAGGAGCCTCATATGCATTGAATAGATCAGGCCGCGGATGAAGCCGCTGAACCGAGCCCGCCGCCATCGCCAGAACCGGGCTCAATCCATCCGCCCTCTCCACCTCAATCCAATACCGTCTTCTTTCAAAGGGA
>DATANP010000264.1:0-6283 GCA_036266195.1 Thermoanaerobaculia bacterium | reverse complement strand
ACCTCTGACATCTCAAACAGTTCCTCCGATGGCGCTCAGCTCGACCGGGTAGCTGATCGGCTGGCACTTTGCCCAGAGGACCAGGATTTGTTGGCTCTCCAGCCCAAAGATAGTTCCATGTTATCAGCGATAAGCCTGGCCGCAAAGTTGGGCCGGCTGGAAGTCGGCGCTCCCAGCGAGAAACACGCTCCGAGCGGCATTACCCCTGACAAGCGGTTGTTTTTGCTGGGAGCGCCGGCTTCCAGCCGGCCTTCACGGACTTGACGGCGGGGCCACCTCAGCGGCTCTCCAAGCGCTTGAGTATTTCCATTCGCTGGCAGCCGTCACCAATCCTGCCTTCACAGGATTGTTCTCGATGTAGGCCATCACGTTCCGGAAGTGGTCGTCATCCCGGATGAAGCGGTCGTGGTACTCGCGTTGCCAGAAGTCGCCCCCATGACCAAGGGTCTGGTTTGCTCGGGTAGCCGTAAAGGACTTCCAGGAGTGGACGATTCCCGCAAGAGGGAAGCCGTCCATCGTCTCAACAAGTACGTGCACATGGTTGGGCATGACGCACCAGACGAGGAGCCGGTAGCGTTGGCCATCGAAGTGGAGCAACGCGTTCTCGACAAGATCCGCGATGCGGGGATCCTTGAGCAAGCATTCGCCGTACCCGGCATCCAGCCAGGCGGCGATACGCCGCTCCCGCTCGTTCTGCCGTTCCCGCTCAGGGCGTCCTGCGAGCTCCCGGGACATCTCCTCCAGCACGGTTTGAGGCAATGAGTCGGACAGGCGGAAGGTGATGGATTGCACCAGGTGGGGCACGTCGAAGTGGGGCAGATAGCCGCGGCTGAACCACGGCTTGACCATGTGAGGTTTGGATCTCATACGTTCTATGCTGGGAGCGCCGGCTTCCAGCCGGCTCCATGGAGTGTGGCCGGCTGGAAGCCGGCGCTCCCAGCGAAGAGCTAATTGCGCCCGTACACCTTCACCACGGCCTTCTTGCCCAGGAGGGACTGGGCGTCGTAGCGGAACTCGATGCTGCGCACCACCCGGTCCCGGCCTTCGATGTCGATGACCCGGGACTCGCCGCCGGCGGGGATGACGTCACGGAGCTCGACGTCCTGGGTCTCGCCGTCTCCGAAGTGGATCTTCACGCTGTGGAACTGGACGGCCCGGCCGCGGACCTCCAGCTTGAGGCTGCGGAAGGTGCCGCGGGCGGCGGTCACCGTCAGGACGTCATGGTCGGCCTTGTCGGTCACGGTCCGCTCGCCGAGAAACTCCCAGCGGGGGCCGACCGGCCGGCCGCGGCGGGCTTCCGCCGTGCCGGCGGCGAGGAAGGTGAAGAGGACGAACGCCGTCATCGCGAGGGTCGCGAGGGTGCTCAGTTTCCGGGACGTCATTGGATGTCTCCTTTCATGAAGCCCTCCGCGTCGTGGAACCCGGCAGGACTCCGGTTCCTGCGGTGGGAATTCCAGTCTGGTCCGATCTGTTAGACTTCCCCGCCCATGAGCGACTCCGCCCCCCTCCGCCGGCCCCGTGTGGGCATGATCAGCCTCGGCTGTCCGAAGAACCTCGTCGACAGCGAGGTCATGCTCGGGGAGCTGGCGCGCCGCGGCTATGACGTGGTCAACGAGCTCGATCAGGCCGACACGGTGGTGGTGAACACTTGCGCGTTCATCGAGGAGGCACAGCAGGAGTCGGTCGACACGATTCTGGAAGTGGTCGGGCGCAAAGGCAAGGGGGTCGAGAAGGTCCTGGTCGCCGGGTGCATGGTCAACCGCTTCGGCAAGGAGCTGGCCAGGGAGATCCCCGAGATCGACGGCTTCGTCAGCCTCGACCAGCTCCGCGACGTGGGCGACGTGGTCCAGCTCGGCGGCGGCCCGCCGCTGCCCGCGCCCTCTCACATGGTGTTCGACCACACCGCGCCCCGGCTGCTCACCACCCGCGGGTTCGCCTATCTCAAGGTCGCCGAAGGGTGCAACAACCCCTGCACGTTCTGCGCGATCCCGATCTGGCGCGGACGCTTCCGCAGCCGCACGATCGAGAGCCTGGTCGAAGAAGCCCGGCGCCTGGAGCAGGAGTCCGGTATCGTCGAGCTGAACCTCATCGCCCAGGACACGACCCGCTACGGCGAGGATCTCGGGCTCGGCCGGCACGGTCTCGTCCGTCTGGCCGAGGCGCTGCTCCAGGAGACGTCGATCCCCTGGATCCGTTTCCTGTACGCCTATCCAACCACGCTGGACGAGGACCTGCTCCGCCTCATGGGCCGCGAGCCGCGCTTCTGCTCGTACATGGACATCCCGCTCCAGCACAGCCACGGCGAGATCCTGTCCGCCATGCGCCGGGGCGGCGACGCGAAGCGCTATCTCCGGCTTCTCGAGCGTGCCCGCGAGCTGGCGCCGGACATCTTCCTGCGCTCGACGTTCATCGTCGGGTTCCCGGGCGAGACCGAGGAGCACTTCCAGGACCTGATGAAGTTCGTGGAGGAGGCGCGCTTCGATCATCTCGGCGCCTTCGCCTACAGCCCGGAGACGGACACGCCCGGTGCCTCGCTGCCGAACCGGGTGCCAAAGAACGTGGCCCGGCGGCGGCTCCGCCAGCTCCTGGAGGCCCAGAAGCCGATCGCCCTGGAGCGCCGGCAGCGGCTGATAGGCAAGCGCCTGCCGGTGCTGGTCGAGGGCCCGTGCGAGGAGACCGAACACCTGCTCCAGGGGCGGCACTACGGCATGGCCCCGGAGATCGACGGCCGGCTGCTGATCAACGACGGCTCGGCCCCGGCCGGCACGATCGTCGAAGTGGAGATCTCCGAGGCGTACGCCGACGACCTGGTCGGGCACATCGTGGGCCCGGAAGGGGTTCCGGGCGTCGAGATCTCTGAGATCCCGGCCTTCGTCTGATATACGATCCCCGGCCATGATCGTCGTCCAGGACGCGTTCAACGCGAGTGACCTGCCCCGCGGAGGCGTGGGCACCATCGGCAATTTCGACGGCGTCCACCGGGGCCAGCGGTCGGCGCTGGATCTGGTGGTGGCCCGGGCCACGGAGCTGGGCGTGCCGTCCGTGGTCATCACGTTCGATCCGCACCCGGTGGCCGTGCTGCGGCCGGAGATGGCGCCGCCGCTCCTCACCACGCTCCAGCAGAAGGAGAAGCTGCTGGAGGAGGCGGGGATCTCGGTCGTGCTGGTGGTCCGCTTCAACTCCGAGCTCGCGAAGATCCCGGCGCGCCGGTTCGTGCGCGAGTTCCTGCACGACAAGCTCGACCTGAAGGAGATCTACGTCGGGGCGAGCTTCATGTTCGGCCACGGCCGGGAAGGGAATCTGTCGCTGTTGCAGGAGATGGGAGAGGATCTGGGCTTCCGCGCGTTCGGCGTGAACGAGGTCAACTACGCGGGCGAGCGGATCTCCAGCTCGCGCATCCGGCGGGCGATCGCGGAAGGCAAGGCCGGAGACGTCATGGAGATGCTCGGCCGGCCGTACTCGATCTCGGGTGTGATCGCGCGCGGCGACCGCATGGGCAAGCGCCTGGGGTGGCCCACGATCAACCTCGTGCCCGAGAACAAGCTGCTGCCCCTCGACGGCGTCTATGCCAGCCGGGTTTTCTTCCCGACGTTTCCGGCAATGTTCGACTGCGTGACCAACGTCGGCACCCGGCCCACGGTCTACGAGAACTACCAGCGGGTGGTGGAGAGCCACATCCTGGAGTTCAAGTCGGACGTCTACGGCGAGCGGGTGGAGCTGTCGTTCTACAAGCGGCTGCGGGAGGAGCGGATCTTCCCCACGGTGATGGATCTCTCCGCGCAGATCGGGCGGGACGTGGAGACCGCCCGCGAGTACTTCTCGAGGCGCCGGCTGGAACAAGAGGCGCCCGCCGCGGAGTTGTAGAGGTCGGACTGGCGAAAGTCGGCCCGCCGACACTTCAGACAAGAGAGGGACGACAACATGGCTAGCGATAAAGTGGTGACGGTTACCGAGGATACCTGGGACCAGGAGGTCCTCAAGTCGGAGACGCCCGTCCTGGTGGATTTCTGGGCCCAGTGGTGCGGCCCGTGCCGCATGGTGGCCCCGGTCCTGGATCAGATCGCGGACGAGATGGACGGCAAGTTGCGCATCGCCAAGCTGGACGTGGATACGAACCAGCAGATCGCGTTCAAGTTCGGGGTGCAGAGCATCCCGACGTTCATCCTCTTCAAGGACGGCCAGATGGCCGACCGCATGATGGGCGCCATGCCCAAGGCTGCGTTCCAGAGCTTCATCGACCGGAACCTCTAATCAATTGGGCGACGACCGTCTCGCCAAGCTGTGGGCCGGGCTGGAGGAGCGGGGCTGCGAGGCCCTGCTCGTCCTTGCCCGTTCGTCGCAGGACCCCGACCTGGCCCCTTTCGTCGGGAACGTCCATCTTGGCGAGAGCCAGCTCGTTGTGCCGAAAGGTGGGCCGGCCCGCCTCGCCTATCTCACGCCCATGGAGCGCGACGAGGCGGCGTCCACCGGCCTCCAACTGATCACCCCCGAGCATCTCGACATGGCCCGGTGGCAGAGCGAGGCCGCCGAGCCGGACCATCTGATGGCCTGGGTGGCGGAGAGGTCGCTCGAAGCCGCCGGGGTTGCGCCCGGCCGCGTCGCGCTCGCCGGCCACGGCCAGGCCGGGGTGATCCAGGCCGCGTTCTCCGCCCTGGCCCGCAAGGGCTGGACCTGGGTGGCCGGCAACCCCATCCTCCTCGCGGTCCGCAAGACCAAGTCCGCCAGCGAACTGGCCGGCATCCGCGCTGCGGCCGAAGGCACGTCCGCGGCCCTGCGCCGGATGGCGTCCCGGCTCGCGGCGACTTCGGTCCGGGACGGCGAGCTGTGGCTCGAAGGCGAGCGCCTCACCGTAGCCCGGCTGCGTTCGGAGGTCGGCCAGGTGCTGGCCGCTCACGGTCTGGAGCAGCCCAAGGGGAACATCCTGGCTCCGGGCGAGGAGGGCGGCGTTCCGCACTCGACCGGCACGCCGGACCGGGTCCTGCGCGCGGGCGAGTCGCTGATCGTGGATCTCTTTCCCCGGGGTATCCAGCGGGGGCTCTTCGCGGACTGCACCCGGACGTTCTGCGTCGGCGAGCCGTCCCCGGGGCTGCGCCGCGCTCATTCCCTGGTCCTGGCAGCGCTGGAGCGCGCGCACCTGCGCGCGCGGCCGGGCGTCCGCGGCTGGGAGCTCCAGGAGGAGGTCTGCGGCCTGTTCGACGCCGAGGGCCTGCCGACGCCGATCACCAGCCCGGGCACGACCCGCGGCTACGTCCACAACCTCGGCCACGGGGTGGGTTTCGACCTGCACGAGCAGCCGATCTTCCGCAAGGCGGCCGGCGCCGAGGGGGTGCTCCGGCAGGGCGACGTCTTTACGCTGGAGCCGGGCCTCTACGAGCCGGAGGCGGGCGGCTTCGGGGTGCGCTTGGAGGACCTGGTGCACCTGGGGCCGGAGGGCCTGGAGAGCCTGACCCCGCTGCCGTACGATCTCGATCCCCGCGCCTGGAACGTCACCTAGCGCTCTCTTATCAAAAGAGTGCTATATTGAGGATCTGTGAGGAGCCGGTTCTGAAGAAGAACTCGGCAGATGTCCATTCTCTGATCCCTGCGCTGCCTCCGAAGAGCCGTCCGCGCCGCGGGCCATAGCCCGCCCGAGCTTGTGCTCCCTGGGAATTGCAGAAGCGCCAGTGCGAGGCTCCGGCAATCCCCTTCCTGTGATCCGCAGGCTCCTCTCGGAGCCAGATGGACGCCACTCCGCTCGGGAGAGAGCCTGCTCTTGACACTGAGGAGGCACACATGCATCGATCGAGAATAATCTTGTCCCTGCTGTTGATGGTTGTTGCGCTCGCCTTCGTGGGATGCCCCCCGATCGTGCCTCCTCCGCCCAGGGATGCTCCGCAGGGAGTCGCGATCACGAGCCGGCTGAGCGGCACGGTCGCCGGTGCGGGAGAGGTGAATCTCACCCTCGTGGGCACGGCGGCTCACCGTCAGAATGGCCTGCAAGTGATCTTCATCGCCAAGCAACTGGTCTTGCAGGACCCCGGCATCTTCGGGCCGCTCACGGTCACCCTGAATCCCGGACGCGAGTCCGTTGGGACTCTGTCGTCGAAGACCTTTCCGGCCACGCACCAGCAGGACTTTTTCCTGCAGATCAACAGTGAGAAGTTGGGCACGCTGGTCTCCGACGCTCCGGTGACCCTTTCCGCTCAGATTGACAGCAGCCCACCGACGGCGACCTACAAGTCGACCAGCGGGAACGTCGAGTTTTACAGGGCGGACGACCCCGGCAAGAAGGCGGTGTTCACCG
>DATANP010000263.1:0-6439 GCA_036266195.1 Thermoanaerobaculia bacterium | reverse complement strand
TTTGTAATCGAAAGCCATGATCCAGGCGAGCCTGTTGGGCGGTTCACCGGAAATCTTGACGCTATGTTCTTTGATGAACTTGTCGAATTCGGCCGCGGAAAGCACCTCCGGCCTCATGAAGCTATAAAAATCTAATTTTTTAGGGGCGCAGGCGATGGTAGCCCCGAGAAGGAGCCGCAGGTTCTGGAGTGAATCCGTGTTACCGCCAATCTCGCACGAACGCATGACCCACTTCGCGAGCTTGCGACTCCTCACTTTCAGGATGAGATCCTTGAGAGCAGGCAACGCCAGTTTTACTTCTTCCACTTCTTTCTTCGCGTTGCCCCAATCGACGGATGACGCAAATTCATCCTCGTCAATCTTTCCTGCAACGTATTTGAGGAGAAGCTCCACTTCCGTTCCCCCGAGTACCTGATTGTGGTCCGGCTTTGTTGGAATCAGGGGAATGCGCAAGCCGCTTCCGGTACCGTGTGAAACGGTGAGTATATTGCTGCCGACCTGGGCGTTGCGAACGATCGTACCCATCATGTCGAACAGGCTCATGCGTGGGATTGGAAAGATCTTATTCTTATCTATCTGTAAAAAATCCTCGCGCAACGGCTCACTGAGAAACTTCCCGAAGTACTCCGAGGCCCTGGGGTGAGCAGCCGAGTCGACAATCGTGATGGTGGTCATCTCTCCGGCTCCGGGCGGTCAGGGGTGCGGGTGGCAATCGATCTCCCCCGAGGCGTTCACCTTGAGGTTGCTCAGGTCGAGATCCAGCTCAAAGCCCGGCCGGTCAGGGACGTTTTTCAGGATACATTCCCCGGCAGCGACCTCGAGGTGAATCCCGTCGGCGGGGACCTCCACTTCGACCACGGTCGGCACAGGATCCAGAACCGGCCCCGGGTCAGTGCCGAAGAGCGCCTTTCCGACCCCCCTCACCTGATCCGGGGTGAGTTTGACGAAGCCCGGGACGATGATCTGCGCCTTCTCGATGAACGATCGATCGATGTCGAAATCCGTGCGCTTCACAAAAGGCGGAAGCGTCGGCTTCAGTATCTCGAAAGACTGGTTGACCAGATCGACGATCCCCTGACCGTTCGTGGTCCTTTCCACATACCTCAGGAACTCCTGGAGATAATAGCTCGCATTGCAGTTCAGGTGCTGAACCAGACGCTGCATCACGAGCGTCGCCACGTTCTGGGCGCGCAGAGCATCCTTCTCCAGCTTCGCAGGTTCGAGCAATGGGTTGAGAATGCCTTTGACCATGGACATGAACCCGGTCATCCGACGCGCGAACTCGGTCAGGTCGTCCGCATCCATGATATTTTTGAGATCCGCCGCTGACGGATCCTTCAAAGGATCGGTGACCATCAGCTTGTAGAACTCGTCCAGGCTCTGCGCGAGCGCCACCGCCATGCGGATCACGTTGTCGTCCTTGGTCCGGTCAAACTTCGGGTCCTTGTACAAGGCATAGTAGAAGCTCATCGTTGTAAAGGCTATGACGAAATGGGTGCTCAACGAATCGCCGAGCGCGGTATCGCCTATACCGACAAGCTGCGCGTTGTAAGAAGAGCCTGGAGCATTGGCATTCACTCCACCCACATCGGGCACGTTAAAGATGTTGGGATTCTCGAAGAGGTGATAGAGCGCCCGCTCGGCCACTTCGCGCGCAATGCGCAGCGAATCCTGATCCACCTTCGATGTCGCGCCCTGGATGGCGGTCGAGAGCTGATCCAGAAGAGAGCTGTCGAGCAGCGTGCTCCTCAGAAAATCGGCGTTCTCGACCACGAAGTGGCTGTCGAAGCGAATCCCCTTGAACTGCAGAAGAAGCGCGATCCGCGTCTCGGCGAGAACCGTCTTGACGGCGAAATGCTTGGCGAGTTGGAACACGTTGATCGACAGGGTCCTGTCGATGTAGGGATTCCTGATGAGACGGGTCATGCGATTCTGGACCAGGCTTTCGCTGATTCCACGGACTTCGATCTTGTGGAGGCTCTTGAGGCTCTGCGCCGATTTCCTCGTCGCTTCGGTGACATGGTTGATCGTCTGCTGGTTGGAGTCGGTGACGCTCTGCGAGTAGCCGGCGCTCACGCTGAGCGATGCCGCGCCGCAGGTCAGCGTTCCCGTCGTATCCACGTGCCAGTTCTGAGTCTTCGATGTGGCGCGCGTGACGTTGATGGCTTCCTTGTCCGAGGTGACGCTCTCCGAGGAGTCGATGTTCTCGGAGGAATCCATGACGGACCTGTCCATCACCTTGCGCTGCGAGGTCTGGAACTCCAGGGTCAGCTTTTCGCCCGGGGCGAGGCCGATGGTCGACGACAGATCGCCGATCGAGAGCTTTGTCAGATCCCAGGTCTGCTCGAACCGTGTATCGAACCCGAGTTGGGCTTCCAGGCCCAGAGCCGCTACGCAGGAGATCGAGACTTGCGGATTCGCCGGTGGGCTGATGTCTCCCAGATCCTTGAGGACAATGGGACGCCGGATCGGAATGACGAACTGGGGAGCGACGCGGAGATCAGGCCCGGAACAAGCAGGAAACGACGCAGGAGGGGGCGCGGCCTCGCTGTCGGGAGGGCTGGGCCGATGCTCGGCGAGGATGTGAACCTCCTGATGGTCAGCCGATTTTAGTTGCTTCTGCTCGCGGACGACAGGCAGCTTCCTTCCGTTTGCTTTTGGCATGCTCGCCTCCCCCTTACTGAAAGCTATGTGAGAGAAGGCTGTGAGAAATTGCAGACCGTAGTTCAATCGCTTTGCGGAGGAGGTGCGCGGCCGAGGCCTGGTTGCCGATCTCGGCTGCGGCCCTGGGCACATCGCCCGCTACCCTGCACGAGCAGGGAGTCTCCGTGCTTGGCCTCGATCTCTCCGCAACGAACGCAGAAATTCCTTTTCGCGAATGGAAGGGTTATCTTCTAGTGACGAGAGCGTTCCAGGAGTCCTGGCATGACACGCGAAGAGTACGAAGCCCGCAAGCGGCAGCTCGAGGAGGAGCGGAGAGCTGGGGTGGAGCTGGTCGAGGCCAGCTACCAGGTTCAGCTCCGCGCTCTGGAGACCCTTTGGGCCGGCGGATCTCAGACGCCGGCCAGGGAACCTTCTCAGGCTCCCCCTCCCCAACCGGCGCCCCGCCGGAGGCTCGGACAGGTGTATGAGGACGTCATGGCTCTCTACTGGAAGCTTCCGGCGGAGTTCGACCGGAACGACGTCTGCCAGGCGCTCGGCTACGAGCCGGACCGGAACACTCTCTTCCGCATCCTGACGGAGCTGGTCCAGGACGGGAAGCTCGTCATGACTCAGCGCGGCGGCGGGCGCGTGCCCACGCGGTACTCCAGGCCCGGCGCAGGCTCCAGGACTCCTCCCGCGTAGCCTTCACGCGCTCTACGGAGTCATTCCACCCGCGGGTGCGCTCATTCCGGAGGCGGAGGGAAAGACTCCGCAAGCCTTCGGAATGCTCACGCCCGCGGGTTGGAGCATTCCCCCCGAGCATTGCATCATTCCAACCTCGGTTGGGATCATTCCGGATCCGCCGCGAACGATTCGCCCCGCGGTTGAAATGCTCCGAGCCAAGGGCGGAATGCTTGATCCCACGATAGGGAAGACCCGGGAAGCGTAGCGAATGCTTCCGGCGCGTTCCGGAATGCTCGGCTACTCCTTCACCTCTTTCGGCGGCACGACCAGAACGCTGCAGGGCGCCTCGCGGCTCACGTCGGCCGCGACGCTGCCGATCACAAGACGATCGAAACCGCCCGTGCCGTGGGTGCCGAGGAGGACGAGGTCCGGGCGGAAGTCCGCGATCTCCGCGAAGATCTCCTCTCTCGTGTTGCCGGCGCGGACCTTGCGCTTCATCTCCCCCGCCGCGGCTCCGGCGTGGGCCTCCACGAAGCGGCGCAGCTCGTCGGCGGCGAAGCGGTCCACCTGCTCGGGGGTGAACTGCGGCGCGACTTGCCTCTGGACAACGCTCAGGATGAAGAGGGCCTCCACTTCCGGCGGTCCACCGCCGAGCTGTGCTACGAGGTCGAGGCCGTTGCGGAAGGAGTCGGCGGCCAGGGGCGAGAGGTCGAGCGGGGCCAGGATTCTGCGAGGCGGGATGCGCAGGTCGCCGCGGACCACCAGGATCGGGCAGGTGCCCCGGCGCAGGACGCGGTCGGCGGTGGAGCCCAGGCGGCGATGGAGGCGGCCTCCGGCTGTGGCTCCGACGATCACGAGGTCGGCTCCGATCTCCTCGGCCAGCTCGGGGAGGACGCGGTGCGGCGCTCCGGTGCGAACGGTCTGGCCGTGCAGCTCGGCGGGGCCGATTCCCAGGTGCCGGATCTGTTCGGTCAGGGCTTGGGCGCTGCGCTGCTCCTCCGCCGCCAGGATGGCCGGATCGAAGCCGGCGCCGAGCTCGCTCAGGAAGCCGATCGGCGGGTTGAAGGCGTAGGCGACATGGATCCGGGCTCCGGCGGCGCGGGCCAGGGCCAGGGCGATGCCCACCAGGGACTCGCTCTCACGGTCGAGGTCGGTCCCGACCAGGATGGTTTGGATCTTCCGGGTTGCATCGCTCATCGGCTCCCCCTCTCAGGATCAGCGGAGCCGAGTCTATGACGGCCGGGCCCAAGACGGAACCGCGGCACCAGGTGAAACCCGGCGCCGCGGTATGAACAGTGTCAGAGGTAGAGGTTAGAAGTGCCAGACGAGACCGGCGTTGACGCCGAAGCCGTCCAGGTTGAGGTTCACATCGTCATGGACGTGATCCGGGAAGCCATCGTCATCCTCGGTCACGGTCGCCTCGACGCCGCGGTAGATACCTTCCACCATGAAGCCCAGGCCCGAGGGCTGGCGGGCGAACTCGGCGCCGAGCACCGCGTACCAACCCACCTCGTCGTCGATGTCACCCTCGGTGGTATCGAGCATGACGTAGCTGGCACCGCCGCCGATGTACGGGCTGAACGCCTCGTTCGGGGCGAAGTCGAACCGGAGCCCGGCTTCCAGCGGGATCGCGCTGACCTCGAAGTCGAACCGCTCAGGGTCCGTGTCCGCGGTCACGTCCGAGAAGTACGTGCCCCGCAGCTCGACGTACTGGCCCAGGCGGAGCTTGGCACCGCCGCCCAGACCCTGGTCCGCATCCTGGGTGTCCCAGTAGGCGCCGAAGACACTGAAGTCGGTGGCCTTTGCGGCGGGAGCCGCCAGGATTGCCAGCGCGGCGGCGGCACAAAGAATGGTCCTTTTCATACAACACCTCCGTTGGTGCACGACTCGCAACACTCCCTTGACGGAGTTGCGACGGGTTTACTGCCCTCCCCAGGACCGAAACAGCCCGGCCCCTTCTCTCACACGCAGCCCGAGCCGCCGCAAGGCTCGTGGCTGATGGGATCGTCAAATGTGCAACAGTCGTACCAGGAGTGCGCTTCAGGAGATGCTGAACCGGGGATCGGCGATGCGCTCGCTGCGGCACTGAGGGCAGCGGCCGGGGGCGTGCAGGTGGCGGGAGGTGCGCTCGCGGAAGGTGAAACCACAGGAGAGGCAGCGGGCGGGCTCGATGCGGAGGCGCTCCGGGCCGCGCCGCAGGCTGCGCTCCACGTGGCGGAGATCCTCTTCCAGGGAGCGGACCGGGACCTCCAGCTCGCGCCGGAGCTGTTCGAAACCCAGCTCGTCCCGGCGGAGGATGTCGATGATCCTCTGCCGGGAGGTCTCGGTCACGGACGGGTTTTCGTCGCTCATTTGCGGCGGTTGGCCTGGAGGATCCGTTTGCGGAGGCGGAAGCTACCCGGCGTGACCTCGACCAGTTCGTCCTCGCGGATGAATTCGAGCGCCTGCTCCAGGTTCATGACGAGCGGTGGCACGAGGCGGATGGTGTCGTCCGACCCCGAGGCGCGCATGTTGGTGAGCTTCTTTTCCTTGGTGATGTTGACGTCGAGGTCGTTGGTGCGGTTGTGCTCGCCCACCACCATGCCTTCGTAGACCTCTTCTCCGGGTCCGACGAAGAGGACGCCGCGCGGCTGGAGATTCTCGATGGCGTAGGCGGTGGTGCGGCCGGCACGGTCGGAGACCAGGGCGCCGTTGGCGCGGTGCGCGATGTCGCCCTGCCAGGTGTCCCAGCCGTCGAAGAGGCTGTTCATGATGCCGGTGCCGCGGGTGTCGGTGAGGAATTCGGTGCGGAAGCCGATCAGGCCGCGCGAGGGCAGACGGAACTCCATGCGCACGCGGCCGGAGCCGTGGTTGCTCATCTTCATCATCCGCCCGCGCCGCTGGCCGAGCTTCTGGGTGATGGCGCCGATGAACTCCTCCGGGCAGTCGATCACCAGCATTTCCATGGGCTCGTGGAGCCTGCCGTCGATGTGCCGGGTGATGACCTCTGGCTTGCCCACGGAGAGCTCGTAGCCTTCGCGGCGCATGATCTCGATGAGGATGGCGAGCTGCAGCTCGCCCCGGCCCGACACGCGGAAGGTGTCGGGCGAGTCCGTCTCCTCCACCCGGATGC
>DATANP010000262.1:0-13302 GCA_036266195.1 Thermoanaerobaculia bacterium | reverse complement strand
CCGGCCGCGAGGACGAGCAGCACGTCGCCCGCGGCGGCCCGCAGCCCCGAGGCGACGAAGACCACCGCGCCGACCCAGGCGCCGCCGAACACGGCCCAGGCGAGCGTGTGCCAAGCGGCGGAGCCCCAGCGGGCGCTGGCGATCGGTCCATGCCAACGCTCCCAGGCCTCGCGGCGCTCGCCGGCGAGACGCCCGCCGATGCCGGTGACCCGCACTTCCTTGCCCGGCGCGGCGGTGGTGGCCAGGGTGAAGAGATGGCGCGCGAGCCGGCCCGCCTGGGCGCCGCGCTCGTAGGCGCTGCGCTCCACCGCGGGCCGCCATGCGGAGGTCAGCACGGCAGGCAACGCGAAGACGGCAAGCAACGCGAGCGCCGGGTGAATCGAAACCAGCAGGGCGACCGTCACGCCGAGACGCAGGAGCCATCCGCAGGTGGAAAAAACCGACATGTACAGGTGATCGAGCACGAAGATCTGGTCGCGCAGCACGGAGAGCCGGTCGAGGTAGTCGGGGCGCTCGTGGTGGGCGATGGTGGCCACCGAAGCCTGCAGCCGGGCCACGTGGGATTCGAGGGCGATCGTCACCTTGTCCCGGAAACGGCGCTGCACGCGGGTGCTCACCGTGCGCAACAGCCATGTGGCCGCGGCGGAGACGCCGAGCGCCAGCGCGGCGATGCGCACGATCCTCGCGTCCCGCCCGAGCACGCCCTCGCCGAGTAGCTTGAGCCACCAGGCGATCAAGGCGTCCGGCAGCGCCGCCAGCAGCACCAGCACGAACGCCGAGAGCATGAGGCCGGGCTCGTGGCGATAGCCGAGCTTGCACAGCCGCCACATGGACGGGAGCGCCGGCGGCAGGGCGTCACCCCGGTCCGCGCCCCAACGGCGATCAGGAGAGGACGTCATAGACGATCCCTTCCTCGTCCTCCGCCGCCGTGAAACGCTGGGCCTGGAGATCGAACATCGTCCGGTAGCGGCCCCCGAGCGCCATCAGCTCTTCGTGAGAGCCGAGCTCGATCACCCGGCCGTGCTCCAGCACACAGATGCGGTCGGCGTGGCGCACGGTCGAAAAGCGATGCGAGATAAGGATGGTCGTGCAGTGCCGGGTGGCGGCGAGGATGCGATCGAAGATCTCGGCCTCGCCGCGCACGTCGAGCTGCGCGGTGGGCTCGTCGAGCAGCACGACGCCGGCGCCCAGCCGCACCGCGCACAGGGCGCGGGCGAGCGCCACGCGCTGCCACTGCCCGCCCGACAGGTCGGTGCCGCCCTCGTAGCCTCGCGCCAGCACGGTGTCGAGGCCCGCGAGCTGCGCGGCTCCGGCGTCGGCCAGCGCGGCGAGGATCGCGGTGTCCGACATCGTATGCGGCGCCGGATGCGAAACCTTTCGAGGCGCCACGTTGTCGCGCAGCGGCAGCTCGAAGCGGATGAAGTCCTGGAAGACGGCGGTGATGCGTTCGCGCCACGCGCCGAGGTCGAAATCGCGCAGGTCGACCCCGTCGACCTCGATCGCTCCGGACTGTGGATCGTAGAGCCGGCACAGCAGCTTGGCGAGCGTGGTCTTGCCCGCGCCGTTCTGGCCGACGATGGCCAGCGACGATCCGGCGGGGATGGCCAGGTCGAAACCCGCGAGCACCGGAGCGGAGCCGCCGGAAGGATACGCGAATGTCACATCGCGGAAGCGGATCTCGCGGGCCGGCAGCCCGGAGGCCTTACAGGTCCCGGACGGCAGCGCTCCACCGGCCTCCATGGCCGGCTCGAGCCGCAGCACCGCGGCCACCGGCGCCGCCGAGCTGTTGAGCGCCCAGTTGAGTCCGCCGAACGCGATCATCGACGCGCCGACCGCGCTCTGCGCATAGATCACCAGAGCGCCGAGATCGATCCGGCCGGCGGAGACGGCGCCGGCGAGCGACCAGAACACCAGGACGTTGGCGCCGATCACCAGCAGCAGGCTCAACCCCAGCGGCTTCTCGCGCAGGCGGGTGGCCTCGTACTGCAGGCGGTGCAGGAGGGTGCGGCGGTCGAGGAACCGATCGATCGTCCAGCCGGCGAGGCCGAACAGGCGGAGCTCCTTCGCGGCGGGCGGATCGACGGCGAGCCGGTAGGCGTATTCGGCGTCGCGCTGCGCGGCCCGCACCGTCTCGGTATTGCGATCGTGCCAGACCGCGCTCTCGCGCAGGAGCCAATGCGTCGCCACCCATGCGCCGCCGAGGACGAGGGCCGCCCACCATCGATATCCCGCGAGCACCGCGACGAAGGCGAGGCCGGCAATCAGCTCCACCAGGCCCCCGGCAATGAAGTCCATCGAGATCGAGAGCGGAGGGCCGGTCATCCCGAGGTCGAAATCGCGGGCCACCGTGAGATCGCCGGTGAGCTTGGGATCTTCGAGATGGCCCATTCCGGGCGGGCGGACGCAGGCCGCCATCAGGCGGTCATAGAGCCAGGCCGCGGTGCGGTCTCCGAGGTTGGCGCTCACCGCCTGGTGGATCGGGGTGAGGATCTGGAGCAGGACGAACACGGCCCCTGTGAACCCGAGAGGAACCGCCAGCCCGGTTCCCCGTTGCACGGCCGCAACCAGCACGCCCATGGCGATGCCGAGCAGGGCAGGCAGAAGCCCCCGCAGCACGAGAACGACCCACCACACGCCGGCCAAGGCGCGATCCGCCCTCGGCAGGACGGCGAAGAGCTTCCACTCGTTGCGTTCACGCAGGCGTCGCATCCCGGTCCGTTCAGGACAGGCCCTTGGCCTGGGCGTACACCACCAGCTCCAGGCGGCCGTCCACCCCCAGCTTCTGATAGATGTTGTGCAGGTGGATCTTGACTGTGCCCTCGCTGATCGAGAGCTGCTCGGCGACCGCGCGGTTGCGCAGGCCGCGGGCCACCATGCGGACGATCTCGATCTCGCGCGGCGTCAGGATCTGGGCCACCTCCTTCGCCCCCTCCTCGCGCTCCAGCAGCTTCGAGAGCACCCGGCTCACCGAGCCCTTGTCCAGCCAGCTCCCGCCGGCGTGGACCTCCCGCACCGCCTCCAGCAGCAGGTGCGGGGCCATCTCCTTGAGCACCACGCCGCCCACGCCCAGGCGCAGCGCCTCGACCAGCTCCTCCTCTTCCAGCGCCGCGGTCAGCAGTACCACGCGCGTATCCAGCCCTTCGAGCCGGATGGTCCGCAGCACGTCCAGCCCGTCCCGGCGCGGCATGCGGATGTCGAGCACCAGCACGTCGGGCCGGCGGGCCCGTACCTCGCGCAGCGCCTCCTCGCCGTCCCGGCATTGCGCCTCCACCTGGAGCTCCGGGTCCAGCTTGAAGAGCTGTGCCAGGCCGTCCAGCACGATGGGATGGTCGTCGGCCAGGATCAGACGGATCGGCATCTCCACCTCTCATCCACTCCGAATTCAGACGGAAATCAGGTGCCCACCACGGGGCAGCATGGCAGCGCGATCTCCAGGCGCGCTCCGCCGGAGTCCGACTGCAGCTCCAGCGTCCCTTGCAGAGACGATACCCGCTCGAAAAGGTTGCGCGGTCCGAGCCTGCGCTCCGCCAGCTCGGCGTGCGAGAGCCGGCCCTGGAACGGAAAGCCGCGGCCGTTGTCGGCCACCGTGATGCACAGCCGCTCGTCTCCCTCCTTGCGGATCTCCAGCCGGACCGCCGAGGCCTCGCCGTGCCGCGCCGCGTTGACCAGCGCCTCGCGGATCACGTTGTAGACCTCCCGCGCCAGCGACTCGGGGATGGGCTCCTCCAGGCCGCCCGCGCGCAGCTCCGCGCGCAGACCCCACTCCAGCTCGATGCGATGGACCAGCTCGGTGAGCTGGAACGCCAGGCTCACCTCCCCCTCGCGCCGCGGCCGGGGCTTGAGCTCCTGAATGAAGAAGCGGAGGTCGCGCTGTTCCGCGGTGAGCAGCCGCTGCACGGCCTCCAGCGACTCCCGGGCCACCCGCGGGTCCTTGTCCAGCAGGCTCCGCACCGCGGCCAGCCGCAGGCCGATCCCGGTCAGCGACTGGAGCACGCCATCGTGGAGGTCGCGGGCCAGGCGGATGCGCTCCTCCGTAGCCACGGCCTCGGCCGCCAGGAGAGAGATCTCGCGCCGGGTCCTCTCCTCGTAATAGCCCATGTAGCCCACCAGCATCGCGATCACCGCCAGGTAGATCCCCCGCACGACCAGCGGATAGGGGTCGAAGCCCGGCTCCCGCAGCAGGAGATAGAACCCGATCGCCAGGAAGGAGCCCAGCGAGGCCACCGCCGACCACAGCGCGCCCCGCCACTGCCAGCGCAGCGCGGCGCAGATCACCGAGAACACGAAGTAGGCGATGAACGGGTTCGTCGTCCCCGCCGTGAAAAACAGCATGGCCGAGAAGAAGGCCAGGTCGATCGCCTGGGTGAGCCGGCGCCGCCACTCGGGCACGCCGCTCCAGCGCCAGACCATGAGGGCGAGCGCGAGCGAGTAGACCACGTACGCCCACAGCAGCCCGTAGGCGAAAGCGGGATGCCGGGCCGGCTCGCCCGGATCGAACCAGATCGCGAGCAGCGAGGCCGCGGCCAGCACCACGCGGCCCGCCACGATCAGCCGCTCGGCCCGGTATCTGGAAGAAGACAGAGGCTCCATGCCCCTCGATCATATCGTTGCCGCAACGCGGCTCTAACCAAAGGTATACATCAGTCTAGATCCCTCGGTGAATTCACAGATCCTGCGGATCTCTCTACTATTTCGCGCCGAGTCCAGGAGAGAGCGGGAGCTTCACCTCTTCCTTTGCAGGCAGGAATTATTCTTCTGCGGATTTGTTACACGCTTTGTCCCTATTTTCGGGTTGGAGCTCTCACCATCTCAGCAAGTTGTCCCGCCACGCCCTTGCCGTGGCACTCAAGGACTGACGTCCGTGTGTCCCTTCGGTCTTGTCTGGAGTCGTACCGTCTAACCCCGCATCTGGATCTTCGGGTCCGAGGAGAGTGTATGAAACGGTTCCTTGCGATGTCCGCGCTCGTAGCCCTCGTTGGCGCCACCGCGGTCCGGGCTCAGGAGGTGGAGCAGGTCTTCCCCCTGAATCCGGGTCCCGCGGCCATTACCGGATCGTTCAATGAATCCCCGACGCTCTGGTTCGTCGAGCTGAAGGGCAAGCCGAAGGCCGACGGCGGCGATGCCGCGGCGCTGGCCAATGCCCGCCAGACCTTCCGCAACGAGGCCTCCGCGAAGGGCGTCCTCTTCAAGGAGCGGTTCGTCTACGACAATCTCTTCAACGGCCTGTCCGTGGCCGTGAAGGCGAGCGACGTCGGGACCCTGCGGACCCTGCCGTCCGTCCAGGCCGTCTACGCCGTCGAGAACATCTCCCTGCCGCCGACCGAGAGCAACCCGAGCCCCGACCTCGCCACCGCCATCGCCCAGACCCAGGCCGACATCGCGCAGAATACGCTCGGCCTGACCGGCGCCGGCGTGCGCGTCGCGATCATGGACACCGGCATCGACTTCGACAACCCGGACCTGGGCGGCTGCTTCGGCCCCGGCTGCCGCGTCGAGATCGGCTATGACTTCGTGGGCGACGCCTACAACCAGGACAGTACGTCGCCGACCTACAACCCGGTGCCGACCCCGGACGCGATTCCGGACGACTGCGCCGGCCACGGCTCGCACGTCGCGGGCATCGTCGGCGCCAACGGCGCCGTCAAGGGCGTGGCCCCGGGCGTGACCTACAGCGCCTACCGCGTCTTCGGCTGCGAGGGTTCGACCAGCGCCGACATCATGGTCGCCGCCATGGAGAAGATCGCCGAGGACGGCGCCGACATCCTCAACATGAGCATCGGCTCGTCCTACCAGTGGCCGCAGTACCCGACCGCGCAGGCGGCCGACCGCCTGGTCGAGAAGGGTGTCGTGGTCGTGGCCTCGGCCGGCAACAACGGTCCCCAGGGCCTCTATGCCACCGGCGCTCCGGCGCTCGGCGAGAAGGTGATCTCGGTCGCCTCCTTCGACAACACCCACATCCAGACCCTGAGCCTCACCGTCTCCCCGACCAACACCCCGGTCGGCTACTTCCAGGCGACCGCCGCCCCGACCGCTCCGACCTCCGGCACCTTCACCCTGACGCGCACCAGCGCCACCATTTCGACTGTCGACGCCTGCAGCGCGCCCGTCGGGACTCCTCCCGCCCCGGGCAGCCTGACCGGCAAGTGGGCCCTGATCCGCCGCGGCACCTGCGGCTTCTATGAAAAATCCCGCAACGCCCAGTTGGCCGGCGCCGCTGGCGTGATCATCTACAACAACGTCCCCGGCGTCCAGAACATCACGGTCGCTCCGGTGCCGACGACCGCGCCCCCGATCACGATCCCGGTGGTCTCGGTCAGCCAGGCTTCCGGCGCGCTGCTCAACGCCCGCATCGCCGCCGGCCCGACCACCATCACCTGGACCGGCAACCTGATCAGCGAGCCGAACACCACGGCCAACCTGATCTCCACCTTCAGCTCCTACGGCCTGTCGCCGACGCTCGACATCAAGCCGGACATCGGCGCTCCAGGCGGCTTCATCTACTCGACCTACCCGCTCGAGAAGGGCGGCCACGCGATCCTGAGCGGCACCTCGATGGCCTCGCCGCACACCGCCGGCACGGTGGCCCTGCTCCTCCAGGCGCATCCCGGCCTGACTCCGGAGGAGGTCCGCACGGTCCTCCAGAACACCGCCGATCCGCACGTCTGGTTCGGCAGCCCGACCGGCTCCTTCCTGGACAACGTCCATCGCCAGGGCGCCGGCATGGTGCGCATCGTCGACGCGGTCCAGACCACGGCCACGGTGACCCCGTCCAAGCTCGCCCTCGGTGAGAGCGAGACCGGCCCGGCCACCCGCACCCTGACGGTCCACAACAACGGCGCCTCCGCGGTGACCTTCAACATCACGCACAAGGCCGCTCTGGCCACCGGCCCGAACACCTACACGGTGGGCTTCTTCAACGCCCCCTCGACCGTGACCTTCAGCTCGACCTCCGTCACCGTGCCGGCCGGCGGCATCGCCACGGTCGACGCGACCATCGCTCCGAACCCCGGTCTCGCCGATCGCAGCCAGTACGGCGGCTACATCGTCTTCACCCCGGTCGGCGGCGGCCAGGAGCTGAGCGTTCCGTTCGCCGGGTTCAAGGGCGACTACCAGGGCTTCCAGGTGATGGTCCCGACGGTCAACGGCTTCCCCTGGCTGGCCAAGGTGGTGGGCACCAGCTACGTCAACCAGCCCACGGGCGCCAGCTTCACCCTGGTCGGCAACGACGTGCCCGTCCTCCTCTTCCACTTCGACCATCAGATCCAGAAGCTCAACGTGGAGATCCGCCAGGCCTCGAACGGCCAGCCGGTCCACCCCGTCTTCTTCTACGCGGACGAGGAGGAGTTCCTGCCGCGCAACAGCACGGCCACGAGCTTCTTCACCTTCGCCTGGAACGGCACCCGCAACCACAACAACGGCAACGACAAGGTCAAGGTAGTCCCGAACGGCCAGTATGTCCTCGTGATCAAGGCCCTCAAGGCCCTGGGCGACGAGAGCAACCCGGCCCACTGGGAGACCTGGACCTCGCCGGTCATCACCCTGGCCCGCCCGTAAGACGGCGGTCCGCTAGAGGCAAGAAGGCCGGCGGGAAACCGCCGGCCTTCTTGTTTTCTGTAGCCCGACTCTCCCCTGATCGACAGGCATGGCTCCTCTCTGATATATTAGTAAAGAAAGCAACACTCCCAGGCGACGATGACAGACTCCTCTGGCAAGCCAATGCAGGCTCCAGTACCCGCCGAGCTGTTGGAGCGCGTTCTCCTTTCGCAGCTCCAGACGTTCAGCGACCTGGTTGCCCGGCAGATTCAGATGTTGAGCCAGCCTACGGTCCCGGAAGCATCACCGCCGACCGTGGAGTCGCCCGTGGGCAAACCGGCGGCACTGGCGCCGCCGGCCTTGCCAGATCGCCCGATCTTTACCGGTCCTGTCGCTCCGCTCCACCTTCCGCTCAGCGAAATACAAAAAGCAATCCATGCGTCGTCCTGCCTCTGTCCGGAGGCCGCCGCCGCTTATTGCGAGCCGCTCACTTTTTATCTCTCCGGCCCCTTGCGGAAGGAGGTCCTGCGCCGCGCGCTCTGTGAGGAGGTCGAGAGGCACGAAGCTCTCCGCTCGATCCTGACGCCGGGCGGAGACCTGCAGGAGGTGCAGCCCGCGACGGAATTGGACCTGCCGGTCTCGGTTCTGCCGGAGGATTTCGGGGAAGAGCCTCGAGCTGTAGCGCAGTGGCTCCTTGCACAGATCCGTCTCCCTTTCAATCCCTGCCGCGGCCTTCGCCTGCGCGCGAGTCTCCTCCGCCTCGATCAAGAGCGGCATGTCCTGGCGCTCGTGTTCCATCATCTTTTCGTGGACGGCGCGTCGGCCATGACGATTGCGAGGGAAATGCTAGAGATCTACGAAGCGGATTGCGCGGGGCGCGAGCGGCGACTCCCGCCACCGGCGCCACTCCTGAGCGCCATCCAGGGATCGGTGGCCAGCGACGCCCGCATGGCGGATCTCGAAGCGGCCACAGCCTATTGGCGCAAGCAATTGGTCCCTCCTCCACCTGCCTTGGACCTCCCCCTGGATCGGGCCAGGCCGCAGGAGAGAGTGTTTCGTGGCGGGCGCCGGCGCGCGGCATGCAGTCCCGATTTGCTGTGCGCTCTCGACCGGACCGGCGTGCGGCAGGGGGTGACGCGATTCGTTCTCCTCTCCGCGGCCTACGCCGTTCTGCTGCATCGGTGGACCGGTGCCGACGATCTGGTCATAGGAATTCCCGTCACCCGCCGCCCCGCCGGGAGCTCTCCGCTCGTCGCGCCTTGCGTTGACGTGCTGCCAATCCGCAGCCGGATTGCCAGAGCCCTCACCTTCGCCGGCCATCTCACGGCGGTCCGCGGGGCCGTGTTTGACGCTTTCGATCACGACCTGCCGTTTTCCCGCCTGATGGAGTCCGTAGCGCCACCCCGCGATCCGAGCCGTGCGCCCCTGGTCGAGAGCATCTGCAACATTGACTCAGGGATGCCGCTCCGCCAAGTGGCCGACTTGGTGGTGACCCCGGGGCCGGCGGTCACCGCCTTTGTCAAGTTCGATTTGGGATTGCACGCTCTGGTACTCGGAAACGACCTTCTGTTCGAGTTGGAGCACATAGATCTCTTCGAGACCGTCACGATCGACCGGCTTCTGGGCCACCTCCAGGTTCTTCTCGCCGCTGCCGCCGCCGATGCAAGCCTGCCGATCCTGGATCTCCCCCTGCTGACTGCCGCCGAACAGCACCAGATTCGAATCGAATGGAACGACACGGAGCGCGACATCCCGGAAGGTCTGACGGTGCTCCGCCTGATCGAGGAACAGGCTCTACGGACTCCTGAGGCCATCTCAGTGCACACCGCAGAACGGCAGTTGACCTACAGCGGCCTCGATGCCGCAGCGGAGAGCCTTGCGCAACGGCTGCGCCGCCGGGGAGCCGGCCCCGACCAGCGTGTCGGGCTCTTTCTGGGTCATTCCCTGGAACTGATCGTCGCCGCCCTGGCGGTGCTCAAGGCGGGCAGCGCCTATGCACCGCTGGATCCCAGTCTGCCGGCGAAACGGGTGGAGTTCATCGCACAAAATGCGCGTCTGAGCCTGATCCTGACGGTAAAGCGGTTGGCGGCTCAGGCTCCATGCAGCGACCGGCTCCTCTGCGTGGATGGCGCGGAAGAAACGGAGGGATGCGGAGTTCCCCTGGATTACCCGAAGCCATCAACGGACCAGCTTGCCTACATCATTCACACCTCCGGCTCCACGGGCCTTCCTAATGGCGTCGAGGTTACGCACGATTCGCTCTGTCGACTGGTTCTCTGGCACCGCAAGACCTATCGCGTGGGGCCTCACGACCACGTGTCTCTGCTGGCTGCGGTAGGGTTCGACGCCTCGGTGTGGGAGATCTGGCCACATCTGGCTTGCGGCGCCACTTTGCACGTCCCTCCCGCCGGAGCAAGGTTTGATCTCGGCCATCTCTGGTGCTGGCTGGAGGAAGCAGGGATTACGATCTGTTTCCTCGCGACTCCTCTGGCAGAGGAGATGCTCGCGTCAGGCCGCCCCTGCCCGCGGTCTCTGCGGCTCCTGCTCACGGGAGGTGACCTCTTGCGCCGCAGGCCTGTCCTCGAAAACCCCTGGCCGCTGGTCAACCACTATGGACCCACGGAAACGACCGTAGCCGTCACCGCCCAGCCCGTTCCGCCCGACGCCGCCGCCACGCACCTCCCTCCCCTGGGACGGCCTATTTCCGGAGCTCGCATCCACCTCCTCGATTCCCGGGGAGGGTTGCTGCCCCTCGGAGCCGTGGGCGAGATCCATATCGGCGGCTCCTGTCTGGCACGGGGCTACGCGAACGATGCCGCCTTGACCGCCGACCGTTTCGGGCCCGACCCGTTCGGGCAGAAGCCTGGAGCACGGCTCTACCGGACGGGCGATCTCGCTCGAACCTTGCCGGATGGCAACCTATTCTACGTTGGACGGAATGACCGCCAGATCCAGGTACGAGGATTCCGCATCGAGCTCAACGAGGTGGAGTCGTGCCTGGCTGGCCATTCAATGGTTCTGGAAGCTGCTGTTGTCGCCGGATCGGATGCGTCAGGCCCGCTCCGCCTGGCGGCGTTCGTCGTACCGAGGCCGGGAGCGGTACTCTCGCCCGCCGAACTCCTCGGCTTTCTTGCCCTTCACCTGCCGGGCTACATGGTGCCCTCCCGTCTCTCCGTGCTGCATGCTCTCCCGCGAACCCCGACGGGCAAGATCGACCGCAGGGCGCTGGCCCAGGAGAAGGAAGATAAAGCACCCTCGCCCCTCCCCGTTGCGCGTGCGCGCAGCGAGGTCGAAAGCGCGCTCTCCGAGCTTTGGTCCGATTTGCTGGAGCTGGGGCGTCCCATGGGTGCAGAGGAGAGCTTCTTCGAGCTGGGAGGTCATTCCCTTCTGGCGCTACGGGCTGTCATGCAGATCCGGGAGATCTTCGGGATCGACCTGCCGGCCGGCAGGATCTTCACCTCTCCCACCCCGTCGACGCTGGCGCATCAGATCGAGCAGATTCTCCGCGGGAACGAGCTTTCGCCTCGGGTTACCCCGCCCATCGAGCCGGTTCCACGCCACGGCCGACTCCCTCTCTCCTTTGGCGAAAAAAGGCTCTGGTTCCTGTCCCATCTCAAGTCGGGAAATGCGGCCTACAACGTTCCCATGGCGGTGCGCCTTGCGGGGCCGCTCTGCCCTGAGTCACTCGCGGCTGCCTTGCGGGATGTAACGGAGCGGCATGAGATCCTGCGGACCGGCTATCCAACCAACACCGGAGTGCCCCTGCGGAAGATCGCCGCTACGCCTCGGGCGATGCTGTCTGTCATCGACCTGCGTGGGCTCCCCCAGGGTCGCGGGGATCGCGAAGCGTTTCGCCATTGCGCTTGCGCAGCCCAGCGGCCGTTCGATCTTTCGCACCCGCCGCTCCTACAGGCCACCCTGTTGAGGTTGGCCGACGAAGAAAGCATTTTCTTTCTCAACCTCCACCACATCCTCTGTGACTCCTGGTCTCTCGCGGTGCTTGGTCATGAGCTGGCCCAATCCTATGGCAATGCTCTTGCCGGCGCGGCACCGCTCCCGACACCGGCCCTCCAGTACGCCGACTTCGCGGTGTGGCAAGAACAGCAGGTCCAGGGCAAAGCGCTCGAAGAGCAACTCTCCTTCTGGCGGCAGCAGCTCGCCGGAGCCCCCACGACACTTGCGCTCCCCCTCGACCGGCCACGCCCTCCCTACCAGACCTTCCGCGGCATTACTCGATCCCGGCTCCTTCCCGGCGCGCTCTCCGATGCTCTGCGGCAGATGGCTCGGCAGCACAGCACGACTCCGTTCGCGATCCTGCTGGCCACGGCCGGGGTGCTGCTCAAGCGCATGAGCGATGTCGCCGACCTCGTCCTGGGCTCTCCGGCCGCCCTGCGCGGCCCCCAGGGAACAGATCGGATGATCGGGCTCTTCCTCAACACGCTGGTCCTGCGCCTGCGGCTCGACGGTCTCTCCAGGGTGGACGAGCTGCTGCAGCAGGCATGGCAGGTTGCCCTTGCGGCTCTCGCCCATCGCGACCTGCCATTCGAGC
Organism: Thermoanaerobaculia bacterium; assembly: GCA_036266195.1. Taxonomy (GTDB): domain Bacteria; phylum Acidobacteriota; class Thermoanaerobaculia; order Multivoradales; family UBA5704; genus DATMER01. Next base: position 1,220 of record DATANP010000262.1, on the reverse strand, counting down.
TGCTCGTGGAGCGGCTCGATCTGCCCCGCGACCCGAGCCGTACGCCGCTCCTCCAAGCCATGGTCGTCCATGACAAGGAGTCTGGCGGCCTGTTCGAGCTACCAGGCGTTGGCTCCTCGCCTTTCGAGGTCGCGCATCCCTTCGCCAAGTTCGACCTCACCTTGTTCGGGATCGAGAAACAGAACGGGCTTCTGCTGGAAGCTGAGATCAATGCCGATCTTTTCGACGCCGCCACGGCGGAGCGCCTGCTGGGGTCGTGGGCGATCGTCATGACAGCCATGATCGAGAATCCCGGGATCCGCCTCGAAGACCTCCCCACGATGGACGAGGCCGAGCTTCACCAGTTGCTCACCGAATGGAACGATACGGCGCTTTCCTCCCACGGAAACCTCTGCGTTCACCATCTGGTCGAGGAGTGGGCACAGCGGACGCCTGGTGTGCCCGCAGTCGTCTCGACGTCCGGACAGGCTCTCACCTATGGCGAGTTGAACCGCAGGGCGGAGCGGCTCGCGGAACGCCTGCGCGCCGGCGGAGCCGGACCGGATCAAGCGGTGCTCATTGCTCTCGAGCGTTCTCCTGAGTGGGTTGTCGCCTGGCTGGCGGTTCTCATGGCGGGCGCGGTCGCGGTGCCTCTCGACCTCGGGCATCCGGACGAGCGCTTGCATCTGGTGCGCCACGCAACCGCGGCCCGCTTTCTGGTGGTGGGAGAAGGAAGCTCCCCGGAGCGCTCCGCTTTCACCGGAATGCCTGTCGTTTGCCGCCTTGACGATCGAAGAGAAGGAGCCGCCGGCAGAAATCGACCGCCATTCCTCGACCCTCTCCACCTCGCCTATGTGATGTTCACCTCGGGCTCCACAGGAACGCCCAAGGGAGTGGCCCTCCCTCACCGCGCCTTGGTGAATCTCCTTCTGTGGCAGGCTTCGGCTCTCCCGCTGCCCCCAAGAACGCGGACGCTGCAGCTCGCCTCGGCCGGCTTCGACGTATCCTTCCAGGAGATCTTCTCCACGCTGAGCACCGGAGGGACTCTCGTCCTGGCTTCAGACCACGACAGGCGCGACCCACTGCGCCTCCTGCATCTCCTTGACGAGCACAGGATCGAACGGCTTTTCCTCCCGTTCGTGGTTTTGGAACAGCTCGCCACAGCGGGCACCAGCCGCGAGGCGGCCGTACCGCGAGCTCTGCGGCAGGTCATCACCGCGGGCGAGCAACTCCGGTCCACC
>DATANP010000261.1:0-20234 GCA_036266195.1 Thermoanaerobaculia bacterium | reverse complement strand
CCGCCCCCGGTCTGCCGCCGATGGTGACGGTGAGCGACGCCCAGGGCCAGTTCCGCCTGTACGGCCTCCCGCCGGGGACGTACCATCTCACGGCGGAGCTGGAGGGGTTCTCGTCGATCGAATATCCGAACGTGATCGTGGTGAGCGGCAGCAGCGTGGCGCTCGAGATCACCATGAACGCCGCAGTGGAGGACGTGATCACGGTCACCGCCGAGTCGCCCATACTGGACGAGCGCAAGACGAGCCGGACCGAGACGATCCCCCTGAACGAGGGGAGAGGGGGCGGCAACTTGAGCCTGGACTTCCTCAAGCGCAACAAGAAGAAGCCAGCGCCGCCGCCACAGGCGGAGGCAATTCCCCAGTCCCCGGGCTACTACGACTTCGACAGCTTCGAGGAGCTGAAGCAGGGTCTGGTCGGAGGGGTCCGTCCGCTGCCGGTGACGATCCCCGAGACCGGCAAGACGCTCTACCTGACCGGCGCGCTCCCGCCAGCGCGGGTGGCGGTGGAGCTGGACGTGAAGGCGAAGCGGAAGTAGAGAAGACCTCACCCCCTGTCCCCCTCTCCCATCTCCCGCCCACCGCCCCCGGGAGAGGGGGGACGCATGCCGGCGGTGTTGCCAAAGCGCCCCTTTGGGGCGCCGGCACCTAGCCCCGGTGTTTCAACCCGGGGTATCGAGGCCCCAATCTCCGTTGTCCAGCCCCTTCAGGGACGACGGCACAGGTGGGGGCGGTGCCCGAGCCTGAGTGCCCGGGTGCCATTGCCCCTGAAGGGGCTTGGAGAACAGGATCGGTCTCTCCATGCCCCGGGTTTCAAACCCGGGGCTACGCGCCAGCGCCCACAAGGGGCGCTCGCTCCCACGTCCGGGAGGGTTCCCGGCGCATCCAGGAGGGTTCCGGGCGTGACCGGGAGGGTTCGCGACGCGGCCGGTAGGGTTCCCGGCGCGGCCGGGAGGCTTCTCAACGTGGCCGGAAGGGTTCCCGACGCCGCCGGGAGGATCCCCGGCGTGGCCGGGAGGGTCCCCGGCGTGGCCGGGAGGATCCCCGGCGCCGCCGGGAGGGTCCCCGGCGCGTCCGGGAGTCTCCCGGGAGCGCCGGAAAGTGTCCCGCCCAAAAAGGAAAAGGCCCGGAACGTCCAGGCCTGATCTTGACCACCTTCAACCCCATGAAAAGAGAACCACAAAGTGCTCCAGTAGAGCTTCCCTCCAAACCCACTTCAAAGAACCGCAAAAGAGCGGGAGCATCACTGCCCCCGTGAGAGGAAGAGTAAGGCCGGACCGTCTCAAAGATCCTCACGATCCGGGTCAAATCAGCTCAAATCACCTCAAAGAATCTAAAAGCCGACCCTTCTTTCGCCCGGTTGCCGCCGATAGCCGCTGTTTTGCCCTCAGATCAGGTCGTCCTCGAGCCGGGAGGCCACCAGGAGCGCGGTCGAGGCGAGAGAGCCGAGGCTCGCGGCGATACCGGCGAATGGACCGAGATCGAGGACCCCGGTCAATCCGGCGAGGAGCGCCAGGCCGAGGGCCCAGTCGAGGGCGAGGGCGGCGGCGGGCCGGCTTTTGCGGAACTGGCGCTGGGCTTCGAGGACCAGCCCGGTGCCGGCGGCCAGAAGGAGGCCGTGGAGGACCAGCCAGCGGAGCAACCCGTCCGGCGCCGGACCCACGAGGCCGGCGAGCACCAGCCCGGCCAGGACCAGCAGGCCGGCGGCCAGGGCGAGGACCCAGCGGTCGCCCCTGGCCGAACGGGCCAGGAACGCGCCCGCGGTGCCGGTCTTGATCGCGATCCAGGCGCTCTGGAGATTGCGGCCCTGCGCCAGGCCGAGCCAGGGGTGCCCGGCGAAGATCCAGCCGGTGAGGAGGACCGCCGCGTCCAGGACGAGGAGGCCGCGGACGTCGGTCTGGCGCAGGCCGAGGCGGAGCGGTGCGGAGTGGCGGAAGGGGCCCGGCCGCCGGGTGGCCCAGGCCACCAGCAGGGCCTGGAGGGCGGGCACCACCACGAGCTGGAAGGCCTCGCCGGGACCGCGCACCGCGGTGCCGAACAGCAGGGCCGAGGATGCCGCCCGGGTCAGCCAGAAGGCGGCGAGGAGGGTCAGCCAGAGGGCCAGGAGGCGGCTCATCGTGTCCCCTATCTTCCCGGACTCGGCACCAGAAAGGTAGGGGACGCGATTCCATGCGCTCCCCGGTTCTCAAGGAGATTGTCATGAGGAAGGCGAGTCTTGCCCTGATCCTGCTGGCCTCCACCGTCCTGGCTGTCCCCGCTCATGCGAAGGTCACCCGCTATCTCACCGGCAACGCCGCCGACGTGGTCGTCGCCATGGCCGGGCCGGCCCACGACTTCGGCGGCGGCGGCACCGACGTCGACGCCGCGCTGCAGTGGATCATCGACCAGGTCCGCGGCTGCACGAGCTGCTCGACCAAGATCGACGTGGTGATTCTGCGCTCCTCGGGCTCCAACGGCTACAACGACTACATCTATGCCATGAACGGCGTCGACTCGGTCGAGACCCTGGTGATCACCCGGGCGAGCGACTCGAACACCGCGGCCGTGCAGGACACGGTGAAGAAGGCCGAGGTGGTCTTCTACGCCGGCGGCGACCAGTGCGACTACGTCAAGTACTTCAAGGGCACCCTCGTCGAGACCGCGACCGAGGACGTCTACGCGCGCGGCGGCGGCGTCGGCGGCACCAGCGCGGGCCTGGCGATCCAGGGCGAGTTCACCTACGACGGCTGCGTGGCGAGCGCGCTGTCGAGCGACGCCCTGGCCAACCCGTATCACCGGTCCGTGACCTTCACCTACAACTTCTTCAACTGGGCGAACATGGGGCGGACGATCACCGACAGCCACTTCGTCACCCGCGACCGCATGGGCCGGACGATGGCCTTCGTGGCGCGCCAGATCCAGGACGGCAAGGCGCCGACCGCCCTCGCCGTGGCGGTCAACGAGGCCACCTCGGTGGTGGTGGACAGAAACGGCCTCGCCACGGTGATCGGCGACGGCCCGGCCTACTTCGTGCTCGGCGACCACGTGCCCGAGACCTGCGTGTCGGGCATGCCGCTGACCTTCTCCAACTATAAGATCTGGAAGGTCCTGTCGGGCGGCACGTTCGATCTCAAGAACCGTCCGACCACGGGCTACTACCTGCGGAGTGTCACCAACGGGGTGATCAGCTCCAACCCTTACTGATATGATCGGCTCAAAGAAGCTCTTACCGAAAGGGGAGTACCAGCCTATGAGTCGACAGTGGCATCTGCGTTGGGCCTTCGCAGTCCTCGTCGTCCTGCTGGCGGCGGCCGGTCCGGCGGCCGGCCAGCTCCAGACGGGCGATCTCTACGGCACGGTCAAGGGCGCGGACGGCGGTCCGCTGCCCGGCGCCACCATCACGCTGGAGGGCATCGGCTCTCCGCGGGTCCAGGTGTCGGAGGCGGACGGGCAGTTCCGCTTCCTCGGCCTCTATCCCGGCACCTACAAGCTGACGGCCGAGCTCCAGGGCTTCTCGACCCTGGAGTACCCGGATATCGCCATCCGGGTCGGCGGCAAGACGCAGATCGAGGTCACGCTCTCGGGCTCGGTCGAGGACGTGATCACGGTCACGGGCGAGAGCCCGATCATCGACGAACGCCAGGTCAACCGCGGCGCCAACGTGGCGGCGGTGGAGCTCGACAAGGTGCCCACGGCGCGCGACCCGTGGTCGCTGCTCAGCCTGGCGCCGGGCGTGCTGGTGGACCGCTTCAACCTGGGCGGCAACGAGAGCGGCCAGCAGTCGGACTTCCTGGGTGCCGGCTCGACCCCGCGCGACAACACGTTCGCGGTGGACGGCGTGATCCTGACCGACATGAACGCGGTGGGCGCCTCGGCGACCTACTTCGACTTCGGCGCCTTCGAGGAGGTCCAGTTCACGGTCTCCAGCGCCGACGTGACGGTGGCGACCGCGGGCGTGACCATCAACCAGGTGACCAAGCGCGGCACGAACGACTGGCGCGGCCAGGCCCGCTACCTGCGCACCGACGGCGACTGGCAGTCCGAGCCGGCGGTGCTCGCGGGCGGCCGGCTCGGCAACCAGATCGACCGGGTGGAGGAGTACGGCGCCGACATCGGCGGCCCCATCATGAAGGACCACCTGTGGATCTGGGCCTCGTACGGCAAGAGCGACATCAACAACATCGTGGTCGGCGGCCAGACCGACAGCACCGAGCTGGAGGACTTCAACTCCAAGCTGAACTTCCAGCTCGGCCAGCAGAACTCGGGCGTGCTCCACTACTGGACGAACGACAAGCTCAAGTTCGGCCGCGGCGCCGGCCCGACCCGGGCCCCGGAGGCCACGCACGACCAGACCACGCCGCAGGACATCTACAAGATCGAGGACACGTTCATCCCGAGCTCGAACCTGGTCTTCACCGGCCTGTGGGCGCGCGACGACGGCAAGTTCACGCTGACCCCCAAGGGCGGCCTCGACGCGGACCGGTTCCGCGACGCCAACGGCGTGCTCCGCGGCACCAACTACGACTTCGCGCAGGACGCGGTGATCGACCAGGCCAAGCTCGACGGCAGCTACTTCTTCGACGCCGGCACCACCCACAACGAGCTGAAGTTCGGCGGCAGCTTCCGCGACCAGGAGAACCACTCCGGCACGGTCTGGCCGCGCGGCAAGTACGTGGTCTCCGGCGACTGGTTCGGCGCCCCGGAGGGGCTGGACGTCGTGGTGTTCCCGCGCAACCGCTCGGTGGGCATCGACTCGAAGTACGACTCGGCCTGGCTCCAGGACACCATCACCCTGGATCGCTGGACGATCAACGCCGGCCTGCGCTACGACAAGCAGACCCTCGAGAACCTGCCCAGCTCCGACACCGGCAACCCGAACGTCCCGGACCTGCTGCCGCCGCTGACCTTCCAGGGCAACGACGCCGGCGGTTTCGAATGGGAGACGGTCGTGCCGCGGGTCAGCGCCACCTACGCGCTGGGCGAGGAGCGCCGCACCCTGCTGCGCGGCACCTTCTCCCAGTACGCCGAGCAGCTCGGCCAGCTTCCGCTGGCGAGCCGCGTCTCGCCGCTCGGCTACTCCTACGCCTACTTCTACTTCGTGGACGCGAACCACAACCTGGTCCTCGACCCGGCCGAGCGCAGCTCTCTTGAGTTCGCCTACCCCTACGGCTTCGACCCCGAGAACCCCCTGTTCTCGCCGAACGTGAACGCGAAAAACCTCGACCCGACCATGACGGACGAGGTCAGCCTCGGGCTCGAGCACTCGTTCCGGCCCAACCTGGCCGGCGGCCTGACGCTCACCTACCGCAACATCCATGACATCCCCGAGACCCGGCCCTTCGTCACCGAGGACGCCACCGGCGTCACCCGCCTCGCCACCCGCGACGACTGGGTCCAGGTCGGTACCCTCAACGGCGTTCTGCCGAACGGCCAGACGTCGAGAAACGTCCCGTACTACGACCTCAAGGACGGCCTCACACCCACCGGCGGCGCCCTGTACGTGAACGGCGACCGGGAGATGGACTACCTGGGGGCCACGCTCAGCCTGACCAAACGCCTGGCGGACCGCTGGATGCTCCGCGGACACTTCACCTACGCCGACTGGAACTGGAACATCGGGCCCGAGTTCCGGAAGTATGACGATCCGACGGACGTCGTCTCCGACGACCTCGGCTATGCGGACGGCGACGACGTGTACTTCTCGCGCTCGTCGGGCAACAAGTCGGAGGTGCTGGTGGGTGGCCGGTGGTCGTTCAACCTCAACGGCCTCTACCAGATCGCGCCCGACCGGCCGTGGGGCTTCAACCTCGGGGCGAGCCTCGACGGCCGCGAGGGCTACATCACGCCACCCTACGTGTCGCGCGGCAGCGCCGTCGGCGGACGCAACGTCCAGCTCACGGGCGACATCGACGAATTCCGCCACGACGACGCGATGGTGCTCAACGCCCATGCCGACAAGGAATTCAACCTCGGCGTGACGCGGCTCATCCTGAGCCTGGACGGCTTCAACCTGACCAACCAGGACACCATCCTCCAGGTCGACCGCAACGCCCGGTCCGGCCGCCGCTACGAGGCAAACGAGGCGCTCAGCCCGCGGGTCTTCCGGGTGGGCGCCACCGTCCGGCTGCGCTAGGAGGTCAACCGTGCAGGGTCGGCTATAATCCGGCCCTGCATGAAGATCCGCAGCAGTCTGGCGCTCGTCGCCCTGAGCGCTGTCTCCGTCGCCGTCGGGCTCTTCCTGACGGCGGCGGCGGCTCCGGTATCCAGGTCGGGCCCCGACGTCCTCCTGATCACGATCGACACCCTGCGCGCCGACTCGACCGGGTTCGCCGGCAACGCCAAGGTGCAGACGCCGGTGCTCGACCGCCTGGCCGCCAAGGGGCGGGTGTTCACCGACACCCACGCCCACAACGTGGTGACCCTGCCGTCGCACACGAACATCCTGACCGGCCTCTACCCCTACCAGCACGGCATCCGCGACAACACCGGCTTCCGGCTGGACGCGGAGGTCCCCACGCTGGCCACGGCCCTGCGCGGCGCGGGCTATGCCACGGGCGCGTTCGTGGGCGGCTATCCGCTCGACTCGGAGTTCGGGCTCGACAAGGGGTTCCAGGTCTATGACGATCGCACCACCCGCGGCTCGGAGGCGGACGAGTTCGGCATGTCCGAGCGCCGCGGCGACGAGGTGGTGGCCCCGGCCCTCGCGTGGTGGAACGCGCAGCGCGGCAAGCCCCGGTTCCTCTGGGTCCATCTCTACGACCCCCACGCGGCCTACTCGCCGCCCGAGCCGTTCGCCACGCGCTACAAGGACAACCCCTATCTGGGCGAGGTGGCCGCCGCCGACTCGTTCCTCGCGCCGCTCCTGAATCCCCTTCTGGACGGCAAGGAGCCGCCGGCCTTGGTCGTGGTGACCTCGGACCACGGGGAGGGGCTGGGCGAGCACGGCGAGGCCACGCACAGCCTGTTCGCCTACGAGTCCACGCTCAAGGTGCCGCTCGTGGTCTGGGGTCCCGGAGTGCAGCCCGGGAAGGACAACCGGCCGGCGCGGCACATCGACATCTTCCCGACCGTGCTCCAGGCCGCGGGCATCGCCGGGAGCGCGGTGCCGCAGCCGCGCGGCAACCGGCTCGGCAAGTCGCTCCTCGCGCCGCCCTCGAAGGAGCCGACGATTTCGTACTTCGAGGCGCTCTCCGCGAACCTCAACCGCGGCTGGGCGCCGCTGCGCGGCGTGCTGCGCCAGGGGCGGAAGATGATCGTGCTCCCGATCCCCGAGCTGTACGACGTCGCCAAGGACCCGAAGGAGGCCCGCAACCAGGTGGACCAGGACCGGCCCACGGCCCGCAGCTTGATCGGACTGCTGCCCCAGGAGTCGGTCTGGCCTCCGAGGAGGGGAGCCCTGCCGGCCGGGGACGAGCAGCGCCTGCGGAGCCTGGGCTACATCTCGGGTTCAGCCCCGGCCCAGGCGAGCTACGGCCCGGAGGACGATCCCAAGAACCTGATCGAGCTGGACGCGAAGATCTTCCGGGTGATCGGCCTCTACAACCGCAAGAAGATCGACGAGTCGGTCGCCGTGGCCCGCGAGGTGGTGCAGGAGAGGCCGTCGATGCCCCTGGGCCGGTCGCTCCTGGCGCAGTCTCTCCTCGAAAGCGGGCGCACGGCCGAGGCCCTGGAGGTGATGCGCAAGGCCAAAGCCGACGGGGTGGCGACCGAGAGCCTGCTGCGCCAGCTCGGCCTGACGCTGTCCGAACAGGGCAAGACCGACGAGGCGCTGGAGGTGCTCGGGCCCATGGCCGCGACCGGCGAGCCACGGTCGCGCCACGCCCTGGCCCTGGTCCTCTCGGAAGCCGGCCGGCAGAAGGAGGCTTATGCGATCCTCCAGAAGATCCTGGCCGACGACCCGAACGACGCCCGCGCGTTCGAGCAGATGGGCCTGATCGAGCTGCGGCTCGGCCACTGGCAGCAGGCGGGGGACCTGTCGCGCAAGGCGGTCGATCTGCGGCCGACTCTCCCCCTGGCCTGGAACAACCTGGGCGTGGCGCTCTACCAGCTCGGCAAGCCCGGCGAGGCAGTCGATGCCTGGCAGCGCGCCGTGGACCTCCAGCCCAACCTCTGGGACGCGCTCTGGAACCTGGGTCTCAAGGCGGCGGAGATCGGCCGGCCCAAGCAGGCCCGCGCCGCCCTGGAGCGCTTCGTGGCCGGCGCCCCGCGGCGCTACGCGAGCGACGTGCAGAAGGCCCGCGGGCTGCTCGAGCGGCTGCCGTGAGGACCGTCCTCGCCGCTCTTCTCCTGATCCTCACCGCCTGCGCCCGCGGGGGAGACAGGCTGGACGTGCCCAAGGGCACCCCGGTCGTCCTGATCTCGATCGACACCCTGCGCGCCGACCACCTGCCGGCCTACGGCTACCGCGGCGTGGAGACGCCCGCCCTCGACGGCCTGCGCAAGGACGGGGTGCTGTTCGAGAAGGCCTATTCGCCGACGCCGCTGACGTTCCCGGCCCACTCGTCGCTCCTGACCGGCGTTCTGCCAGCGGTCCACGGCGTGCGCGACAACGTCGGCTACCGGCTGGACAAGGCGAAGATCGAGAAGGGCGAGCTGCCGTTCCTGCCCTGGCTCCTCAAGCAGCAGGGCTATGCCACCGGCGGCGCGGTGTCGGCCTACGTGCTCCAGGGCAAGGGGGGCCTCTCCACCGGGTTCGACCTCTACGAGGACGCGATCGAGTTCCGCACCAACACCGGCCTGGGAGGTCTACAGCGGCCGGGGACCGAGACGCTCGACCGGGCGCGGAGCTGGCTGGAGTCGGTCAAGGACGGGCCGTTCTTCCTCTTCTTCCACCTCTACGAGCCGCACACCCCGTACGAGCCGGCCGAGCCGTTCGCCTCGCGCTACGCCTCGAAGTACGACGGCGAGATCGCCACCGCCGACCGGATCGTGGGCGATCTCCTCGCCGACCTGAAGCGGCTCGGGTTGTACGACAAGGCGCTGATCGTCCTCGTCTCGGACCACGGCGAGGGGCTCGGAGACCACGTGGAGAAGGAGCACGGCGTCCTGCTCTACGACGAGGCGATCCATGTGCCGATGATCCTGAAGCTGCCGGATTCGCAGCTCTCCGGCTCGACGGTCGAGAAACCGGCCCAGCTCACGGACGTGGCGCCGACCGTCCTCTCCCTCCTGGGGATGACCGTTCCACCGGCGCTCAAGGGCATGCCGCTCCTCGATCTCCTCCAGGAGAAGGCGCCGGTGCGCCGGATCTACTCGGAGACGTTCTACCCGCGCATCCATTTCGGGTGGAGCGAGCTGACGTCGCTCGCGGATGGCCGGCACCACTACATCGAGAGCCCCGATCCCGAGCTGTACGACCTCGCCGCGGATCCGGACGAGCGGACGAACGTGCTCTCCCGCGAGCGCCGGCTCTTCGCCGAGATGAGGAAGGAGATGTCCGGCTACGACCGCAGGCTGGCGCCGCCGGCCGCGGTGGACGAGGAGAGCCGCCAGGCCATGATGGCGCTCGGGTACATCGGATCGGGGGTTGGCGACGTCGAGGGTCCGCTGCCCGATCCGAAGAGCCGCATCGCCTCGCTCGGCGATCTCAAGCTGGCCTTCGAGCACAGCGCCCGCAAGGAGCACGCGCAGGCGGTGGAGGCGTACCGCCGGGTGCTCGCGGTCAACCCGAACATGTCCGACGCCTGGGAGTTCCTCGGCCATGCGCTCCAGGCCCTCGGCCGGACTGGCGAGGCGCTGGAGGCCTACCGCGAGGGGCTGCGCGTCTCGCACGGCTCGCCCACGATCGCCGTGGCCGCGGCCTCGCTCTACTTCGACCTCGGGCAGCTCGACGAGGCCGCGTCCCACGCGCGCATGGCGCTCACGAGCCACCCCTCGTTCGCGCACGGCCTGCTCGCCCAGATCGCCCTCCGCAGGAAGGACCTGGACGGCGCCGAGCGCGAGGCCCGGCTCGCCATGAACGACGAGTCGCTGCGGGTCGGGCCGATGATCACGCTCGCCGAGGTGCTCCACGCCCGCGGCCGCTACGAGGAGGCGCTCGACCTGACCCGCCGGGCGGTCGAGGTCTACAACCGGCGCGAGGCCAAGGACCCCGACCTGATCCAGGGGCTGTCGCTCATCCGCGGCAAGATCCTGGCCGACATGGGCGACGCCACGGGCGCCGAGGCGTCGTTCCTCCAGGAGATCCGGCTCTTTCCCGCGGACTACCGGGCCTACTCGAACCTCGCCGTGCTCTACGCGGTGAGCGGCCGGCCCGAGCGGGTCGGACCCACCCTGAAGCAGATGGTCGAGGCGAGCCCCACGCCCGCCTCCTATGCCGAGGCGGTGAAGACCCTGCGCGCCCTGCACGACCCGGGCAGCGCGGCTTCGCTGCTGCGGTTCGCGCTGGGGAAGTATCCGGGGAGCCCGGAGCTGCTGGCGCTGGGGCGGGGTTAGCGCAGCTTCAGTGCCGCTTCCGCCAGGGCTGGCCGCCGGGCCTCCTCGGCCAGCCGGGCGGCCAGCTGCACCGCCCACTCCAGGTCGGGGTCCTGGAGGCCGCTCGCCTTGAGCAGCGCCGCGGCGCGGGCGTAGGACTCGTCCCAGGCGGACCAGTCGCGGTGGTGGACCGCGCAGGCGAGCCGGGCGGTGTGGACGCAGGCGAGCAGCCCGCCCCAGCCCAGGGGCTCGAGCTGGTGGCGGATCTCCTCCAGCGCGTCGCGGGCTTCGGCGAAGCGGCCTCCCCCCAGGTCCACCAGGGCGAGGTTGACGCGCGGGAAGATCCCGTCCGCCGAGCTGAGCCGCTCCAGGATGCCGAGCGACTGGAGATACAGACCCCCGGCGCGGGCCAGGTCGCCGCGCAGGCGCGCGGCCTCGCCGAGGCCGTTGAGCGTGCGCGCCACGCCGTACTGGTTGCCGAGCCCCTCGAAGAGGTCGCGGGCTTCCTGGTAGAGACGCTCGGCCTCGTCCGCGTCCCGGCCCTGGCGCGCGATGTCGGCCAGGCCGATCAGGTGGTCGCCCAGGCCGTGCTCGTCCCCGATCTCGTCGTAGAGGCGGTGGGAGCGTTCGAAGAGGTCCCGGGCCTTGCCCAGCTCGCCGCGCTGGCGCAGCACGTCGCCCAGGCCCCAGAGGCTGGCGGCGATGCCGTGCGGGTTGTCGGTCGTGGTGACGCAGCGCTCGTAGAGGTTCACGGCCTGCGAGAGGTCGCCGCGCCGGCGCGCCGCGTCGCCGAGCAGGCGGAGGGCCTCGGAGCGGGTCTGGTTCCAGGCCTCGTCGGAGCCGCCGGTCACCGCGCGGCCGGCCCAGCGGAACACCTCGTCGAGCTGGCCCTGGTGGAGATGGATGCGGGCGCGCAGCACCCAGCCCTCCCCCCAGCGCGGATCGCGCCGGCCGGCCTCCAGCGATTGCAGGGCATCGTCGCGCATGGCGAGCAGCGCCTGGGCCGGCCCGTAGTCGCTGGTCTCCCGTCGTTCGCGCGCGCCGCGCAGGAGGAAATCGACCGCCGTGTCCGGCTGGCCGGCCAGGAGCAGATGCCGGCCGAGGCGCTCGGCCACGCCGCGCTCGCCGAGCACGGCCCGGCGCAGAAGCATGGCCGCGCAGGCCCGGTTGTGGCCCGGCCAGCGGCCGGCCTCGCGTCCCATCCTCTCCAGGCTCTCGCGCAGCATCGGGTGGACGAAGCGCCAGCCCTCCTCCGTACGCACCGCCAGGTGGCTGACGATCAGGCCGTCGAGGAGCGGCGGCGGACAGGGCACGCCCATGGCCCGGCAGGAGGTCTCCCACTCCTGGCGGTCGATGGTCGGGCCGAGGGCCGCGGCGATCTCCAGGGCCTCGTTGGAGCCCGCGGGAAGATCGGCCAACAGCCGTTCCACGCGGGCCGACCAGACCTCGTGGAGGTCGTCCGGGAAGCGCGCCTCCTCGCCGGGCCGGAGCACGAAGCCGGCCTCGCCGACCTCCAGGACGCCGCGCTGCACCCAGTCGCCCACGAGCTGCACGGCGAAGAGCGGATTGCCGTACGTCCGCTCCTCGACCTGCGCGGCCAGATCGCCGGACAGGCCGAGCAGCTCCTCGACCAGGGACGCCCGGTCGCCGTGCGAGAGCGGCGGCACCTCCAGGGCGCGGGCGCCGGGGAGCAGGAGCAGCTCGGCCACGGCCGCGGCCTCCAGCCGGCGCTCCGCGAGCGCCTCGTCGCGCGCGGTCAGGAGAAGCAGGGCGGGGAGGTCGGCGCTGCGCAGCAGGTGGTCGGCGAAGGCGATCGCCTCGACGCTCCAGTGGACGTCGTCCAGGAGGATCAGCACGGGCCGCTGGCGGGCCAGCCGCCGGCAGTGGCGCTCGAGCAGGGCGAAGCGCTCGGCCGCGGTCTGCGGGCGGGCGCCGGCCCCCTCCTCGGAGGTGCCCGGCACCATCAGGTCGGTGAGCCCGGCGGCCTCGCTCTCGTCCGTCACCTTCCAGGCGCGCAGGATGCGCTCGGTGCGCTCCAGGGTCTCGGCGCGGCTGAGGCCCACGCAGCGCAGGTGCCGGGCGGCCATCCTCGGCAGGCCGTCGCCGGCGCCCGGGCTCGGACCGTGGGAGGCGCGCAGCACCGTGGCGCCGCCGACCTCGTGCGCGCGCTGGGCGATCCACTCGGCGAGCCGGGTCTTGCCGTTGCCGGCCGCGCCGCGCAGGAGCACCAGCCGCACCTGCTGCGTCTCGTGGACCTCCCGGAGCGCGCTCCACAGAAGATCGCGCTCGGCGCCGCGCCCGACCAGCGGGATCGAGCGCAGGCCGTAGAGCCCGAGCCCGGCGCCCACCAGCTTCATCGAGGCCTGGCGGCGCACCGGGTGCTCCCAGGTCGCGGGCAGCGGCGGCGATTCGCGCGGGCCGGGCTCCTCGACGACCGTCTGACGGGCGGCGGCCGCGGGGAGAAGCCCGACCAGCGTCATCAGCTCGGTCGTGGCTTCCGCGGGGGGCGCGGGGAGCGCGGGGGAGGACCACCCCTTGCGGACCGGCTCGCCGAGCTTCAGCAGGGCCCAGGTGGCGTCCGCCGAGCGCACGTAGCGGCGGCCGGACTCCTTCTGGAGAAGCCGGCGGAGAAATCCTTCGAACCCGGACGGCACTGGGTAGAGAGGCCGGAACGACGGCGGGTCCTCTTCGAGCTGGAGACGGACGAGCTGGAGCAGACCGGTCTCGTTGAACGGCGGGTGGCCGGCGGCGAGCGACCAGGCGAGACAGCCGAGGCCGTAGAGGTCGGTCCAGGGTCCGTAGTCGCGCCACTCGCCGCGGAGCTGCTCGGGCGCCATGTAGGTCGGCGTGCCGCAGACGAAGTCGGTGGAATCGGGGCCCACCTGGAGCTCGAAAGCCTGGGCGAGGCCGAAGTCGGCGAGCTTGAGACGGCGCTGCCCCGGCAGGCCTTCGGGATCGTCGCCGAACAACAGGACATTGGAGGGCTTGAGATCGCGATGGACCACACCACGGGCATGGGCATGAGCCAGGGCGTCGAGCAGGGCGAGCAGGATGCGGCGCAGCTCGGGCCAGTCGAGCGTCTCGCGGGCGATCGAGGCCAGGGTGCCGCCGTCGGCCAGCTCCATGGCGAGACAGGGGCTGCCGGCCGGGAGCAGGCCGCGCGAGGCGTCCTCCGCCTCCCGGCTCACCTCGCCATGGTCGAAGACGAGCACGATGCCGGGGTGGTCCAGGCTGGCGACCGCCTGCACCTCGTTGCGGAACGAGGCCCGGTACTGGAGGTTCCTGGCGCGCTCGCCCGTCATGACCTTGACGGCCACCGGGACCTGCTGCACGGCGTGGACGCCGGACCACACCTCGGCCATGCCGCCGCGGCCGATGCGGCGCTCCAGGTGGAAGGGCCCGAGGGGGACCGGCCCTCCGGATTCGGAGACGATGTCGGACATTGCCAGGATTCTACGCGTGATACCCTGAGGACAATCGTGCAACCAATGGAAGACGAAGACCGCGAGCCCGCCGAGCCGGCGGAGGCAGAGCCCGGCGCGGAGCCTCGGGAGGAGAGGACCGCGCCGCTGCCGCGCCGCCTCGTGCTGCACGGCATGCTGGCGGTCCTGGCGACGCCGTTGCCCGGCGGACTGCTGCTCGGCGCCCGCGCGATCGCGGCCCGGCGGATCGGCGCCGGTCTCCTGCTGATCGCCGCGGCCCTGGCCGTGACCGGGCTCGGCGTGGCGATCGGGCTCCTCGCGCCGGTCTCCCTGGCGCCGGCCGCCGCTACGATCTACCTGCTCTGGCTGGCCGCGGGACTGGCGGCGGGACGGCTGGAGGCCCGCGCCGGCCTCGCCCCGGAGGTCCCCTGGACCGCCGAGCCGCGGACCGGCGTGCAGGTGCTCACCTGGAGCGCCGCGCTCGCGGTCGTGGGCGTGCTCCTGGCGATCGGCCTGGCCACGTTCACGACCCGGTGGGGCGACGCGGTCTTCGCCAAGCCCTCCGGCTTCGGGCAGATCCTCCGGGTCGTCGCGCTCTTCCTGGTGCCGACGGGCGCGCTCGTCGGGCTCGTCCGGGGCGCGCTCCGCCGTCCGTTCCGGCTCGGCACGCCGGTGGTCTTCGCCGCGTCCTTCTACCTCGTCCTCCTGGCCCTCATGGCGGCCAAAGCGCTCTTCCAGTGGCTGGCCCGCGGGCTCAGCCGCACCCAGGAGATCGTGGTCAGCGACCGGCTCGCCGACTCCTCCGACCTCTGGCTCGTCGCCCTCAGCTTCGGCCTCTTTCTCACCCTGGCCCTGTACATGGCCGAGGCCCGCCGGACCCGGGAGCTGATCCAGCGCTGGGCCGTGGCCGCGGCGCTCGCCTTCCTCTTCTTCTGGGGCTTCGACGTGGCGACCGGCGACGGGCCGGTGTCCTGGCGCAACCGCTGGGCCACGACCGCGGCCGGTGAAGGGCGGCACGCCGACGCCGCCCGCCACTGGGCCTGGGCCGTGGCGCGGGCGCCGCGCGAGGCGATCACCTCCACGCTCGTGGAGAAGGGAGCGCGCGAGGCGCTGCTCGCGGGCGACGCGGCCCTGGCGCGGACCCTGCTCTCGCGGATCGACGCGGCCCTGGTGCGCGAGCACCCGGCCTGGCCGATGGACGAAACCGCGCGGGCGCTGCTCGCCTCGCGCATGGACCTCGCGGGCGTGCGCCGGGCGAAGGTCGCGCCCGTGTCCCAGGAGGGCTACCTCGATACGAACTGGAGCGCCCTGCTCACCGCGGCGCGCGCTGTCCGGCCCGACCTGGGCGAGGCCGAGATCAAGCAGAAGCTCCAGGACCTCGCGGGCAGCGCCACCTCGACCGACCTCCCCGACCTGAGCCCGCTCCAGGAGCTGCGGGTGGTGGCGGACGTGGTCGGCGCCCGCGCCGTGGTCTTCCCCTGGAGCGCGCGCGACCGGGTGCTGGCCGCGGGCGTGCCGGTGCTCGTCCAGGTCCAGCCCAACGGGCACTGGATCCTGGTCTTCTGGAGCGCGCCCGGCGCCGACGCGGTCCTCGCGCTCGATTACACGCGCTGGAGCTCCGGCGGCAGCTCCGACCAGGAGGACCTGGACCATGACGACGTGGCGCGCCTGCTGGTCGGCGGCGAGAGCCCGGAGGCGCGCTCGGCCCGCGCCCAGGCCCGCGTCGCCGTGCTGCGCTCGGCCGCCTGGCTCGGCGCCGTCCTGGCCCGCGACGGCAGCCGGGCCTTCGCCCTGGTCTCCCCGCGGCAGGCCAACCCCGCGTGGTCGGACCTGCCCGCAGACCTCCCGGCCCTGGAGCTGGCGCGCCGGGAGATGGGGAGGAGCGCCTTCCTCCGCGCGCTCGAGCTGGTCGCGGAGCTGCCGCCCGGCCCGGCCCGGGACGAGCTGCTCGCCTATGCCTGGCTCGACCCCGACGGTCGGGGTCTGCTCGCCGGGCAGGAGCCGGCCGCGAAGGCGGCCGCGGACCGGATCGAGAGGGGAGGGATCGCCTCCGCGTCCCCCTGGCTGGTCGAGGCGCTCGCCGCGCAGACCTGGGACGACCGCGAGCCCTTCTGCGGTCTGCGCGAAGCGGTGCTCCGCGCGTCGTTCGCGCTGCGGCCGGAGGAGGCCTGGACGGCCCGCGAGCTGTCGGAGAAGGCGGCGTCCGCGGGCCGCTCCGCCGAGGCCGCCGACCTCGCCCTGCGCTACGCCGCGGAGAGCGCCTGGGGCTCGGCCTATATCCTGGAGGCCCTGGAGCCGCTGGCCCTGATGCCGGGCGCGGGCTCCGATCCCAAGGCCCGCGCCGGGCTGGAGCAGCTCCTGGACCGGGTGCCGCTCCTGGTGACGTCGCAGTCCCAGTCCTCGGAGGGCACGCCCCGCTGGACCCATCCGGAGTACTGGGCCGCCCGCGCCGCCCTGTCCTCCGACCCGGACGACGCCGCGGAGCGCTGGCGCCGGGCCGTCGAGCTGAATCCCAAGAGCGTCCCCTATCGACTGCGGCTGGCCGAGGCCCTCGACAAGGCGGGCCGGACCGGGGAAGCCCGGGAGGCGCGCCAATGGGCCGACGCCGTGGGCTTTGAGCCGCTCTGCCCCGGAGGCCGGCGATGAGCGGGGTGAGCTCCCCTCGGACCGCACCGTCCTACCTGCGTTGCGCCGGCCTCGGCCTGTTCGCCAGCCCGGCCGCCGTGCTCTGGGTTTTGACCCGGGAGACACCGAGGCGCTGGATCGCGGCTGCATCCGGCGTCGCCGTGGCCGTCGCCGGCCTGCTGCTCCTCACCTCCAGCCTGCGTTTCGAGCTGGTGGCCGCGGCCTGGGGCGCGTTCTGCCTGCTGGCGAGCCTCGCGGCCGCGGCGTTCCTGCCGGGGCCGGTCGCCGACGAGGTGCCGGACCGCCACCCCTGGAGCCGCCAGACCCTGCGCGCCCTGGTGCCCCTGATCTTCCTGATGCCGTCGCTGGACGTCGTTGCCAGCCTGCTCGGCATGCAGCTCATCGGCGGGCTCCTGGCGCGGCTCAACCCCGAGGTGGTGGACCCGCGGGAGGTGCTCGGCCTGATCGCGCTCGACGCCCTCTGGCTGATCCCCTGCGGCGCCGTGTTCGCCGCGGCGAGCCTGCGGCGGGGGAGGCTCGGCCGGCCGTCCGACCTGTTCGCGGCCGCTGCCTCCTGGGGAGCCTTCCTCTTCCTGCGCCAGGTCTTCGTCCAGGGAGCCCTCGGAGCGCTGGAGAGCCAGCGCATCGGCGTCGAGGGGTTCGATCATTGGAACGAGTGGCAGGTCTGGATCCTCCAGGGCGCCTTCGTGCTCGCGGCCGTGCCCGTGACCCTGCATCTCGCCTGGGGCCGCGGCTCCCGGATGGCGCGTCTTGCGGGCGCCGTCCTGCTGCTTGGCGCCGCCACTCTGAATCTCGCCGTCCTGGCGGGCGCCAACTCGCGGGTCTCCTTTGTGACGGCCCGCATCCTGGAGCGCAGCGGGCGGGTGCCGGCGGCCCTGACCTGGTACGGCCGCGCCCTGGAGGCCGACTCGGACCCGGCGCTCGCCTCCTACCTCCAGCACCGGATCGGCCTGCTGCACTACAAGCTCGGCGACCTGGAGCGGGCGCGGGCCGCCTTCCGGCTGCTCACCACCACCAGGAACGCCAACGCCGAGCTGGTGGGCGAGGGGCGCTACTACCTGGAGCGGCTCTCCGAAGGCCGGCCGGAGCGGCGGAAGGTGCTCCCCGGCGTCGAGGTCCCCACGGAGATGCGCGACGGCTACTGCGCGCCGAACACCCTGGCCCTGGCCTTCCGCTTCCTGGGCCGGCCAGTGAGCGTCTCCGAGCTGGGAGAGAAGGTCACCCTTCTCGGCCTGGGCACCTCGGGCTCGGACATCCGGCTCCTGGCCGACGAGTACGGCTTCGACCACATCCTGGTCCCCTTCGCCACGCTCGACGACGTGCGCTGGCTGATCGACCGCGGCATGCCCGCGCTCCTCTACCGGCCGGGCCACGTGCTGTCCGTCTTCGGCTACGACGACCGGCTCGGCACGGCCGTGGCGTTCGACACCTCGCGCTGGGACACCTGGGTGGACCGCCCCTACCCGGACCTGGAGGCGGAGTGGGGGGAATCCCACTTCCTGCTCGGCGTGGTCCTGCCGCGCAGCGGTGACCCGGGCGGGGCCAGGGCGGACGAGGTGCGCAAGCGCTTCGCCGGTCCGCGCTCCGACGCCGCCTGGCACTGGTGGCTGGCCCGGGAGGACATGGGCCGGGGCGAGGAGCACCTGAGGAAGGCGGTGCTGGCCGATCCGCGCTTCTCCCTGGCGGTATTCGGCCTGCTCAACCATCTGGGCGGAGACGCTTCCGACGGTTCCCGGATCGCCTGGATCGAGTCGCACGCCGACATGCCGGCCGTCGAGGCGGAGGCGCGGCGCCTGATCGTCCGCGAGCACTCGAACGCCGCCGAGATCGCGCAGGGGCTGGCCAACTGGTACTACGCCGAGGAGCGCTGGCAGGACCTCGTGGACCTCGCCCGGGAGCTGGAGCGCCGCCGCCTGCACACGGCCGTGGCCACCGAGGCCGGC
Organism: Thermoanaerobaculia bacterium; assembly: GCA_036266195.1. GTDB lineage: Bacteria > Acidobacteriota > Thermoanaerobaculia > Multivoradales > UBA5704 > DATMER01. The sequence goes on along the minus strand of DATANP010000261.1, from coordinate 1,834 downwards.
ATCGCGGCGGCCCGCCTCGGCGACCTGCAGAGGGCGGTCTTCCTGCTCGACGGCCCGGTCCGCACCCTGCAGGAAAACGACGACGAGGAGGGCGGCGGCGTGCACGACGTCGAGGCCGTGGCCAGCCTCGTCGAGGCCGAGCTCACCCTGGGCCATGACGAAGCCGCCGCGGACCACCTCAATCTCTGGTCGCAGTGGGTCGAGGACGACGACCTGGACCTGGTCCTAAAGCACGCCGAGGAGCTTTCGGTGGACCAGGGACCGGCCTTCCTGGAGGGGATCTACAGCAGCCACGTCTACTCCCGGCCCGAGGACGTGGCCATCCAGCTCCGCATGGCCGAGGTCTCCCTCAAGGCCGCGAGAGAGCTGCCCGAGGACCGCCAGGACCGCCTCCAGCGCGCCCGCCGCGCCGCCACCCTGGCGCGCGCGTTCGCGTCCGACCCGGAGCCCCGGCGCCGGGCCGAGGCGCTGCTGGCCGAGGCCCGCCGGATGCGATAGATCTCTCAGCTCCCGGAAAGGCTGTCGATGGCTCGAAAGATGAGCTTTTGGTTGAGCCAGATGTCCGGGCGATCCCCCAGAGCCCTGAGGAGTTGCAGTGCGTCTTCAAGCGGAAGAGCCCCCTGCTGACAAGCCGAGACGATGACTCCCAGGGTCCCCTTGACACGCGTGACCGCTCCCGCGGCGCTCAGGATCTCTTCGGCGGCGCGGCGCGCGTCGAGATCGTCGACCAGGAGCCACTCGGCACGGAGAGCGAGAGCAAGCCGGACACTCTCCTCCTCGCCCGAGCCGAGCTTCGAGAGCTCAGGGAGCCTGTCGGCCGGGGGAGCCTGGACCATGATGCGACCCTCCTCGAAACAGGCTGTCAGGAGCCTCGCGTCGGAGGCGCCCAGCCGTTGCCCCATGATGACGGTTTCGGAGAAAACCGCCGGAGTCGCGACGATCCTCGGGAAGAGTTGGAACAACACGTCGAGCCCGCCCACCTTGGCCAACGCCATGAGAGGACCGGAGTCGGCGACGGCGATCACAGATTCGAGGCTTGCTCGCCGGTCAGGGTAGAGCTCGCGAGGCCTTCATCCACCTTCGGCTCCAGACCGTGGGCATAGGCGAGAGGAATGATCTCGCGGACAGAGAGGCCAGCCCGGCTGGCCGCGTAGGCGAGAGAGCCCTCGCCGCGCCGGTAGGCCTCCAGCGCCTGCTGGATGCGCCACTCCCGGATCCCGAACTCCAGCACCTGCTGCCAAGCGGTCGGATCCTTCGGCATCTGGCGGGCAACCTCCTCGGGAACCGCCAGGGATAGAGTCGTCATTCGGGACATCGTCGCGCCTCTAGGATCTTTGCGTTCCGGGACAGTGTACCACCACGTCCCGCAGTTTCCTATCCCACCCGATCCACCAGCACCCACCGCTGGCACAGCTCCTCGAAGCGGTGGGGGTCCTGGGTGGAGAGGGCCTCCTGGCTGAAGCGCTCGATGTCGGCGTGCGGCTTTCCGGCGCGGCGCAGCCCGTACCGGATCGCGCTCACCAGGGCAAAGCGGTTCCGACTCCGCAGGGAGACATGGACGTCCGGGTAGATTGGCGACATGAGAGGCTTCATTCCTCAACCCATACAACGAGGGAGGCGAGCATTCTGTTTCACCCCCCGGTCCCTATTCTCCCACCGAACTTCGCCCATCGAACTTCCGATGGACCTCCAACGTACTAGACGCATGCCGAGGTCCAAATGATCCGTGTCGAAGGGCTGGTGAAACGTTTCGGTGACATCCGGGCCGTGGACGGCGTGTCCTTCCAGGTGGCCGCCGGGGAGATCTACGGCCTGCTCGGCCCGAACGGCGCCG
>DATANP010000260.1:0-12117 GCA_036266195.1 Thermoanaerobaculia bacterium | reverse complement strand
GCCCGCGCCATGGCCAAGGCGCCGGAGGACCGTTTCCCCTCCATGGCCGCCCTGGCCGAGGCGCTGGCCGGCGTCGAGCCCCCCGCGGCCGGAGAAGCGCCGCGCGCCGCCCGGCGCTCCGCCGCGGAGGTCCTCCTGGACCGCACCCTGGAGCGGCTGCGCGTCGTCGGCGCGCTCTTCCGCGAAGGCTTCAAGGAGGCGCCGAAGCTCTCGATCAACTATGGCACCGCGGGCGCGGCCTGCGCCCTCTACCGGATCGCGGTGGCGCGGGAAGAGGCGGAGCTGCTCTCGCTCGCCGACCTCTGGGCCGCGCGGGCCGTGGCCGGAGGCACGCCGGACGAGGGCTTCTACAACGCCGACAAGGGGCTCTCGAAGGAGACCCTCGGGCCGGTTACTCCGTACCACTCGCCGAGTGGTCCGCTGGCCGTGCAGGGGCTCGTGGCCCATGCCCTGGGCGACATGATCACCCAGCGCCGCGCCGTCGAGGGTTTCCTGGCCGCGGTCCGGCAGCCCTGCGAGGCCGCGGATCTGACCCTGGGCCGTTCCGGCGTGCTGCTGGCGGCCGCTCTCCTGCTCGAAACCCTCAAGGGCGGCCCGGCCGCGAAGGATCTGGCGCCGGGGGTCCGCGAGCTGGGGGACGAGCTGCTGGCGGGCCTGTGGCAGGACCTGGACGCCCAGGCTCCGGTCGGCAAGGCCCGCCGCCAGTGGGCCAACCTGGGGATGGCGCACGGCTGGGCGGGCTATCTCTATGCGACGCTGCGTTGGTGCCGAGCCGCCGGGACCACGCGTCCGGAGAGGCTGGAGGAGCGCCTGGCCGAGCTCGGCGATCTGGCAAGGAGCTGGGGGAGGGGCCTGCGCTGGCCCTGGCGCGACGCCGAGGGCGACTCCGGCACCATGCCGGGCTGGTGCAACGGCAGCGCCGGCTTCGTCCACCTCTGGACCCTCGCCCACCAGGAGCTGGGCGCCATGGAAGGCGACCGCTGGCTCGACCTGGCCGAGGGCGCTGCCTGGAACGCCTGGGAGGCGCCGGACGCCAACGGCAGCCTCTGCTGCGGCTACGCCGGCCGGGCCTACGCGCTGCTCGACCTCTGGAAGCAGGGCAAGGGCGATATCTGGCTGGAGCGCGCCCGGGACCTGGGAGAGCGCGCCGCGGAGATCATCGTCCGCGTCTCGGAGGTGGCCGACAGCCTCTACAAGGGGGAGATCGGCGTCGCCGCCCTGGCCGCCGACCTCGCGCAGCCGGAGACCGCGGCCCAGCCGTTCTTCGGCGACGAGGGGTGGTAGCGGTCCGTCTGCGGATCGTCGGCAAGCCGCTGCCGATGATCCGCAAGCGCCGGCCGACGGTCCGCAATCGCCGGCCGATCGCCGGCCAGCCCTTGCGGATGATCCGCCGACGATTGCCGGCGACCGGCTCATCCTGGCGGGTGACCGGCTAACGCTGGCGGACCGTCGGCTGACGATTGCGGACGACCGGCAAACCTTTGCCGACGATCGGCTGACGTTGGCGGATGACCGGCTGACGTTGGCGGGTGACCGGCAACCGTCGGCGGATGACCGGCAACCGCTAGCGGATGACCGGCTGACGCTTGCCGGCCGTCCGCCAAGGAACCGGAAGCCCCCGCCTCCGTTCTAATCCCGCAGAGGCGCCTCTCCACGACTCCCGACGGGGAGTCCCACTCGCACGGAGGTGGAGAGATGAACGTTCCCCGTTCCCAGGCTGCGGCGGCGGTCCGCAGCGAGATCAACGTCACGCCGCTGGTGGATGTCTGTCTCGTCCTGCTGATCATCTTCATGGTGGTCACGCCGCTGCTCGGGCACGAGGTGCCCGTGCAGCTCCCGGAGACGCAGAAGCCGGGCACCGTCAGGGAGTCCGAGCGCCAGATCACGGTCACCATCCAGGCCGACGGCGCGGTCTGGGTGAACGCCCTGCCGGTGCCGCGCGAGCATCTGAAGGCGAAGCTGGCGGACCTGAACACGGACGAGGGCCGGCCCGTGGTCGTGGAAGCGGACCGGAGCCTGCGCTACGGCGAGGTCCGGAGCGTCCTGGAGATCGTCCAGGACGCCGGCTTCCGCAACGTGGGCCTCATCGCGGAGCGGCGGTCGGGGTAGGGGGGTAGGGCAGGAAGAACACTCTTCGCCCGACAGCCGCTCCTCTTCGCTGGGAGCGCCGGCTTCCAGCCGGCCAGCTTCAGCCGGAGCGGCTATCGGGCTGAGTGTCCCGGGATCTTCTTGAGCTCCTCTCCCAGGCGCTGCTCGGCATGCCAGAGGTCGTGGCTCTGCTGGAGCCGGAGCCAGATCCCGGGGCCGTTGCCGCAGAACTTTCCGAGGCGCACGGCCATGTCCGGGCTGATACCCGCCTTTCCCGACAGAACGCGATGGAGCGTCTGGCGCGAGATCCGGAGCTGGCGAGCCGCCTCGCTGACGGACAGGTCGAGCGCCGGCAGCACGTCGTCACGCAGGACCTCGCCGGGGTGTGCCGGCGATCGCTTTCGGCTGGGAACGGGTAGATCTCGGGACATGGGATTCACCTCGCTAATGGTACTGCTGCAGGTCCACCCGGATTGCGTCTCCTTCTTCCCACTCGAAGGTGATGCACCAGGGACCGTTGACATGCAGGCTGTATCTCTGTGGGCTTCCTCGCAGCGCATGGAAGTTGAAGCCAGGGACGTTCAACTCGGAGAGACTCTCGGCATGATCCAGAACGTCCAATCTCCGGATGGCTCGGGCCTGGAGGTCGTCCCTGACTCTCCGGCTGGAGCCGGTCTCGAACAGCTCCTGAAGCCCTCTGTGCCGGAAGCTTCTTATCACCAGCGAGTGTGTAACACGATACGTTACAGGTGTCAACAGACAGGTTACACCTTTGGGGCCAGATCCGGGCCCGCCCTGCAACTTTCCCCGTCCCACCCTCACTTCCCAGGCAGAGACGCGGTGGACCCGCGCCAGGTCCGGCGCGGGGACTCTGTTAAGCTGGGGAGATCGAAGACCCGGGGCTTCACGGAGGGACGGTGCCAGGGAGCATACCTGCGGAAGACGCGCTCACGGCATCCGGGAGAGTCTCCCGATACGAGCTGGGCGCGCTTCTGGGCACAGGCTCCTCGGGCGCGGTGTACAAGGCCTGGGACCCGGAGCTGGAACGCTGGGTCGCCTTGCGCCTGATCCCTCCGGGTCTCGCCGGCCGGCCCGAGGAGCGCCAGCCGCTGATCCGCGAGGCGCGGGCGGTCGCCACCCTGGAGCACCCCAACGTCGGTCTGGTCTCCGACGTCGGCGAGGCGGAGGACGGCAGCCTGTTCCTGGTCTCCACTCTGTGCGAAGGGGAGACCCTCGCGCAGCGCCTGCGGCGCGGGCCGATGAGGATGGAAGGCGCCGTGGAGCTGGCGGCGCAGATCGCGGCTGCGGTGGGCCGGGCGCACGAGCACGGCCTCCTGCACGGCCGGCTGCGCCCGTCGAACGTCTGGATCGGGTCCGACGGCCAGGTCCGGGTGGTGGACTTCGGGCTCTCCGGCCTGGAGGAGCGCACCTGGAGGACCCTGAGGCACGGCGCGCCGCCGCCCCGGGAGCTCCTCGCTCCCGAGCTGCTGCTGGGCGAGAGCACGAGCCCGCGCTCGGACGTCTGGGCCATCGGCGCGCTGCTCGCCATCCTGCTGGGACGGCGCGAGGGTCTGTCGGACGACCTGGCGCGCATCGTGGAGCGGGCTCTGTCGTCCCGCCCGGCGGACCGCTATCCCAACGCCGGAACGCTGCGCGACGACCTGCGCGCGCTGCGCGATCCGAGCCCGCGTCCGGCCGGCCGCGCGCCGGGCCGCATGCCCGAGCTGACCGGGGTCCGCCATCTCTCCCAGTACCGGATCGGCGAGCTTCTCGGCGGCGGCGGCATGGGAGTCGTCTACCGGGCGGAGGACGTCCATCTCGGCCGTACGGTGGCCCTCAAGTTCCTGGCCGCGGACCTGGTGGGCGATCCGGCGGCCAAGGCCCGGTTCCTCCAGGAGGCGCGGGCGGCCTCGGCGCTCGATCATCCGAACATCTGCACGGTCTACGAGATCGGCGAGACCGGGGAGAACCACCTCTACCTCGCCATGCCCTGCTATGAAGGCGAGACGCTCAAGGCCAGGATCGCACGCGGGCCGCTGCCGGTGAACGAGGCGCTGGACTACGCGCTCCAGGCCGCCAAGGGGCTGGCCCGGGCGCACCGCCAGGGCATCGTCCATCGCGACATCAAGCCGGCCAACCTGATGATCACATCCGACGGCCTGGTCAAGATCCTGGACTTCGGCGTGGCGAAGCTGTCGGGCGAATCGACGCTGACCCGTGCCGGCGTGGCCGTGGGGACCGCGGCCTACATGGCGCCCGAGCAGGTCCGCGGCGAAGAGGTGGACGCCCGGGCCGATCTCTGGTCGCTCGGCGTGGTCCTCTATGAGATGGTCACCGGCCGGCGGCCGTTTCCCGGCGACAACCCGGAGGCGATCCGGCACGCCGTGCTGACCCGGGAGCCGGAGCCGGTCGCGCGCCTGCGGCCCGACGCGTCCGCCGGCCTGGACCGGATCGTACGCGGGCTGCTCGCCAAGGGCGCCGCCGACCGCTACCCGACCGCGGACGCGGTGGCGGCGGACCTGCGCCTGCTCCTGGGGGTCTCCTCCGGTTCCTTGTCGGCCCTGCCGCTCCAGGCCCCGCGCTCCAGGGCTGCCAGGCTCCGGTGGGTGGGGCTGGCTCTGCTCGCGGTTCTCGCCGGCCTGGCCGGCGGGCTCTGGCTGCGGAGCAGCCGGCAAGGGCCCGTGCCGGCGACGTTCACCCGGATCACCCAGGAGGAGGGCGCCGAGCTCTACCCGAGCCTCTCTCCGGACGGCGCCTTCTTCGTCTATGTCCAGCGCTCGGGCGGCGACCTGGACATCTTCCTGCGGCGGATCGGCGGCAGCAACCCGGTCCTGCTCACCGGCGACTCGGAGGTGGACGACACCGAGCCGGCCTACTCGCCGGACGGGCGCTCGATCGCCTTCCGCTCCGAGCGCGGTTCTGGCGATACTGCTGGCGATACTGGCGGTACGGGCGGTATCTTCATCATGGAGAGCACGGGCGGCCCCGCCCGCCAGCTCACGGACTTCGGCTACAACCCGGCCTGGTCGCCGGACGGCAAGGCGATCGCCGTCGGCGAGGAGGACGTCGTCGATCCGAGCCGGAGGAGAACAAAGAGCCAGATCTGGCGCGTGGACGTGGCCTCCGGCCGCCGGACCCGGATCACCCGGACGGACTCGGTCCAGCCGAGCTGGTCGCCGCACGGATCGAGGATCGCCTACTGGGGGCTGTCGCCGCAGACCTCCAGGCGGGTGATCTACACCGTGCCGGCCGGCGGCGGGCCGCCGGTGCCGGCGGCCGAGGGGGGCTCCATGACGTGGAACCCCGTCTGGTCTCCCGACGGCCGGTATCTCTATTTCGCGAGCGACCGCAGCGGCAGCATGAATCTCTGGAGGATGCGCATCGACGAGGAGTCCGGCCGCGTGTCCGGCGAGCCGGAGGCGGTGGTCACACCCTCGCCCGCGACCTGGTTCCTCAGCCTGTCGGCGGACGGCCGCCGGATCGCCTACACGGCCATGGCGAGCCGCCGCTACGTCGAGAGGGTCGCATTCGATCCGAAGCGTCTCGAGGTGATGGGCAGTCCCGTCGAGATCCTCCGCGGGACCAGGAACTTCCGCTCGCTCGACGTTTCGCCGGACGGCCGCTGGATCGCCTTCTTCGTCTCCGATCCGGCCGACGACCTGTTCGTGGCGCGGTCGGACGGCTCCGGGCTCCGGCCGTTGACGAACGACCTTGCCAAGGACCGCCATCCCTGCTGGTCCCCGGACGGCTCGATGATCGCGTTCAGCTCCAACCGCGGCGGCCTGAACGACCTCTGGGCAATCCGCCCGGACGGCAGCGGGCTGCAACCGCTGACCCGCGGGAGGGATCTGGTCCTCCCTCTCTGGTCTCCGGACGGCCGGCGCCTGGCCGCGACCTCCGACGACGGCACGGTGCTCGTCGATCTCCAGCAGCCGCTGGCCGAGCGCGTCCCGCGGCCGCTGCCGCCGATCCGGGGCATCGGCCAGAGCCTCTACCCGAGCGCCTGGTCGCCGGACGGAGACCGTATCGCGGGGAACGATCCCAGGTCCGGAATCGGAATCTATACGCTCTCGACCGGTGCCTACGAGAGGTTCCTCGACCAGGGGTCCGATCCGAAGTGGCTGCCCGACGGGCGGACGCTCCTCCTGTTCCGCGACAAGGAGATCTGGTCGTTCGACACCCGGACGCGGCTCGCCCGGAAGGTGCTCGCCCCGCCCGAATACTCCGGCTTTCAGGATTTCGTGGTGGGACCGGGGGGCCGCGATCTGATCCTGATCCGTACCGTCGAGGATGCGGACGTCTGGATGGCCACTCTCGACTGAGGTGCGTCTGGTACGATCTTCGTCATTCAATCCCGAGGAGGAGCCGCCATGTTTCGAGTCAGGGATCTGATGGTCAATCTGCTGCACGCCGAGAACGCCGAACAGGCGACGCAGTCGTGTACGAATGACACGAAGGTCATCTGCAACCCGCCCGGCTGCCCCGGGAAGAGCCAGCGCCCCGGAGGGCCGAAGAAGCCTGCCCGCCTGGGCCTGCTCAGGGCCGCGATGCAGCGGGCGCTCGCACCGGGCTGAGCCGGCCTGCAACTTTCCCCCTCCACCCGGCACTTCCCAGGTAGGGAGGCGTGGACCCGCTCTCCGCCCGGCGCGGGTCCGCTGTGATGCGGATGGGATACAGCGCCGAGGTGCTCGTGCAAGATGTTCCTTCTCCGGCCGGGAGCATCTCCCGGTACGAGCTTCGGGTACGGCTCGGCACAGGTTCCTCGGGCGCGGTGTACAAGGCCTGGGACCCGGAGCTGGAGCGCTGGGTCGCGCTGCGCCTGATCCCGCCGGGGCTCGCCGGCCGCGGCGAGGAGCGCCAGCCTCTCATCCGCGAGGCTCTCACGGTCGCGGCGCTGGAGCACCCCAACGTCGGTCCGGTCTACGACGTGGGGGAGGCGGACGACGGCAGCCTCTTCCTGGTGTCGGCGCTCTGCGAAGGGGAGACCCTGGCGGAGCGCTCGCGCCGTGGTCCGATGCGGCTGGAGGGTGCCGTGGTGCTCGCGGCCCAGATCGCGGCCGCGGTGGGCCGGGCGCACGAGCACGGCATCCTCCATGGCCGGCTGCGTCCGTCGAACGTCTGGGTCGGAGCCGACGGCCAGGTCCGGGTGGTGGATTTCGGTCTCTCCTCGCTGGAGGAGAGGACCTGGAGGACCCTGAGGCCCGGGGCGCCGCCGCCCCGGGAGTACCTGGCTCCCGAGCTGTTGCTGGGCGAGTGTGCGAGCCCGCGCTCGGACGTCTGGGCCCTCGGCGCGCTGTTCGTCGCCATGCTGGGACGGCGCGAGGGCCTGCCGGACGATCTATCGCGGATCATGGAGAGGGCCCTGTCGCCCCGGCCAGCGGACCGCTATCCCGGCGCCGGAGCCTTGCGCGACGACCTGCGCGTCCTGCGCGATCCGAGCCCCAGGCCGTCCGGCCGCGCGCCGGGCCGCATGCCTGAGCTGGCCGGGGCCCGCCACCTCTCCCAGTACCGGATCGGCGAGCTTCTCGGCGGCGGCGGCATGGGGGTCGTCTACCGGGCCGAGGACCTCCATCTCGGCCGCATGGTGGCCCTCAAGTTCCTGGCCGCGGACCTGGCGGGCGACGCGGCAGCCAAGGCCCGGTTCCTCCAGGAGGCGCGGGCCGCTTCGGCGCTCGACCATCCGAACATCTGCACGGTCTTCGAGATCGGCGAGACCGGGGAGAACCAGCTCTATCTCGCCATGCCCTGCTACGAGGGCGAGACGCTGAAAGCCAGGATCGGGCGCGGGCCGCTGCCGATCAACGAGGCGCTGGACTATGCGCTTCAGACCGCCAAGGGGCTGGCCCGGGCGCACCGGCAGGGGATCGTCCACCGGGATGTCAAGCCGGCCAATCTGATGATCACGTCCGACGGCCTGGTCAAGATCCTGGACTTCGGCGTGGCGAAGCTCTCGGGCGAAGCGTCGCTGACCCGCGCCGGGGTGGCCGTGGGGACCGCGGCCTACATGGCGCCCGAGCAGGTCCGCGGCGAGGAGGTGGACGCCCGGGCCGACCTCTGGTCCCTGGGCGTGGTCCTCTATGAGATGGTCACCGGCCGGCGGCCGTTTCCCGGAGACAACCCGGAGGCGGTCCGGCATGCCGTGCTGACCCGGGAGCCCGAGCCGGTCGCGCGCCTGCGGCCCGACGCTCCGCCGGGGCTGGAGCGCGCCGTCCGGGGGCTGCTCGGGAAGAGCGTCGCGGACCGGTACCCGACCGCGGACGCGGTCGCGGCCGATCTGCGGCTGCTCCTGGGAGTCTCCTCGAGCTCGATGCCGATGAGGATGTCGGCGCCGTACCGCCCGCGCCGGGCTCTCTGGCTGGCGCTTGCCCTGGCGGCTTCAATCGCCATGGCCGGGCTCCTTCTCCGGCTGCGCCAGGAACCGGCCCCCATCCAGCCGCACGTCAACCGCCTCACCGACCAGGAGGGGAGCGAGCTCTTCCCCAGCCTGTCTCCGGACGGGACCTTCTTCACCTATGCCAGGCTCGACGGAGACGACTACGACATCTTCCTGCAGCGGGTCGGCGGCGGCAACCCCATCAATCTGACGGTCGACTCCGAGGTGGACGACACCCAGCCGGCGTACTCGCCGGACGGGCGGTGGATCGCCTTCCGGTCCAGCCGCGATGGCGGCGGCCTGTTCGTGATGGGCGCCACCGGCGAGTCGGTCCGGCGGGTCACGGACTTCGGCCTGCAGCCCGCTTGGTCCCCGGACAGCCGGGAGCTGGCCTTCGCCACGGAAGCCGTGAGGCGGCCCCTGGTCCGCACGAACCCGAGCCAGCTCTGGCGGGTCGAGGTCGCGACCGGGCGCTGCCGCCGGGTCTACCAGGGAGACGCCGTGCAGCCCAACTGGTCGCCGGACGGCAGGCGCCTCGCGTTCTGGGGGATCGCGAGGCCCGGATCGGCCCGGGTCGTACGCACCATCCCGGCCTCCGGCGGGACTCCGACGGACGTGCTCAAGGACGGGTTCGTCAACTGGAACCCGGTCTGGGCGCCGGACGGCCGCTCCCTGTACTTCGTCAGCGACCGGGGCGGCAGCATGAACCTGTGGCGGATCCCGGTGGACCAGGGGACCGGCGAGGTCCGGGGCGAGCCGCAGCCGGTGACCACGCCCGCCGAGTCGTTCGGCGCGTTCAGCCTCTCCGGGGACGGCCTCCGGGTCCTGTTCGCGAGCGACGAGATGAAGACCAGCGTGGAGTGGCTCGCCTTCGATCCGGTCCGGGGCAGGGCGTCCGGAGAGAGGGTCGCGGTCGCGCGGAGCGCGCAGGGCATCCGCGCGGCCGAGCCGTCCCCGGACGGCCGGTGGATCGTCCTGGACCACGAGTCGCCCCAGGAGGACCTGTTCGTGGTGAGGAGCGACGGGACCGGCCTGCGCCAGATCACCGCGGACCCCTTCCGCGACCGTTCGCCGGGCTGGTCCGCGGACGGGCGCTGGATCCTGTTCTCGTCCGACCGCACCGGGCACTATGAGATCTGGGCCATCCGTCCGGACGGCAGCGGCCTGCACAGGGTGGCTGGAATGCAGGACGCGGACCTTTACGAGCCGAGCGCGTCCCCGGACGGCCGCCGGCTGGTCTGCGGCCTCAGCACCTGGGGGGCATCCCTGGTGGACCTGTCGCACGGCCAGGCTCCCCGGACCGCGGCGCCCATCACCGGCCGGGGCGATGACGACTACGTCTTCACCGCCCGCTCCTGGTCGCCCGACGGCAGGTCGCTGACGGGCAGCTTCGCGCTGAGGAAGGCCATGCGCTGGGTCGGGATCGGCGTCTATTCGTTCGACTCGGGCGCCTTCGACCTGCTGCTCGACCGGGGCCAGAGAGCCAGCCTCGTCGGAGGAAACCGGACGCTCGTCTATCTCGACGGCGGAGCGATTCATGCCCTGGACCGCAGGACCGGCAGGACATGGCAGGTGGCGAAGCCGCCGGGCAAGACGCAGTTCGTCTACCTCTCGCCGTCGCGCGACGGCCGGAAGCTCTATGCCGTCCGTACCCAGGACGAGGGGGATGTGTGGATCTCGATCCTGGGCCAACGGGGATGATCCGGGGGAGTGCAATTTCTTCCCCTGTTTCTCCACTTTTTCTGAAGAGGGGCGTTCCATCACGGCCGCCTCTTTCTGCGGGAGGGGTCAATGAGCTTCCAATATCGAGAGTGTATCGTCTCAGTCTGGCTGAACGAGGAGTCAGGCAAGAAGTGTCCTGCCGGTTCGTGCGGCGAAACGTGCGGCACCTCCTGTCAGCCGCCGACCATTACGCCCCAGACGACCTGCGCGGCTCCGTCCGCCCAGTGCGGCTTCACTTACGAGAGGCGCACCCCCTCGGCTCTGTCCTTGCTTCGGCAGCAGCTCCAGGCCGCCCTTTTCGTGCCTCAGCCGGAGACCGTGTAGCTGCTAAGCTGAGGACATGCCTGCGGAGGACGGCCTTTCCTCGCCCGGGAGGATCTCCCGTTACGAGCTCGGTGCGTGCCTGGGGGGAAGCTCCGCGGGCACGGTGTACAAGTCCTGGGACCCGGAGTTGGAGCGCTGGGTTGCCCTGCGCCTGATCCCTCCGGGGCTTGCCGGGCAGGGTGAGGAGCGGCAGGCGCTCATCCGCGAAGCCCTCGCCGTCGCCGCCCTGGAGCACCCCAATGTCGGCCCGGTCTACGAGGTCGGCGAGGCGGCGGACGGCAGTCTTTTCCTGGTGTCCGCCCTGTGCGAGGGGGAGACCCTGGCCGAGCGTTTGCGGCGCGGCCCCATGAAGCTGGAAGGCGCGGTGGTGCTCGCGGGCCAGATCGCGGCCGCGGTGGGCCGGGCGCACGAGAACGGCCTCCTCCACGGCCGGCTCCGGCCCACGAACGTCCGGGTCGGAGCCGACGGCCAGGTCCGGGTGGTGGACTTCGGACTGTCCGGCCTGGAGGAGCGCACCTGGCGGACGCTGCGCATCGAGCCGCTGTCGAAGGAGTACCTGGCGCCGGAGCTGCTGCTGGGCGAAGCGGTGAGCCCGCGATCGGACGTCTGGGCCATCGGCGCGCTGCTCGCCGCGATGCTGGTCCACCGCGAGGGACTGCCGGACGACCTGCTGCGGATCGTGGACCGGGCCCTGTCCTCCCGGCCTGCGGACCGCCATGCGGGGGCCGGGGCGCTGAGAGACGATCTGCGCGGCCTGCGGGAGCCGAGCCCGAGGCCTGTGGGCCGGGCTCCGGGCCGGCTGCCGGATCTGTCCGGAGTGCGGCGGCTCTCGCAGTACCGGATCGGCGAGCTTCTCGGCGGCGGCGGCATGGGCGTGGTCTACAGGGCCGAGGACATCCACCTCGGCCGCACGGTGGCCCTCAAGTTCCTGAACGCGGACCTGGCGGGAGATCCGGCGGCCAAGGCCCGGTTTCTCCAGGAGGCGCGGGCGGCCTCGGCGCTCGACCATCCCAACATCTGTACGGTCTACGAGATCGGCGAGACCGGGGAGAACCAGCTCTACCTCGCCATGCCGTGCTACGACGGCGAGACCCTGAGAGCGCGGATCGCCCGCGGACCGCTGCCGCTGAACGAAGCCCTGGACCTTGCGCTCCAGGTTTCGAAGGGACTGGCCCGGGCGCACCGGCAGGGGATCGTCCATCGCGACATCAAGCCGGCGAACCTGATGGTCACGGCCGACGGCCTGGTCAAGATCCTGGACTTCGGCGTGGCGAAGCTGGCGGGGGAGGCCACGCTCACGCGCACCGGCGCGGCCATGGGCACCGCGGCCTACATGGCGCCCGAGCAGGTCCGCGGCGAGGCCGTGGACGGCAGGGCCGACCTCTGGTCGCTCGGCGTGGTCCTCTACGAGATGGTCACCGGCCGGCGGCCGTTTCCGGGGGACAACCCGGAGGCGGTCCGGCATGCCGTGCTGACGCGCGAGCCGGAGCCGGTCGCGCGCCTGCGGCCCGACGCGCCCGCCGGCCTGGACCGGATCGTCGGCGGGCTGCTCGCCAGGGATGTGGCCGCCCGATACCCGACCGCGGACGCGGCAGCGGCGGATCTGCGGC
>DATANP010000259.1:0-11093 GCA_036266195.1 Thermoanaerobaculia bacterium | reverse complement strand
GCAGTGCCATGGGCACTCCCGGTTGGTGAGGAAGAGAGTGGCGACCGGCACCACCTCGCCGTTCTCTGCGCGCTCGTCTTCCACCAGATAGGCGTAGGGCCGGCGCGGGTCGAGCGCCGCCCGGGCCGAGCGCCGTGCCAGGATCCAGGCGTCGCGGTCGGCGGCCCGCTCCGGATAGGGCTCAGGCATAAAGGGCATGGAACTGCCGTCTGTATTCAGCCTCTGCGGCCGGCAGCCATTCGCGGAGCCTTTCGGCCGGCAGCGCGCCGTGCTGGAAGCGCCGCTTCGGAAAGACCGGCATCTCCATTCCGGTGATCGCGCGCACGCCGCGCGCCACGATCTCTCCCTTGAGCGCGTAGAGCTTCGCCACGTCGTGATCGGTCAGCTCGATGAACGGGATTCCTTCGGCCACCGCGATGACCGAGGGCCGCGTGAACGGGCTGAACCCTTCGAAACCGTAGCGGCGCGCCGGCGCATAGGTGCGGGCGTAGGCGCGACTGAGGCCGCCGCTGTAGGTCAGCGAATGTTTCATCTTTCCCACGCCCCAGCCTTCCTGGTAGAGCATCGGATTGTGGATCACGCTGCGGATGGTCAGCTCCGGGTTCTCTTCGATCGGATAATCCTTGAGGTTCTCGTCGCCGCCGTCCCCATTGATCAGGTAGCGCCACTCCGGATAGCGGTCGCGGATGCCCTTGCACAGCGCGAGGCCCACGGCCGCGCACTCGACGTCGAGAGGCTTGTAGTCCTCCAGCACCCGGATCGCCCCGGCGGCGTCGAGATCGGTGGGATCGGCTTCGATCGCTTCGAGGAAGAGACCGAGGCCGAGCCGGTCGAGGAACTCGCGCGCCTGCCGGAGGTCCGGGCCGTCTCCGAGATCGAGCGTGAACGCCTTGAGCCGCGCCGGGCTCATGCCCAGACTGCGGAGAACGTGATAGGTCACGAGGAACACCGCGCCACTGTCGATCCCGCCCGAGAAGCACACGCCGAGCGGCTCGCGCTCGGGCACCTGGCGGAGCCAACGGGCGATCTCCTCGGCGAGCGCGCCGACGTAGGCGCGGCCGATTGCATCGAGGTCGGTGCCGAGGGTGTTGCGCTCCGGCGTGAAGAAGCGCGTGTGGACCGGCGCCGGGTCCGGACAGCCGATCAATTCGACGTCCACCACGTGGTGGGCCGGCACCATGCGCGTGTAGGCGGGATGGAACTGGCCGTCGAGCCCCTCGGACCGCAGCCAGTCGTGGATCGCGTCGATCCGGTCGGCCGCGACGAGCGTGGGTCCCTCGTGGCGCTTGGCCAGGAAGTAGCGCAGCGGCCGGTCGAGCGAGCGGGCCATGCGCACGGTCCGGCCCGACTTCGCCACGAGCGCGAACGAGCCCTCGATCGCCGACGCGTCGCCGGCCAGGAGGCGCTGCCTCGCCTCGTCCAGGCTCAGGTTGTAGATCCGGTTGGCGGCGGGGTCGGTCAGATCCACCAGGCGCTCGACGTACTCGTTCTGCATACAGCCCTCCTCGTTCGGAACCCGAGAATACATCCGTCGTTTTCCTTGCGCCAGCGCAAAGAAGGCCGCCCCCCGGGAGGGTAGGGTGCTCTCCAGAAGAAAGGAGAGACCCGAGATGAAGATCACCCCCGAAACGCGCATCGCCGACGTCGCCGCCCAGAACCCCGCCACTATCAAGGTCTTCCAGCGCCTTGGCATCGATTTCTGCTGTGGCGGCAAGCGCCCGCTGGGGGAGGCCTGCCAGGACAGGCAGATCACGTTCGGCGAGCTGACCTCCGCCCTGGCCTCCGTGGAAGCGGAGAGGCCCGAGCTTCCCGGCGCGGACGCGAAGCTGGGCGCGCTGATCCGGTTCATCGTGGACCACTACCATGCCGACCTGCGCGTCGAGCTGCCCCGCCTGGCGCAGATGGCTGCCAAGGTGAACGACGTCCACGGCGCGAAGCATCCCGAGACCTTCCCGGAGTTGGTGCAGGTCTTCGCCGGCCTCCGCGCCGAGTTGGAGTCCCACATGATGAAGGAGGAGCGCGTGCTCTTCCCGTACGTCGAGCGCCTGGAGGCGCTGGCCGCGGCCGACGAATCGCTGCCCGCTTCGCCCTTCGGTTCGATCCAGGCCCCGATCGGCATGATGGAGCACGAGCACGACGACGCAGCCCAGGCCCTGAATCGCCTGCGCCAGCTCACGAACGGCTACACGCCGCCGGCCGATGCGTGCAACACCTTCCGCGGCCTCTACTTCGGCCTTGCCGAGTTGGAGAAGGCGCTCCACGAGCACATCCACCTGGAGAACAACGTGCTCTTTCCCCGGGCTACCCGTTTGGAGGGGGAGCTCGTCAATCGCGTCGTGGTATAAGCGGCCCAACGGGAGGAGGAACCGTGAAATCTGCCCGTCACCTCGCCCTCGGAACGTTGTCCTTCGCGGTCTGCTTCGCCGCGTGGGGCCTGATCAGCGCGTTCGCGCCGCGCTTCCGGGAGCTGTTCGGTCTCAGCGGCACGCAGACCGCCCTGCTCGTCGCCGTGCCGGTGCTCCTGGGCTCGCTCGGCCGTCTGCCGGTCGGCATGCTCGCCGACCGCTTCGGCGGCCGGGCCGTGTTCACCGTCGTCATGCTGCTCGTGGCGATTCCGGCCTGGTTCGTGCCAATGGCCGGCAGCTACGAGCGCCTGCTCGCCGTGGCCTTCTTCCTGGGTATTGCCGGCTCGTCGTTCCCGGTCGGCGTGGGCTATGTCTCGCGCTGGACGCCGCCCGACCGGCAGGGCAGCGCTCTCGGCGTGTACGGCCTGGGCAACATCGGGCAGTCGGCGGCGGTGTTCCTGGGTCCGGTGATCGCCGCCTCGTTCGGCTGGCAGAGCGTGTTCCGCGGCGCCGCGGTGCTCCTGGTCGTCTGGGGTGTGGCGTTCGGGGTGCTGGCGAGGAATGCGCCCGGCAAGGTCGCTCCGAAAGATTTTGGCGCCATGGCGCGGGTGCTGCGCGAGCGGCTCGCGTGGGTGCTGGCGCTGTTCTACTTCCTCACTTTCGGCGGCTTCGTGGCGTTCTCGATCTATCTGCCGACCCTGCTCAAGGATCAGTTCGGGCTGAGCGCCGCGAATGCCGGCTTCCGCACGGCCGGGTTCGTGGTGCTGGCCACGTTGATGCGGCCGCTCGGCGGCTGGCTTTCGGACCGCATCGGCGGCGCGCGCGTGCTGTCCGGCGTTTTCCTCGGCGTGCTGCCGTTCGCGCTGCTCCTCACGTGGGCTTCGATGCTGCCGTTCACCGTGGGTGCGCTCGGCTGCGCGGCGCTCCTGGGGCTCGGCAACGGCGCGGTGTTCAAGCTGGTTCCGCAATATTTCCCCGGTGAAACTGCGACCGTGACCGGCCTCGTCGGCGCCATGGGCGGGCTCGGCGGCTTCTTCCCGCCGCTGCTGCTCGGATTCTTCCGTGACCGGACCGGCGCGATCTGGCCCGGGTTCGTGCTGCTGGCCGCGACCTCGTTCGCGCTCGGCCTGGTGAACCGCCGCGTGTTCGTGCCGCGCCAGGAGGCGCTGGAGCTGGAGCTGCCGCCCGAGCTCACGCGCACGGCCGACCGGCTGCGCGCCGGCGCCTGGGCGATGTTCGGCACGGCGCTCCTGGTCGCCGCGATCGTGGTCGGCTCGCGCAACCTGCAGAACTTCGATCCGGCGCTCGTGGTCTACACCTTCGTCACGGTCTTCGCCACGTTCGGCGTGATCTATCACTACGCCGTCTGGATCCAGAAGCCGCCGACGAGGATCTACTGGCGCCGCGGCTGGCAGCTCGTCCGGCAGCATGGAATCCTGCGCAGCATGGTCCAACTGGTTCCGCTGGCCTGGTCCAACCTCGCGGCGCAGACGTTCATCCGCGAACGCTCGGTGCTGCGGTGGTGGATGCACCAGCTCCTGTTCTGGGGCTGCCTGCTGGCGGTGGCGATCACGTTTCCGCTGGTCTTCGGATGGATTCATTTCGGCAGCGCCGGCCAGGACCAGATGAGGTACGTGACCTATCTGTTCGGGTTCCCGACCGGCTCGTTCCGCATCCGCACCGTCGTATCCTGGCTGCTGTTCCATGGCCTGGACGTCGCGGCGGTGCTGGTGCTCTGCGGCATCGCGCTGTCGCTCTGGCGGCGGATGCGCGACCGCGGCGCGCGCGCGGTGCAGGACTTCGGCCGCGATTTCTTCCCGCTGATCCTGCTGTTCGCGATCTCGGTGACCGGCCTCGCCCTCACGGCTTCGACGCTCTGGCTGCGCGGCGGGTTCTACGAATTCCTTTCGATCCTGCACGCGGTGACCGTCATTGCCGCGCTCCTGTATCTCCCGTTCGGAAAGTTCTTTCACATCTTCCAGCGGCCGGCGCAGCTCGGCGTGAAGCTCTACCAGCGGGTGGGCGAGGAGGGAGAAGGCGCGGCCTGCGCGCGCTGCGGCCAGCGCTTCGCGTCGCGCATGCACGTCGAGGACCTGAAGCTGGCCCTCGACAACCTGGGTTTTGATTATCAAATGCCGGAGGGGCACTGGCAGGATCTCTGCCCGGTGTGCAAGCGCAAGTCGCTCGCCGGCGCTCAACTTCGACTCAAAGAGGAAGCCCGTGGCTGAGAGACCGCTGCCTGTCGACGAATTGATCGCCCGCTACGGCCCGCACCTCAACTACGAGCCGCCCGGCGGCTATGACGAGCAGCGCGAGAACCCGCCGGACCGGCTGGTGAAGACCCACTGCTGCTTCTGCGGCCAGCAGTGCGGCATCCAGCTCAAGGTCCGCGGCAGCGAGGTGGTGGGCTTCGAGCCCTGGGAAGACTTTCCCTTCAACCAGGGCATGCTCTGTCCGAAGGGCGTGCGGCGCTATCTCCAGAGCGCCCATCCCGACCGGCTCCTGCACCCGCTGATGCGCGATTCGCAAGGTTTCCGGCGGGCGGCGTGGGACGAGGCGCTCGACTTCACGGCCCGGCGGCTCCGTGAGATTCAGGATAAGTACGGCAAGGACGCGGTCGCGGTGTATGGCGGCGCTTCGCTGATCACCGAGAAGTCGTATCTCCTGGGCAAGTTCGCCCGCCTGGCGCTCGGCACGCGGCACATCGACTACAACGGCCGGCTCTGCATGGTCTCGGCGGGCACGGCGTACAAGATGGCATTCGGCGTGGACCGCTCGCCGATCCCCTGGAGCGACATACCCAAAGCGCAGGTGGCATTCGTGATCGGCGCCAACGTGGCCGAGTGCGCTCCGATCACCACCCAGTATCTCTGGAAGATGCGTGACCATGGCGGCCGGCTCATCGTAGCCGATCCGCGCATGACGCCGATCACGCGCAACGCCGATCTCTATCTGCCGCTCCGGCCCGGCACCGACCTCGCGCTTCTGATGGGCCTGCTCCACGTGGTGCTGCGCGACGGGCTGGAAGACAAGGAATTCATCGCGGCCCACACCACAGGCTTCGAGGAGGTCGCGAAGTCCGTGCAGGCCTACGATCCGCTCACCGCGGCGCGCATGACCGGCGTGCCGCCCGAGGCGATCGAAAAGGCGGCGCACTGGATCGCCGAGGCCGACCGCGCGGTGCTCCTTCACGCGCGCGGCCTGGAACACCAATCGAAAGGCGTGGAGAACTGCCTGGCGGTGATCAACCTTGCGCTCGCCACGGGCAACATCGGCCGCGAAGGCGCGGGCTGCTCGATGATCACCGGCCAGGGCAACGGCCAGGGCGGGCGCGAGCACGGGCAGAAATGCGATCAGCTCCCGGGCCAGCGGTCGATCGCCGATCCCGCGGCCCGCGAGCACGTGGCGCGGGTCTGGGGCGTGCGGCCGGAGGACATCCCGCAGGCCGGCCTCTCGGCCATGGAGATCATGGAGGCCATCCACCGCGGCGAGATCAAGGCGCTGCTGTCGATCTGTTTCAACCCGATCGTCTCGCTGCCCGATTCGAACTACGTGCGCGAGGCGCTCGAAAAGCTCGAATTCTTCGGCGTGGTCGATTTCTTCCTGTCGGAGACGGCGCAGTTCGCGGACGTGGTGCTCGCGGGCAGCCTGCAGGAAGAGGAGGAGGGTGTCGTGTGCAGCGCGGAAGGCCGCGTGCTCCACATCCAGAAGGCGGTCGATCCGCCGGGCGAGGCCTGGCCGGACAGCCGCATTTACATCGAGCTGGCACGCCGCCTGGGCAAGGGTGAATATTTCCCCTACACCTCAACGCGCGAGATCTTCGAGGAGCTGCGCGAAGCCTCGCGCGGCGGCGCGGCGGACTACTCGGGAATCACCTACGAAAAGATCGATCGCCAGATGGGCGTGTTCTGGCCGTGTCCTTCCGAAGACCATCCCGGCACGCCGCGGCTCTTCGAAGGCGGACGCTTCTTCCATCCGGATGGAAAGGCGAAATTCGTGGTCACGGAGTGGCGGGAGAGCGGCGATCCGGTGGACGCGGACTTTCCGATCTATCTCACGACCGGGCGCGTGGTGAGCCAATATCTTTCCGGCACGCAGACGCGGCGCATCGGGCCGCTCGTCGATCAGTTCCCGGAGCCGCTCCTGGAGATCCATCCGCGCCTGGCGGAGCAGCACGGGATCGCGGACGGCGACCGCGTATCGATCGCGACGCGGCGGAGCGAGATCACGCTCCGGGCCATGGTGGTGAGGACGATCCGGCCGGACACGGTGTTCATCGCCTATCACTGGCCAGGGCCGCTGAGCGCCAACCGGCTCACGCACCGGACGCTCGACCCGCGCAGCAAGATCCCCGAGTTCAAGGTCTCGGCCTGTCGCCTTCACAAGGTGGAGGGGTGATGTTCGGCTACGAATTTTACATCGATCCCGAGCGTTGTATCGGCTGCCAGGCGTGCGTGCACGCCTGCGCCGAGTGCGACACGCACCGCGGCACGTCCATGATCACGGTCGACTACCTGGACCGGCGCAACAGCATCGCCACGGTGCCTGCGGTCTGCATGCACTGCGACAACCCGACCTGTGCCCAGGTCTGCCCGGCCGATGCGATCAAGAAGGGCGAGGACGGCGTGGTGCAGTCCGCGCTCAAGCCGCGCTGCATTGCCTGCTCGAACTGCGTCCTGGCCTGCCCGTTCGGCATCCCGAAGATGATGACGAAGCTCGAGCTGATGATGAAGTGTGACATGTGCTACGACCGCACCTCGGTGGGCAAGCGGCCGATGTGTGCCACGGTCTGCCCGAGCCAGGCGCTCGCCTACGTGCAGCCGGAGGTGATCGCGCGCGAGCGCCGCGAGAAGCCGACGAACGTGTTCCGGTTCGGCAGGGAGACCGTGACCACGAAGGTTTTCATGATGGTGCCGCCGGACGTTCCCGCCGTAGAGGTCGATGTGATCGATTATCTTTGGGAGCCGGAGTCGTGAGCTTCAGACGCCCCAGCAAGGAGCCCCTCTGGCGCGAGGAGTTCTCGGTTTTCGGCGCCGACGAGCGCTACGTCGGCCGCCGCCAGTTCGCCAAGTTCCTGGTCCTGACGAGCCTCGGGATGCTCGCGGGCAACGTCTGGATCCTGCTCAAGGGCTGGTTCACGGGCGAGGTCGTCTATCCGATGCGGCCGGTCGCGGCCGTAGGCGAGCTGCCGGTCGGCGGCGTGAAGCTCTTCCGCTATCCGGGCCCGGACGATCCGTGCATCCTGGTGCGCACGGGCGAGGAAGAATACGCGGCCTACAGCCAGAAGTGTACGCACCTCTCCTGCGCGGTCTACTTTTCGCACGAGCACGGCCGCCTGGAGTGCCCGTGCCACGAAGGGTATTTCTCGGTGCGCGACGGCCGGGTGATCCAGGGCCCGCCGAAGCGCCCGCTGCCACGCGTGGTGCTGGAGCGCCGCGGCAACGCGCTGGTCGCCAAGGGTATGCAGACGGAGCCGGAGGTCTGATAATGGAACCGCGTCCACCGGAGCGCCGCGGCCTCACCGCCATCGACGGCGCGCTCGCGCTCATCGCCATCCTCCTGATCGTCCAGATGTGGCTGCTCACGGCCACGCTGGAGGCATTCCTGGCCGGCCATCACGAGGGGGCCCTGCCGGCGGCTCTGGTCTCTGGGGTGCTGTTTTTCGCCTGTGTGGGGCTCTACCTGTTCGTGGAGGGTGTGGACCGGGAGGAGCGCCGCGGGCCGAGGTTGTAATAGGCTCCGCACCATGAACGCTCGCCGCCTCTACCTGGTCCTTGCCCTTCTCGCTTCCGCTGCCACCGCGGTTCCGCCGGAATCCTTCTCGGCCCTGAGCTGGCGCAGCCTCGGCCCGCTCCGCGCCGGTTGGGCCACCGCCGCCGAGGGTATCCCCGGCACCGAGACCTTCTTCATAGGCACCGCCGACGGCGGGGTCTGGAAGACCTCCGACGCCGGCCGCACCTGGGAGCCGCTCTTCCAGCGCGAGGCCGCGGCCGCGGTCGGCGCCATGACGCTGGCTCCCAGCAACCGGTCGGTGATGTACGTGGGCACCGGCCAGGTCACGACCCGCTGGGACATCACCCAGGGCAGCGGCGTGTACCGGTCGGGCGATGGCGGAAAGACGTGGGAGAAGCGCGGCCTCGCCGACAGCCGCCACATCGGCCGGCTCCTGGTCGATCCGCGCAACCCGGACGTGGTGCTGGCCGCGGCGCTGGGCCACCTGTTCGGCCCCAACACGGAACGCGGGGTCTTCCGGACGACGGACGGCGGGCGCACGTGGGACCGGGTGCTGTTCCTGGACGAGCGGACCGGCGCCACCGATCTCGCGTCCGACCCGGCGGCTCCGGACGTAATCTTCGCCTCGTCCTGGCAGGTGCGCGGCTATCCCTGGCTCTCCTATTTCATCCCCAATACCGGACCGGGCAGCGGCATCTGGAAGTCCACGGATGGCGGCAAGACCTGGGCGCGCCTCACCGGCCATGGCTTTCCGGACGGCCCGCTCGGACGCATCGGGCTCGCCGTGGCGCCCGGCTCGCGGGGCTCGCGCGTCTATGCCACGATTGATGCCGGGCCGGCCTCCGGCCTCTACCGGTCGGACGACGCCGGCGCCAACTGGCAGCGGGTCAATACCAACGGCAGCCTCTCCGGCGCCTACTTCGCGACGTTGACCGTCGATCCGAAGAATCAGGACACGGTCTACATCATGGGCCAGTCGATCCGGCGCTCGACCGATGGCGGCAAGACGGTCGAGTTCTTCCGCGGTGCGCCCGGCGGCGATGACTATCATTTCCTTTGGATCGACCCCGAGCACCCGGAGCGGATGGCGACCGGCGCCGACCAGGGCGCGGTGATCACGGTCAACGGCGGCAGGAGCTGGAGCAGTTGGTACAACCAGCCGACCGGCCAGTTCTACCACGTGGCTGCGGATGATCAGTTCCCCTACCGGGTCTACAGCGGCCAGCAGGACAGCGGCTCGATCTCGGCGGCCAGCCGCAGCGACTACGGCCAGCTCACGTTCCGCGACTGGAACCCCGCGGGTGCGGATGAGCGCGATTACGTGATCCCCTTCCCGGGCAATCCGGACGTGGTCTACGGCAGCGGTCTTGGCGGCCGGGTCTCGCGCTGGGACGCGAAGACCGGCCAGGTCCAGAACGTCTCGCCCTGGCCGGTGTCGAGCTATGGCGCGCGGCCTTCGACCGTGCGCTACCGCACCACCTGGCTCCAGCCTCTCGCGATCTCGAAGGTGGCGCCGTACGCGATCTACGCCTCCGCGCAGGTGCTCTTCCGCTCGATCGACGGCGGCCAGACCTGGGAGACGATCAGCTCCGATCTCACCGGAGCGGTCGAAGGCGCCAAGGACTGCACCGGCGACGTGCCGGTCGAGCGCGCGAAAGCCTGCGGTTATGGTGTGATCTCGACCATCGCGCCCTCGTCCTTGGAAAAGGATCTGGTCTGGGTGGGAGCCGACACGGGCAGCATCCATGTGACGCGCGACGGCGGCAAAACCTGGCAGGACGTCACCCCGAAGGGGCTTCCCGACTGGAGCCGGCTCGCCCAGATCGAGGCCTCGCCTGTCGATCCCGGCACGGCCTATGCCGCGGTGGACCGCCACCGGATGGACGACGATCATCCTTATGTTTACGTCACCCACGACTTCGGGAAAACCTGGCGCCTCGCGGTCACCGGACTGCCCGACGGCTCGCACGTCAACGTCGTGCGCCAGGACCCGGTGCGTCCCGAGCTGCTCTTCGCGGGCACGCGCACGGGAGTCCATGTTTCGTTCGACGACGGCAGGAGCTGGCAGACCCTTCAGCTCGACCTGCCCACGTCGGGCGTCAACGATCTGACCATTCATGGAAACGATCTGATCGCCGGCACCGAAGGCCGGGCCATCTGGGTACTGGACGACTATACGCCGCTGCGCCACGCCCAGGGCAAAATGGTTTTGATTCCGCCCGCGAAGGCATACCGGCTCGGCGTCAACCAGAACCGCGACACGCCGCTGCCCCTCGACGAGCCGCGCAATCCGAACCCGCCGACCGGCGCGGTGATCGATTACGTTCTGCCGGCCGGCGTCAAGGGTCCGGTGGTCCTGGAATTCGTGGACCCGCGCGGACAGGTGGTGAGGACCTTCCGCAGCGACGAAACGCCGAAGCGGCCCGAGGCCAATCAATATTTCGACGACGACTGGCTCCAGGAGCCTGAGCCGCTGCCGGCCCGCGCCGGCCACAACCGTTTCGTCTGGAACCTCCGCCTGCCGCGGCCGAAGGCGCCCGAGTACGACTATTCGATCGCGGCGGTGCCCGGCGTGGATACGCCCGTGATACCCCAGGGCCTGATCGCCCCGCCGGGCCGCTATGAGGTCCGCCTGACCGTGGACGGCCGCGCCGTGACCCAGCCTCTCGAGGTGGTCATGGACCCGCGCGTGAACGTCCCGGCGGCCGACCTCGAGGCCCAGCGCGCCTTCTATCAGGAGGTTTCGGAGGCGTTGGATCGGGTCGCCGAAGCGATCGAGAAGGCCGATAAACCAGACGACGAGCTCGGCGCCATCGCGGGCGTGCTCACCTCGCTCGCCGCTGATGTCGAGGGCGTGGACCGGGCGCCGTCCGCGCCGCAGCGGGAGGTTTTCGAAACCTATCGCAAGCGGCTGGACACTGCCCTGGCGCACTGATGATTTATTCGGAAGGAGGATCCAGTGACCGCCAGGCCGCCCCGGGTCCTCTTCCGAGGCATTCGACCCTGCCGGACTTT
>DATANP010000258.1:0-4134 GCA_036266195.1 Thermoanaerobaculia bacterium | reverse complement strand
GATGGTTCCGGCGGACCGCCGAACGCGGAAACCGGCCGGTTTCTCCTTCCGGCGGCTCGCCGGATGCTTCCGGCTGCTCGCCGAACGCGGAAACCAGCCCGGTTTCTCCTTCCGGCAGCTCGCCGGATGCGTCCGGCCGGCCGCCGGATGCGTCAACCACGCTGCCGGATACTTCCGGCGGACCGCCGAACACGGAAACCGGCCGGTTTCTCCTTCCGGCGGCTCGCCGGATGCTTCCGGCTGGCCGCCGGATGCGTCAACCACGCTGCCGTATGGTTCCGGCAGACCGCCGAACGCGGAAACCGGCCCGGTTTCTCCTTCCGGCAGCTCGCCGGATGCTTCCGGCGAGCCGCCGCTGATGACGATCACGGGCTGTTCTGCGCTAGAGTAAGGCCCGCTTTTCAACCACGGACGCACGAGGCCCGGAGGACAGATGGACGCTCCTGATACCAAGTCCCTGCCCGAGAACGCTTATCTGCCGCTCGCACCCGGCCAGACGTACCAGCCGCTGGTGCCGGCCACGGTCAACCAGGAAGAGGCCACGGTGCGGTCGGTGGGCTGGGGCCTGTTCCTGTGCATCGTGTTCACCGTGGCTTCGGCTTACTCGGGGCTCAAGGTGGGACAGGTGATGGAGGCCTCGATCCCGATCTCGATCCTGGCGATCGGCCTGGCGCGCGCGTTCCCGCGCCGCTCGACGCTCCTCGAGAACGTCATCCTCACGAACATCGGCGGCACGTCCGGCGCCATGGTGGCCGGCGCCATCTTCACCCTGCCGGCGCTCTATATCCTGCAGCTCAGCCCGCACCCGGTGCAGACCACGCTCATCCTGACCGCGGGCGGCTGCCTGGGCGTCCTCTTCCTGATCCCACTGCGGCGCTACTTCGTGCGCGAGACGCACGGCCTCTTCCCGTACCCCGAGGCTACGGCCATCACCGAGGTGCTGGTCACGGGCGAGAAGGGCGGATCGCAGGCCGCGCTCCTCCTCCAGGCCACCGGCATCTCGGCCGTCTACGACTTCTTCGTCACCACGTTCCAGGTCTGGCGCGAGACGGTCGACTTCCAGTTCATCCCGATCATGCGGGACATCGCCGAGCGCGCCCGCTTCGTGGTCCGCTTCGACGCGATCTCCTTCATCCTCGGCCTCGGCTACGTCATGGGCCTGCGCGCGTCGACGCTCCTCTGCGCCGGCGGCTTCCTGGCGAACTTCGTGCTGGTGCCGCTCATCTGGATGATCGGGCACAACACGCCGGACCTGGTCGTCTATCCCGGGACCGCGCCCATCGCGACCATGGACGCGGCCATGATCTTCCGCAGCTATGTCCGCTTCATCGGCGTCGGCGCCATCGCCACGGCCGGCATCTTCGGCATTCTCAAGTCGCTGCGCATCGTGGCCGGCTCCTTCTCCATCGCGGCGCGCGCGTTCCGCCACGGCGAGGACTCCGGCTTGGAGCGCACCGACCGCGACATCCCGGCCACCACGATGCTCCTGGGTATCGTGCTCTCCACGCTCGCCGCCGGCATCTTCTTCACGACGCTCGGCGGCGGGCTCCTGGTGGCGATCGTCGGACTGATCCTCACCCTGGTCTTCTCGTTCTTCTTCGCCTCGGTCGCGGCCAACGCCATCGCGACCACGGCGCGCAACCCGGTCTCGGGCATGACGATGCTCACGATCATCATCTCGTCCGTGGTGCTGCTGCGCTTCGGGCTGTCGGGGACGACCGGAATGTTCTTCGTGATGGCCATTGCCGGCATGGTCTGCACGGCGCTGTCGGTCTCGGGCCAGACGATCACCGACCTCAAGACCGGCTACTGGCTGGGCTCGACGCCGTCCGTGCAGGAGAAGGTGAAGTTCCTCGGCGTCATCGCCTCGGCCGTGGCCGCGGCGCTCACCATCGTGCTGCTCGCCAAGGCGTTCCAGTTCGGCGACGCGGTGCCGGGCGACCCGCGGCAGGTGCTCGCCTCGCCGCAGGCGTCGATCATGAAAGCGCTCGTCGAAGGGTTTATGAGCCGGCAGCCGATCGCCTACATCCTGTTCGGGGCCGGGGCCATGATGGCCGTGATCCTGGAGATGCTCGGCGTGCCGGCGCTGATCGTGGCGCTCGGCATGTACCTGCCTCTGGAGCTCAACACGCCAGCGCTCGTGGGCGGCTTCCTCTCCCACTGGGTCAGCCGGCGCTCGGAGCGGGCCGGAGGCGAGGAGGGACGGTCGATGCGCGAACGTGGCGTGATCATCGCCTCGGGCCTCATGGCCGGCGGCGCCCTCGGCGGCGTGTTCGGCGCCGCGCTGAGGCTGTGGCCGAGCTACTCCGAGGACATGATCACGACGCCGTTCTTCGGGAACGAGCCCCTGTCGCAGACGGTTTCGATCATCGCCTTCGTGGCGCTCTGCGTCTATCTCTGGATCGGATCGGTCCGGAGAGGGAAGCGGTAGCCGATTGCCCGCTCCATTTTGCGACGAGGCCGTAGACCGCGCTGCGCTTTCCACTATGCCGAGGTCAAGATTCAGCCGTACGACTGAAGCCAGCCCCGACCAACGACTCAGTGACGAACACCGCGCGCTTGCGTTTTGCAATCAATAGCGTCATGATGCAGGCATGAGTGTGCAGATCACCATCCGTGACGTGCCGGACGCGGTAAAGGATGAGCTTGCAGCGCGGGCAGCCCTCCAAGGCAAGTCGATGCAGGAATACCTGCGCGCTGAGCTAGTGCGTCTGGCCGCACGCCCGCCGGTCGAGAAAGTGCTTGAGGGAATCCGGGAGCGCAAGGCGACGACAGGAACCAGGCTTTCTCCGGAGGAGATCCTGGGCCACCGTGACGCGGATCGCCCATGAGCGTAGTCGTTGACGCTTCGCTCCTAGTCGCTGCGACGTCGGATGCGGGTGCAGAAGGAAGGTGGGCTGAAGACGTGGTGCGCGCTGGCAGCCTGGTGGCGCCACCCCTGGCTCTCGTCGAGGCCACGAACATTCTCCGCCGGTTCGAGCTTGAGGGCCGGCTTGGCCGGCTGGAAGCCGGTGCCGCTGCCCGTGATCTTCTCCTGTTCGACCTCGAGCTGGTGCCCTTCTCCCCGTTCGCGGAGCGGGTCTGGGAGTTGCGGGCCAACGTCACGAGCTACGACGCCTGGTACGTTGCGGTGGCCGAACAGTGTGACCTCCCTCTGGCGACACTCGATCGCCGCCTCGCCAGAGCCACCGGCCCTCGCTGCCGCTTCCTTCTGCCGCCCCTGGCTTGAGGAAGCCAGTATGGAGGAGCTGCGTCACCGCTTCCCTCGGTTGGCTTCCGCCGACCCCATGAAGCTGAGCTTCGAGCCGTCGGTGCCGCCACGGATCGGCTTCTCGATCGGCTCCAGGCCGGCGCTACGCATGGCGTCGTCGTCGAGAAGCGCCCGCCCCCCGTCAGAGAAGCGGGCGCGGTCAGGTCAGTAGCTGACCCTCAACTGATAGGTCGTGCGCGTCGACGAGTAGCGCCAGACGAGGACGTAGACGTTGACCGCCGAGGCGCCCGTGTTGGTCCAGGACGCCTGGTCCGCGGTCGTGCCGCCGGCCTCCGATCTCGCCACCTCGGTCCCCGCCGCGTTGTAGATATAGAGGTCATAGTCCACCGTGAGGCCGTTGAGCAGCGCTGTCACCGTGCGGCCCGCCGGCAGGCTCAGGCGGAAATAGTCGTTCTTCTGCGTCGTCGCGTCATTGAGGAACGTTCCCGAGATCTGGTTGCAACTCCCCGAGATCGCCTGCGGCGCGCCGGTGCTGTTGTTCGGCTCCACGTCCGAGATGGAATTGCAGGTCTGGTAGCTCCCCACGAGCGTCATGCCCGAATACGAGGCGTAGCCGTCCACCATCACGTGCCAGGTGCCCGCCGCCGGCGACGGGAAAGAGCAGATCTCGCTGTTGTCGCTAGTGACCGGCCCGCAGTCGTAGGTCGTGAGGGTCGGCGCCGAGCCGAACCGCACGTACAGGTCGGCGTCGCCGGTGCCGCCCGAGGTCTGGAACTGCAGGTTCGACGCTCCCGACGGCACGCTCATCGTCCAGAACTGCTGGCTCCCGAGGCCTCCGGCCAGGTTCGTCACCGGCACGCCGTTCTGCAACACGTTGCCGGAGCCGCCGGTCTGGTAGCTCCCCATGAGCGTCGCGCCCGAGT
>DATANP010000257.1:7500-11175 GCA_036266195.1 Thermoanaerobaculia bacterium | reverse complement strand
GGCTCCTGGAGGCGTCGTGGGCGGAGCGGCAGCGGATCGTACCCGCAACCTCGGCGTGACGATCGAGGCCACCTACACGGTCGGCGAGTACGACATCCTGATCCTGTCCGCGAAGCAGAGCGACGGCCTGGAGACCTGGCTGGTCGAGAACGGCTACCGTATCCCGCCGGGCGCGTCGCGGGTCCTGGGCAGCTACATCAAGCAGGACATGAAGTTCTTCGTGGCCAAGGTGAACCTCAAGGAACAGGGAAAGCTGGGCTACACCTACCTGCGACCGATCCAGGTAGCCTACGAGTCGCCCAAGTTCATGCTCCCGATCCGTCTCGGAATGGTCAACGCGGCCGGCCCGCAGGAGCTGTTCGTCTACGCGCTGACCCGCCGGGGCCGGGTGGAGACCACGAACTACCGCACCGTGCGCCTGCCGTCCGACGCTGAGGTGCCGCTCTTCGTGAAGAACGACTTCGCCAACTTCTACAAGGCGATGTTCACCCGCCAGGTGGCGAAGGAGGACCGGCGGGCCGTGTTCCTGGAGTACGCCTGGGACATGTCCTGGTGCGACCCGTGCGCGGCCGATCCGCTCTCCCCCTCGGAGCTGCGCGAGCTGGGCGTGTTCTGGAATGAAGAGGGCCGGCCGATGGGAAGAATGGTGCCGCCGGGCGGGGGTGCGCAGAACGTGTTCCTCACCCGTCTCCACCTGCGCTACGACGGCGATCACTTCCCCGAAGACCTGGTCTTCCAGGAGACCGGCGACAGCCAGAGCTTCCAGGGCCGCTTCATCCTGCGCCACCCCTGGACCGGCAAGGACAGTTGCCAGGCCGCGCAGGAGTACCGCCGCGAGCTGCCGAGACGGTACGAGCAGCAGGCCCAGAGCCTGGCCGCGCTCACCGGCTGGGACATCCAGAAGATCCGCGGCCGGATGAACCTGAAGGCCTCCGCGGCGGTCGACGACGTCGACCCCTGGTGGAAAGCTCTCTGGAAGGATTGACCCCGTTCCCCTCTCCCCAACCCTCTCCCCCGTACCGGGGGAGAGGGAGCCACGCGGGAAACCTACCGGCTTGTCTGTACCGATTCTTCCACCTGGACCGGCTCCAGACCCTTGACGGGCGGGCCTTCCAGGACCTGCCCGTCCGGCGAATACCGGCCGCCATGGCAGGGGCAGTCCCAGGTCTTCTCCGCCGCGTTCCAATGGACGAGGCAGCCGGCGTGCGTGCAGACCGGCGAGACCGCGTGGACCTTGCCGGACTCCTCCCGGTAGACCGCGACCTTCTCGCCGTGGAGGCGTACTACGCGCCCCTCCCCCACCGGCACCTCGGAGATGTCCTCGATCCGATCCGCGGTCAGACGATCCTTCACAAAGTCGGTGGCCACGCTCGCGTTGAGCTTCGCCAGGTGCGGGCCGGCGGCCAGCGGCTTGAAGCGGGTGCTCCGGTAGATCCCGGCCCAGTCCGGCACGCGCTCCAGGGCGTAGGCGGCCAGGAGCACGCCGCCGATCGTGCCGAAGACCATGCCCGTGCCGGAGTAGCCGGTGGCCAGGAAGATGCGGTCATGGGTCAGGGCTTCGCCGATCAGGGGCAGGCCGTCCGGCGGCTCGTAGAACTGGGCCGACCAGCGGTAGGGGATCGACTCCACGTTCCACCGCTTGCGGACGTACTCCTCCAGCGCCCGGTAGCTTTCGTCCGGATCGCCATGGCCGGTCTTGTGATCCTTGCCGCCGACGATCAGGATGTTGGACCCTTCGTCCGGCTGGCGGCGCGTGTAGTTGTAGGGGTCCTCGGTGTCGAAGAAGAGGCCATCCGGCGGCTCCTGATTGCGCAGCTTGACGCCAAGGACGTAGGAGCGCAGCGGCTCCAACTCGGCATGGAGCAGCGAGAACCCGGCCGGCGTGTGGGTGGCGAAGAGCACGGTGTCAGCCGTTACGATTCCATGCTCGGTCTCCACCTGGAAAGGTCCGTCGCCCTCGACCTTGACCACCCGGGTCTGCTCGTGGATGCGCCCGCCTCCTTCGCCGCCGCCGGTCACCGCCTTGGCAAGACCACCGAGGTAGGCGCGGGGATGGAAGCGGGCCTGGTTGTCGAACCGCACGGCCGCGGCCGTGGAGAACGGCAGCGGGACCTCGCGCGTGAAGATCGCAGGCATGCCGACCTCGCGCGCGGCCTCCACCTCCTCTTCGAGGCGCGAGACGTCGCGCTCCGATTCCGTGTAGAGCCAGGCCGGGATGCGCGCGTAGTCGCAGGATATCGAATCCTCCTGGATGAAGGAGTCGATGCGGTCCATGGCCATACGGGTCGATTCCACCACCTGGCGCACGGCATCACGGCCGAACTTCGAGAGCAGCTCCTTGTAGCGCCGGTCGGGCACCTGGGTCACGTGAGCCGTGGTGCCGCCGGTCGTGCCCATGCCCACCCGGCCCTGGTCCAGGACGATCACGCGCTTCCCCCGCGCCACCAGCAGCCGGGCGGCCGTGAGCCCGGTGACTCCGGCGCCCACGATCGCGACTTCCGCCCGCGTATCTCCCTCCAGCGCCGGATACGACACCAGATCCTTCTTGTCCCAAAGCGTGCTCATACCCCGCCTCCTTTCCCGACGGAGAGGCAGAGAGCAAGCCGGATGCCAGTCAGTTGATGTACCCGAGGGCGCGGAGCTCCTCCAGGAGCTTCTCGTCCTCTTTCGACGTCCGGGCACCGGCGCTCCGGCGCGTCCCCCAGGTGCGGATCGTCCGCAGGGGATGGGCCTCCCGGAACGCCGCCGTGAAGAGATCGGTCCGGGCCTTGCCAGCAAAGTTCTCGGCCACCGGCAGCCCGAGGCCGTAGAGGAGGGTCGGGGTGATGTCGTGGACCCGGATCCCCTCCAGCTTCGCCACCGGATCGATGTCCGGTCCGGCCGCGAGGAAGATCCCGTGCGTGTTTCGCGTGTGGGTCCCAGAGATCCGGCTGACGCTCTCGATCGCGCCCTCGATCCGCTCGCCACGGAACCTGAGCGTCGGCGACACCCGTTCGAGTTGGACAACCACCGCGAAGTCCGCCCCCTCGCGAACCTCCCGGCCGCGCGCCTCGCGCAAGGTCAACGCCGGGGCGCCGGACTCATAGGTCACTTCCTTCAGATCGGCGGCGAGTTGCTTCATCAGAGCCTCGCGCTCGGCGGGCCGCGCCCGGCCACCCTTCTCCCGGCCGGCAAGCGAGAACCGCATCAGCTTCACCTGACGGAACGACGGCGTGCCATAGGTATAGACCCGCGTCTGATATCCAAGCCGCTCGAGCACGGCGTCCATGTTGAGCAGCACCTTGACCTCCTCAGGCTTGGCCGCATGAAAGCCATGATCGGAGATCACCAGCACGTTCGAATCCTTCGGAGCCGCGTCCAGGATCCGGCCGAGCGCCTGGTCCACCGCCTCGTACGAACGGGGGACCCGGTCCCGGTTCTCCGTCAATTCCCGAGGATCGTCAGGCTCGTAATCCTTCCAGTAGTTGTGACTGATGATATCGGGGCTGCGGAAATAGACGAGATGAAGATCGAAAGGTTTTCCAGCCAGCGTGACCGCGGCGCGCGCGATCGCCCGATCTCTCATCTCCGCCTCGTCGTCCGCGCCGAAGAGACTCGGCTCCTGGCGAGCCCGCCGCACCTCCTCCTGGAAGGCCGGCAGATACGACGCAGGCGACACCCGGCGCTCCAGGTCGA
>DATANP010000256.1:0-7738 GCA_036266195.1 Thermoanaerobaculia bacterium | reverse complement strand
AGGAGCCTCGCGGACCGGAGCAGGCGACGCAGAGACTCGGACAGGAGACGCACAGATCCTTGCAGGGGCCTCACCGACTCGCACAGGAGGCGCCGGGAACGCTTCAGGAAGACCGCCTGCTCCGACAGGAAGCGCGCAGGTCGGTTCAGGGACTTCGGCGACTCCTTCAGGAAGCGCAGGGGTTCGTTCAGGAAGAAGGGAGCGCGCGCGCGGGGCGCAGATCCAGACATCCGGACAGGCGGCGGAAAATTGCCGCCGCCTACCGCGTGACAGCCAGCGCGGACAGCTCCTCGATCGGCCGCATCACGCCGCCGCGGATCACCCAGCGGATCTTCCGCAGGTTGGCCACGTCGGCGGTCGGGTCGGCGCCGACGATCAGGAGGTCGGCCAGCTTGCCCTTCTCGACCGTGCCGATCTCCTTGTCCCGGCCCATGGCGAGCGCGCCACCATGGGTGGAGGCCACGATCACCTGCATGGGGGTGAGGCCGGCGGCCTGCATGGCCTCCATCTCCGGATAGATGGAGGGGCCGTGGAGGGTGAGCGGGTTGCCGGCGTCGGTGCCCATGGCGATCGGGATGCCGGCGGCCAGGACCTTCCTGAGGTTGGCGGCGGCGGTCCGCGCCCGCTCCGCGGTGCGTGCCGAGACGGACTTCAGCACCTCCTCGTCGACGCCGTCCTCGGGCTTGAGCTCCACCTCGGCGGCCTCGCCCAGCTTCGCCCGGGTGTCCGGATCGACGCAGCCGTTCGGGTCGTCCACCGCCGGCGCATGGCGGTGGAGCACCGCCTCGAAGAGCCGCCGGTAGCCGTCGCCCACGGTCAGGGTCGGGCAGTAGACGGCGCCGTTGGCGCGCGCGAGGTCGAGGAGCTCCTGGTCCACGGACTGGTCCCAGACGCTGTGGACGAGGAGCTTCGCGCCGGCCCGGAGCGCCTCCTTGGCCTCGATCAGGTTGGTGGCATGGACGATCAGCGGCAGGCCCACGCGCTTCGCCTCCTCGCCCGCGGCCCGCACGACGGCGGCGGTGTCCTGGAAGCTCCGGTCGTCGGTCTGGATGAACCAGACCTTGACCGCGTCGGCGCCCTGGGCGGCCAGGTAGTCGGCGCCCGCCTTGGCCGTGGCCGCGTCGGAGATGTAGACGAACTGGCGCTCGCCGGGCAGGTTCACCCAGTGGTCCAGCGTCGAGAGCAGCGGTCCGGCCGCGGCCACGCGCGGCACGTCGGTGGCCTGCTCGAAGCGCTCCGGCAGAGCGATGGTCCAGGGGTAGCCGCCGACGTCGAAGGCCGCGGTCACCCCGGAGCAGAGCAGGGTGCGGCCGAAGCGCTCGGGATGGGCCTTGAGGTCGGCCACGGTCTTTTCATAGGGGTGCCGGTCGCGGACGTCCATCGAGTCGGGCCGGCCGTCGGCCCAGCCGGTCTGGGAGAAGTGGACGTGGGCGTCGATCAGGCCGGGAGTGATCCACTGGCCCTTGAGATCGACCGTGTCGATGCCGGACGGCACCGGGCAGGCCTGGCGGGTGCCCGCGCAGTCGATCTTCCCGTCGCGGAGCACGACCACCGCGTCTGGAATGGGTGTGGCACCGGTGCCGTCCACCAGGGTGGCGCCGACCAGGGCGCGCGGCGGCGGTGGGACTCCGGGAACGGACGCAAACGCGGTGCTGACCGCGATGCGCCAGCCCTTCGGGGTGCTCACGAAGAGGCGCTCGGAGAGGCCGGAGACCTCTTCCTTGCCGTAGCGCACCCGGTAGCGGTAGGTGCCATAGACCAGGCCGGGCTGGACGGGCGTGAGGCGCAGGTCCTCGGCGGCGATGTGGTCGGGCCACCCCTCGCCGGCCGTCGCGGCCAGGCCGGCATACCCGAGCTCGAAGCCGGTTGGTCCGGTGCGGACCAGGCGGTCGGAATCGAGATAGCAGGACAGGTAGGCGTCCCGGTCCTTGTCGCGAATGGCTTGCAGATTTTTCTCGAAAAGCGACCGGGCCGCGGCAAGATCAGCGTCCGAAGGCTGGGCGGCGATGGCCGGCAGGGCGGACAGCAGGGCGAAGAGGATCGCGAAAGGGGTCCGGTATCGTCCTTGCAATTGATGGCTCCTTGCTCTAGGCACGACGGGGGTGCGGCCGTATGCTACAGCAGGTGCTCACGCGGTGAGCCGTGCCATTGCGCCCTGGTGCGGGATGGCTTACAGTGTCCCCCCTGCGGCAGAGCATAAACGTTGAAGGGCCAGGAGAACCGAGGACGGATGACACCCGCGATCGAACCCGCCTACCGTAGATCGACCGGCCTGGTCGACGTCCTGGACCGGGTGCTGGACAAGGGGCTCGTCATCGCCGGCGACATCCGGGTGTCCCTGGCCGAGGTGGAGCTCCTGACGATCCGCATCCGCCTGCTCGTCTGCTCGATCGACAAGGCCGAGCAGATCGGGCTCGACTGGTGGCGCCACGACCCGAACCTCTCCGTGGCGGCGCGCCAGCTCTCCCTCGAAAACGAGACGCTGCGCGAACGGATCCGGCAGCTCGAGGACAAGGTCTCGGCTCTGGCCGAAGAACGCCCCCGCCAGGGCGCGGCCTCACGCACGGAAAGGAAGAGATAGACATGCCGGTCGAACGAGCATCCGGTGGAACCAGTCTGATCGACGTCCTGGACCGGGTCCTGGACAAGGGCATCGTCATCGATGCCTGGGTGAGGGTCTCGCTCGTGGGCATCGACCTGCTCACGGTCGAGGCGCGGGTCGTCGTTGCGTCCATCGATACCTACATCAAGTACTCGGAGGCCGTCTCCCAGGTTCCGACCGTATCGCGGCCGGGGCTCGAGGCACGGACGTCGGAGGAGCTGCTGGCGGAGAACGCGGCGCTCCGGGCTCAGCTCGCCGCCTCGACAGCGCGCGAGGAGGTGCCGGCCCGGCGTTCGCGTTCGTCCGCCAAGCTTTGAGCCGTGGCCCGCGTCGCCCCGTTCACCGCTGCGCCCCAGCCCCGGGGAGGAGTCGGCTCGCGGGCCCGGCTGGCGCTGGTCGACGCCCTGCTGGGCGAGCAGGAGGTGCGCCCCTGCGCCGTCCTCGCCCTGCGCTGGCTGGCCCGCCACGCGGGCGTCGAGCGGGGACTGTGCGCGGTGGTGGAGAGCGAGACCGGCCGGCTCGTGGGTATGACCGGCATCGGCCTGTCGCTCTCCTCGGTGGACGCATACTCCCTCGAGCTGAATGACCGCACCCACCCCCTGATCGTGGCCCTGTCGGGCTCCGAGCCGGTGGCGTTCCGGGGCCAGGGGCTGCGCCAGCCTCTCGACACGCCGCTCGGGTCCGAGCCGTTCTACGCCGTACCGCTGGCCGGCCAGGGCGAGAGCGGCGACATCGGCTCCGGGCTCCTCCTGCTCGCCGGCATCGATCTCAAGTCCGAGGCAATCGAGGAGGACGTGCGCTGGGCCGCCGAGGTCCTCGGCGTGCGCCTGCAGTCGCTCCTCTACCGCCGCTCGCAGGTGGACGAACGGCGCTACAAACGCGAGCAGAGCTGGCTTTTCGGGGTGATCAACGCGGTCACCGACCCCATCCTGCTGACCGACAGCGACGGCAAGATCCTGGTCGCCAATGCGAGCGCCGAGAACCTCCTCACGGCCGACGACCAGAAGAGCGAGGGGCGGCGCCGCGCGGTGGCGCTCAACAACATGCTGTTCTCGGCGTCGATTTTCACCTCGGGCGCCGGCGGCGGGCCGTCGCGGCACGAGCTGCTGCTGGTCGATCCGACCGAGGGCCAGGACCTGCTGTTCGAGGTGATGAGCACGCCGGTCAAGATCCGCGCCGGCGAGGTGGGTACGGTGTCGGTGCTGCGCAACGTCACCGACCTGCGGCGCGCCACCGACGAGATCGAGGAGAACTACCGCCGGCTGCGCATCGCCGAGGCCGAGACCCGCGCCGAGCGCGACCGCCTCGACCTGGTGCTCAACTCGGCGCTCGACCCGATCCTGGTGACCGACCCGTCGGGCAACATCGTGCTCATGAACCCGCCGGCTGAGCGCATGTTCACGGTCGAAAGGGGCAACGGCGGCGAGGCCGAGCGCCGGGTGCGGGCCAACGACGCTGTGTTCACCTCGTTCGTCTCGGGCCTCTACGCCAGCCAGTCGCTGCGCTGGCGCGGCGAGCTCAACCTGATCGATCCGCAGAGCGGCGCCACGGTGCCGGTCGAGGCGATCTCGGGCAAGGTCCTGTCGAAGCACGGCGAGGACACGGCGGTGGTGACCATCCTCCACGACCTGACCGAGGCGGTCGAGAAGCAGCGCCTGTACGAGCAGGTGAAGCGCCACTCCGAGGAGCTGCGCGAGAAGGTGCGCGAGGCCACGGCCGAGCTCGCCGAACAGAACGAGCTGCTGCGCCGCCAGGCGTTCCAGCTCGAGCAGGCGTCGGCCGCCAAGTCGCAGTTCCTCGCCAACGTCTCGCACGAGCTGCGCACGCCGCTCAACGCGATCATCGGCTACACCCACCTCCTGCTCGAAGGGGTCTCGGGCGAGATCAGCCGGCCGCAGCGCGAGAAGCTCAACCGCATGGACTCGAACGCCCGCCATCTGCTCTCCATCATCAACGACCTGCTCGACCTCGCCCGCATCGAGTCCGGCAAGATGCCGGTGCAGCTCGAGCGGGTGGTCCTCCAGGAGCTGATCGACGAGGTGATGACGGAGGTGGAGCCGCTGATCGACCGCACGACGCTCGCGGTGACGCGGCACATCTCGCCCGACGTGCCGGAGATCCACACGGACCGGCAGAAGGTCAAGCAGATCGTTCTCAACCTCCTGTCCAACGCGCTCAAGTTCACGCCGCAGGGCTCGGTGTCGATCCGCCTCGAATACGATGCGGAGAACGACAACATCTGTGTGTCGGTGGCGGACAGCGGCATCGGGATCTCGGACGAGAATCAGAAGACCATCTTCGAAGCGTTCCAGCAGGCCGACAGCTCGTACGCGCGGCGGCAGGGGGGGACCGGGCTCGGCCTGACCATCTGCCGCCGGCTGGCGTCGATCCTGGACGGCCGGATCACCCTGGTCAGCCGACTCGGCGAGGGCTCGACGTTCACGCTCGTCCTCCCCCGCCTTGCGAGGGCTTCATGAGCGAGACGGACGAGAAGGCCCCGCTCGTGCTCGTGGTCGACGACGTCGCCCATGGCCGCGAGATCTTTGCCGAGTATCTGGAGTTCCGGGGGTTCCGGGTGGCGACCGCCGAGGACGGCGCGGAGGCCATGGAGAAGGCTTTCGACCTGCGGCCGGACGTGATCCTGATGGACCTCTCCCTGCCCAAGCTCGACGGCTGGGAGGCGACCCGGCGCCTGAAGCAGGACGAGAGGACGCGCGCGATCCCGATCATCGCCCTGACCGCCCACGCCCTGGCGAGCGCCCACGACCGCGCCAAGGAGGTGGGCTGCGACTCGGTGGTCACGAAGCCCTGCATCCCGAAGGACCTCGAAGCCGAGGTCCGGCGCCAGCTCGCGATCCGCGACGGGCGCGCCGCCAACTGAGACCAGGAGGACGAGCTCCCATCATGGCGCGAGCGAAGGAACCGAAGGAGACGCCCCGGAAGTCGGCCAAAGCCCCGAGCCGGAAGCCCGCAGCGAAAACGGCCCGGCCGGCGAAGCCGGTGAAGGTGAAGAAGGCCGCGCCCGCGATGCCCCTCGACTCCCCCGGCACCCTGGCCGCGGCGCGTATCCAGTCCACGGACGCGCCCCTGGACCGCGGCGCCGAGCAGAGCGGCAAGTACGTCTACTGCATCATCCAGGCGACCGAGCCCCTCCGCTTCGGCCGCATCGGCATCGGCAACGACCCGGCCGATGTCCACACGGTCAACTACAAGGACATCGCGGCCGTGGTTTCGGACACCCCCCTGGAGGTCTACGATCCGACGCGCGAAAACGTCCTGGCCCACGAGCGGGTCAACGAGGCGGTGATGCGCAGCTACACGGTCCTTCCCATGTCCTTCAGCACGGTGTTCAAGACCCGGGAGGACATCATCGAGCTGCTGCGCACGGCCTACGACGCCTTCCACGACGTGCTCACCAAGATGCAGGACAAGCTGGAGTTCGGCCTCAAGGTGCTCTGGGAGCCCGACCTGATCATCCGCGAGATCGAGAAGGACGACGACAACCTCCGCCTCCTGCGCCAGCAGATCTCCCACCAGAAGGGCTCGACCTACTTCGCCCGCATGCAATATGGCAGGCTGGTGGACTCGCTCCTCCAGGAGCGCTCGGAGCAGCTCGTGTCGGAGATCTTCTCCTCGCTGGGCGCGGTGTCGGTGGCCTCGCGCGCGAACAAGCCGATCGGCGACAAGATGATCCTCAACGCCGCCTTCCTGGTCTCCCGGGACCGCGAGTCGGACTTCGACGCGAAGGTGAAGGAGATCGACGCCAGGTACGAGAACCTGATGTTCAAGTACACCGGCCCGTGGCCGCCCTACAACTTCGTGAACATCCGGCTGAAGCTGGAGCGCGCGACCGAGACCCGGTGATGTTGATCGTGATTCTCGACAGCCTGCTCGTGGGCGGCATCAAGTTCGTCCTGGACAAGGTGGCGGCGGCGGTCGACCAGGAGATGAACGACGAAGGCCGCCTGCGCGAGGAGCTGCTCGCGGCCCAGATGCGCTACGAGTTGGGCGAGATGTCGGACGAGGACTTCGCCGCGTTCGAGGCCGACATCTTGGATAGGCTGCGCGAGATCCGGGAGCGGGAGCGCGAGGAGGTCGGTGGAGCCGGAGCGGTGTCGTTCCAGCCCGGAGCGTATGACGTGGACGTCTCCTTCACCGCCGATCACACGTACGAGGAGGAGGAGCCATAGCTCTCCCCCCCTTCCGCTTCTTCGGCGGCAAGGGGGGAGTCGGCAAGACCACCTGCGCCGCCGCCGCCGCCCTGGAAGCGGCCCGGCGGAGCCGTGTCCTCGCCGTCTCCACCGACCCCGCCCACTCGCTCGGCGACGCCTTCGACCGGCCGCTGTCCGGGGAACCGGTCCAGGTCGCGAAGAACCTCCTCGCGGCCGAGCTGGACGTCGAGCGGGCCCTGGACCGCTGGCTCGGCGAGCGCCGGGAGGTCTTCAAGGAGATCGCCGGGCGCGGGACCTATCTGGATGAAGAGGACGTGGACCGGCTCCTCGGTCTTTCTCTGCCCGGCGTCGACGAGCTGATGGGCATGCTGGAGCTGGCCCGGATCGCCCGGGAGAGCGACGTGGAGGAGGTGGTCGTGGATACCGCACCGACCGCCCATACCCTGCGGCTCCTCCAGGTTCCGGCCCTCCTCCAGCGTTTCGCCGGAGCCCTCGACCGGCTGGAGGAGAAGCACCGCGTCCTGGCCGAGCGCTTCGGAGGCGTCCACCACCCGGACCGGGCCGACGAGCTGATCGCCGCGATCGAAAAGGAGGGCCGGGACCTCGCAGACCATCTCCGCGAGAGGTCTTCCTTCACCTGGGTCTTGCTCCCGGAAGCCCTCGCCATCGCCGAGACCCGGGACGCCCTGGCCGCCCTCGACGAAGCCGGACTGAAAGTCGAGGAGCTGATCGTCAACCGGGTCCGAGATCAGGAGGTCTTGAAGGAGATCGAGGAGACGTTCCAAGGGCGTCCGCTCCGATTCATCCCCGAATTCGAGAAGGAGCCCCGGGGTCTTACCGCCCTCCGCAAGGTCCGGCCCCTCACCCCCGTCCCCTCTCCCACCCCCTCCCTTCCTCCGGGAGAGGGGCGCCCCCACCCTGTCGCTCGCGCGGCGGGTTTCCCCCCTCTCCCGATGGCCGGGAG
>DATANP010000255.1:0-16654 GCA_036266195.1 Thermoanaerobaculia bacterium | reverse complement strand
AGTTTTACAGTGCTCACCCGGGTGTTCAATCGCAGCCGCGTGACCTGGCCGGTGACGAGCGGCGCGCGGGTGAGCCTCGCCTATCACTGGCGGACGCCTGACGGCCGCGAGGTCGTTCGTGAAGGCCAGAGGACGGACCTGAAGGAGCCGGTGCCGCCGGGTGGCCGGGTCAGCGTACGGCAGCGCGTGGTGGCACCGTCCGAGCCCGGCACGTACATCCTGGAGTTGGATCCGGTGTTTGAAACCATTTCCTGGTTCTCGGAGAAGAACGGAGGGAACGTCTTCCGCAAGGAGGTCAGGGTCGATGTTCGATAACCTGCGCGAGGACACCCGCCGGCTGCAAGAGATCAAGACCAAGCCGTTCCCCTGGTATGTGATCGAATCGCTGCTGTTCGAGACCGGCTACCAGGCGGTGGTGCTCCATCGGATCGCGCACTGGTTCAAGCGCCGGGGCATCCCGGTGCTCGGCCCGCTGGTGGCCCGCTTCAATCATCACTTCACGGGAGTGGACATCGGCCCGGGCGCGGAGATCGGCCCGGGACTGCGGATCGCTCACGGCACCGGCATCGTGATCGGCGGCTACGCGAAGATCGGTCGGAACGCACTCCTCCTCCACCAGGTCACCATCGGCTCGCCGAGCCCGAAGGTGGTCGAAAAGATGCCGGTGATCGGCGACAACGTCTTCATCGGAGCCGGCGCGAAGGTGATCGGAGAGATCCGGATCGGCAACGACGTCTTCATCGGGGTCAACGCGATCGTGGCCCAGGACATCCCGGACGGCAGCCGCGTGCTGAGCACGGCCGGGATCGAGGTGACGGTGCGGAAGGATCTGTGAATCAGGCCTTCATCGGCCGGATGTGCAGATCGGTCAACTCGGCGGTTCGAGGGAGGCGGAGGGCCTGGACCAGGGGCGCGGCGACATCTTCGGGTTGGAGAAAGCGGTCCGGATCGTAAGGTTGCCCTTCGAAGCGGTGGACCTCCTCCTGCATGGCGGTGGCGGTGCGGCCGGGGAAAACGGTGAGGACCCGGACACCTTTCGGATTCACCTCGACCCGCAGCGCGTCGGCCAGGGCCCGGAGGGCGTGCTTGGTGGCGGCGTAGGCGCCCCAGCTTCCGCGGGCCGGCGCGGCTCCGGCCCCGGAGTTCACGAAGACGACCTGGCCCTGGCGGCGGATCAGGGACGGGAGCAGGGCCTGGGTCAGAAGATAGGGCACCCGGACGTTCACGCGATATTGATCGTCCAGGTC
The DNA here is from genome assembly GCA_036266195.1 of Thermoanaerobaculia bacterium. Taxonomy (GTDB): domain Bacteria; phylum Acidobacteriota; class Thermoanaerobaculia; order Multivoradales; family UBA5704; genus DATMER01. Next base: position 15,407 of record DATANP010000255.1, on the reverse strand, counting down.
CTGGACCGGCGCGGTCTCCAGCGGGCCGCCTCGGAAGAGGCCGATGCTGTGGATGAGGAGGTCAACCTCCCCCACCTTGGCGGCGACTCCGAGAAGTTGGGTGTCGTCGGTCAGGTCGGCCTGAATGATTTCGGCGTGGGTGCGAGTCGAAAGATCCTTCAGTCTCTCGGCGTCGCGGCCGACCAGGATGAGACGGACGCCTTCTTTCATGAGGGCCTCGGCCACGGCCGCTCCGATGCCACCGGTGGCGCCATTGATCAGGGCCGTCTGGCCGCGCAGATCGATCATGGGATCTCCTGGAGGAGGCCTGCTTCGAGAAGGGCCTCGGCGGCTTCGCGGATCGCCTCGAAGGGCATCTCGGACTGTTCTGCGATGTCCAGGAGGCCGTGCTTGCCGTCGGAATAGTTCAGAACCCAGAGCAGAGCCAGCTCGCGCTGGCGGCCCCGATCGTCGCCGCCGACCGTCCGATAGAGACCGCGGCGGCCGAGTTGCGGCTCGCACTTGGGGTTCTGGTTCAGGTAGCGGCGGTTGCCGTCGAGCGCGCCCATGACGGCAAGGTAGATCCGGAGCGAGCCGGCCAGGCTCTCGGGTTGGACGAGGTCGAGGTTGTCGGCCGAGGTGTGGTACTCGGGATAGCGGCCGTACGGGGTGCGGGTGAGCGAGCCCACCTGCAGTTGAAAGCCCGGCGAGTTGTACTGGCGCTCGTCGTAGCCGAACGGGACGAAATGCTCGATCCTGTGCGCCTCGCCCGAGGCGAGCAGCACCTGCATGACCGCACGGTCGACAGTGCCGAAGCCGTGCCGGCTCCTCTTGTAATGGAAGCGCCCCGGATCGCCGAGGTTCGCGGCGACGAGGCCGCCGACGATGTTCTTCGTCTTCTCCTCGTTGAGGGCCAGCCAGGTGATCGATCCGATCGTGCCCGGGATGAAGACGAAGCGGTAGGACAGGCGCCTCGGCGGTATTGAGCGGGTCGCAAGCTCCTCCGCGAGAAAGGTGCAGACCGCCAGGCCGGAAAGGTTGTCATTGCAGAGGGACGGATGGCAGACGTGGCAGGAGATCAGGATCTCCTGGGCCGTCTCTCCGGGCAGGAACAGCTCGCCGTAGGTCAGCGAGCCGTCTTCCAGCGTCGAATCGATCAGGACCTCGTACTCCCCTTCTTCCAGACCGAGGAGCTGATTGTGGGCGAGGCAGAAACCCCAGGTCTCCTTGTAATAGGAGGTCCGATACGGCACGAGATCGGGCTGGTCCGGCAGGGTGAAGAGATGGGCTTTCAACTCGGAGAGCGGGAGCTTCTGATGAATTGGGACGCTGTAGTTGAGGACATGGAGGCTCAACCGCTGAAAATCCACGATCTTCTCGCCGCGGGGATTTTTGATCCAGGCGTCGCGGATATTCCACTCGCGGGGTACTGTCCAGTCGAAGACCTGCGTGCCGCTCGGGACCTCGTGGATCTCGATCGGGATACGTTCCTTCACTCTCCGGAGCGTCTCGCGGACGCCGTCTCCCGTGATGCTGCGGCAGATCGGGTAGAGGTCCGCGATGAAGCGGATCATCTCTTCGCCCAGGGTCTTCATGAGAAGAGCGGCAGGTTGCGGTCGCGCTCGGAAATCACCGTGGCCGGCTCCGGCCAGGCGATGGCGAAAGTCGGATCGTCCCAGCGGTAGCCGCGGGCGTGCTCGGCGGAATAGAGGGCGGAAATCTGATAGAAGACCTCGGCCGCGTCCTCCAGGGTGATGAAGCCGTGCGCGAAACCCCTGGGAATGTAAAGCGCATTGCGCGCCTCGGCCGAGAGCACTACTGCGAAATTCCTGCCGCGCGTGGGCGAGCCGGGGCGGATGTCCACGATCACATCCCAGATCGAGCCGCGGGTGCAGCGGACGAGCTTGACCTCTTCGAACGGCGCGGTCTGGAAGTGCAGGCCGCGCAGGGTGCCGCGGCGGTGGTTGAAGGAGATGCTGCACTGAGCAATGTCAGGGTCGAGGCCGTGGGCCGCAAACTCCTCGCGGCTATAGGAGCGCGCGAAGAAGCCCCGGTCATCCTCGATGCGCTCGGCTTCGAGGACGAAGGCGCCCGCGAGCGGCGTCTCCCGGAAGATCATTCGAAGATCCGGATCTCGGGCACGGCCACCACGAAGCGGCCGCCCCAGGAGCGAATGTCGGACATCTGCGCCATGACCTCCTCCTTGAGGTTCCAGGGCAGGATGAGCACGTAGTCCGGCCGGGTTTCGCGGATGCGGTCCGGCGACAGGATCGGGATGCGCGTGCCGGGCAGGAAGCGGCCCTGCTTGTGCGGGCTGCGATCGACCGTGTAGTCGAGGAAGTCGGTACGCACGCCGCAGTAGTTGAGGAGCGTGTTGCCCTTGGCCGGAGCGCCGTAGCCGACGACCGACTTCCCCTCCTCTCTGGCCTGGATCAGGAAGCGAAGAAAGCCGCGCTTGAGGCGCTCGACCCGCGGTCCGAACGACTGGTAGGCGTCAAGTCCGCCAAGCCCCGCGGCCTCTTCGCGGGCGAGCAGATCGGTCACCCGATCGCCGGCCGGACCCTGTCCTGAGTGACGGGCGTAGATGCGGAGCGAGCCGCCATGGGTCGACAGCTCCTCTACGTCGAACAGATCGAGCCCATGAGCGGCAAAAACCTTTCGAACGGCGAGGAACGAAAAGTAGGAATAATGCTCGTGATAGATGGTGTCGAACTGGTCCTCGTCCAGAAGCCGGAGGAGATGCGGGAACTCCATGGTGAGCACGCCCTGCGGCGCGAGCAGGATCCTGAGACCTTCGACGAAGTCGTTCAGGTCCGGCACATGGGCGAGCACGTTGTTGCCTGCCAGCAGATCGGCGCGGGTCCCCTGGGCCACCATGTCGCGGGCGGTCGCCTCGCCAAAGAAGCGGACGAGCGTCGGAATGCCCATGGCTTCGGCGGCCTCGGCGACGTTCTTCGCGGGCTCGACGCCGAGCACGGGGACGCCTCTCTCCTTGAACCAGCGCAGGAGATAGCCGTCGTTGCTGGCGATCTCGACCACCTGGTGCCGCGGCCCGAAGCCGAAGCGCTCGATCATGGCCTCGGCGTAGGTCTTCGCATGCTGGAGCCAGCTCTCCGAATACGAGGAGAAATAGGCGTAGTCACTGAAGATGGCCTCGGGCCGCTCCTCCTCTGGAAGCTGGACCAGGAGGCACTCGCCGCAGACGTAGACGCAGAGCGGATAGAACGGCTCGGGCCGGCGCAGGTGCTCCGGCTCCAGGTAGGAGTTCGCGAGCGGCTGGGCGCCCAGGTCCACGAAGACGTGGCGCAGCGGCGCGCCGCAAAACCGGCAAGGAATTACCAGATCTTCCAGGGCGGGTCTCCCTGCTTCCACACCTGGTTCAGGTGGAGGTAGTCGCGGTAGGTGTCCATGGGGTGCCAGAAGCCCTCGTGGAGGTACACCGAGAGCTGGCCGTCGCGAGCGAGTTGTCGGAGCGGCTGCTGTTCCAGAAAGAGCTGCGGATCGTCGTCCAGATAGTCGAAGACTTCGCGCTGGAAGACGAAGAACCCGCCGCTCACCACGCCCTCGGCGATCGGCTTTTCGGCGAACTCCACCACCCGATCGCCATCCACGTGCATCTCGCCGTAGCGGGAGGTCGGGTGGACGCCGGTGACGGTGGCGATGCGGCCCTGCGACCAGTGGAAGTCGAGCAGGGCGTCGATGTCCACGTTGCCGACCGCATCGCCGTAGGTGAAGCAGAAGGTCGGGGCGTCCACGTACTTCTGCACGAGCTTCAGACGGGCGCCCGTGGCGGTCTCCGGGCCGGTTTCGGCGCAGGTGACCTGCCAGCTCTCGTAGCCGTCGCGGTTGTGAAACTCGACCGGCTGGGTGTTGTCCATGGGGATGGTGAAGTCGCAGAGCATTTCGCGGTAGCGGAGGAAGTACTGCTTGATCTCCCACCCCTTGTAGCCCAGGCACAGGACGAAGCGGTCGAGGCCGTACGCGCCGTAGAGCTTCATGATGTGCCAGAGGATCGGCCGCGTGCCGATCTCGACCATCGGCTTTGGCCGGTACTCGGTCTCCTCGCGCAGCCGCGTACCCTGGCCGCCGCAGAGGATCACCACCGGCATGTCTTTCTTGTCGGGCCTCGTCATCGAATCTCCCTTCGGGCGCGGGGATTCTATCGCTAGATGTAGCCCAGCGACCGGAGCTTGTCGAGCTCGCGCTCGTCCTGTCCGCTCTCCCGCCGGCCGCCCGGCAGGCCTTCGGCCGGACCCAGGGTCTCCAGGGTGGGGACGGTCCGCACCGGGTGGTGCCGGACGAACTCCGGGTCGAGCGCGTCGAGCAGGACCTTGCCGGTGACGTCCTGGGGCACGGGCAGGCCCAGGAGGTAGAGCATGGTCGGGTAGAGGTCCAGGATGTGGGCGCCCTGGATGACGGTGCCGGGCTTCACGGGGCCGCCCATCATCAGCAGGATGCCCGGCGGGCCGTGGCGGTGCTGGGTGAAGAAGTCCTGGTGGAGGATGGTGGGCGCGTGGCCGTGGTCCGAGGCCACGATGAGCACGGTCCCGGGCTCCAGCCGTTGGAGGAGCTTGCCGAGGAAGGCGTCGAAGCCGCGCTGCATGGCCGGGATGCGGTCGCCGTACTCCTGGACGTCCTTGTCCTTCACACCGAGGAAGTACTGCGGCTGGTACCACTTCCAGAACAGGTGCTGGACCGTGTCGGGCTCGTGGGTGTAGACGTTCAGGAGCTTCGGCTGGGGCCGCTCCCCCAGGATCTTCAAGACCGCGGCGGACTGCCACTCGAAGTCCGGCAGCTTCAGGAGCGGGCGCAGCTCGCGGAAGAGGCTGTATGGCTGGACGAACAGCTCGGCCTCTTCCTTCTTCTTGCCGCGTGGGTCCTGCTCGTAGCCGTCGAGGCCATAGGAAAGGAAGAAGCTGTCCTTCTGCGACGGGACGATGGCCGGGAAGGAATAGAAGTAGCCGTCCACGACCCCGATGGTCATGCCGGCGTGGTCGGTGACCTCCCAGATGGGCAGCGCGTGGACCGAGTACCGGTTGATCATCTTCTGCCGGCTCAGCCCGATCCGCCCGAGCGGTCCGGTGAGCTCCTTGAAGAAGGTCCGGTGGACGGGATACAGCCCTGCGGAGATCCCGGGCAGCTCGATGCGGTAGAAATCCTCGACGCCGTGCACGGACGGCAGGGTGCCGGTGTAGATCGAGGTCCAGATGACCGCCGAGTTGGAGTCCTGGAAGGTATGGAGGCTGCCGGAGGAGCCCTCGCGCATCATCCGGGAGAAGGTCGGCAGCTCGCCCTTGTCGATCATCGGACGGAGAACTCGCCAGTCCGCGCCATCCAGGCCCACGAAGGCCACCTTGAGGCCGGTGTCCTGGACGGCGATCTTCGGCGCCTTGCCCTGGGGAGTCACGAACGGCCTGGCGCTGAGCGGCGCCACGATGTGGGCAATCAGGGCAAGGACGCAGGCAGCCGCCACGGCCTTCGAAAGCCAGCCGCGCCGCCAGAATCCCAGGAAGAACCGGAACAGGAGCCACGAAACCAGGGCAACCGCGATGGCGATCAACGCCGCGAGCCCGATCACGAAGAGGACCATGCCGCCGGCGCCGTTCAGGCGTCCGAACGGGTACTGGTCGTAGGTAAGGCCGTGAAGCCAGAACAGCTCCCAGAAGCCCAGGTTGTAGAGGAACAGGCCGATGCCCAGCCCCCGGTCACCCCGGGCCAGCACAGAACCTATGAGGAACACCACCGCCCCGCCGAGCCCGTAGAGGAGGGAGCAGTAGATCCAGGTCAGCAGGGATTCCCACGGCGAGCCCAGGCGGTTGTGGACCACGTGGATCAGCGACAGAGCGATCCCGTAGACGAGCGAGCCGTAGAGGAAGCCGCCGATCGCGGCGGCGCGGAGGGGTCTTGGGTTCATGAGGCGCGAGAAGCTAGCAGATGTCTTTCGGTATACGGAAGTGGCGGGCTGGGCGTCTGCCCTACTCCATCAGCCGGTGGTACTCCCGGGTGGTCTGCGGCAGCGGCTCCACGCCCAACTCGTCCAGCAGGAGAGAACAAAGCCGGTCGTACTGGCGGCGCACCAGGTCGCGTCGGCCCTGGCTGGCGTAGAGCCGCATCACGGCCAGGTGGATGCGCTCCTGGAGGGGGTCCTCCAGGAGCACGGACCGGTAGGCGTCCATGGCCTGCTCGGTCCGCTCCAGGCGGAGGTAGAGATCGCCGAGGTCGCGCAGCAGCTCCAGGTAGAGCCTCTGATACCTCTCTCGCCTCTCGGTGACCCAGGCTTCGTAATGACCCTGGAGGAAGGGGCCGCGATAGAGCCGCCAAGCGCCTTCCCAGAGGTCGGCCGCGGCGGCCTGATCGCCCTGCGCGAGCCTTTTTCGCCCCTCCTCCACCCGGCGGTCGAGCTCCAGCGCGTCCACCTCCCAGACGAGGTCCGGGTTCAGCCGGTAGACGCCCTTCCTGTGGAGCAGCGGCGGGATGGCCTGATCGTGTCCGGCCTCCAGGGCGCGCCGCAGGTGGCTCAGGGTGGGATGGAAGTTGCGCTCGATCGTGCGCTCCCCTTCGGTGGGCCAGACCGCCTCCATGACCTCCTCGCGGCCGGCCTCCAGGCCCGGCGAGGAGGCGAGATAGGCGAGCACCTGGAAGGAGCGCTTGAGACGGCAGTCCAGCTCGATCTCGGTGCCGTCCGGGTCCCGGCGCCTCGCGAACGGGCTGCCCAGCAGGCCGAGCGAGTAGACCGGAATGCCCTCGCGCGCCGCGCTCGGAGCTTCCACGACCGGCGCTTTCCGCGGTTCCGTCCGCTCGGTCCGGGCCTGCCGGCGCTGGCGCTCCCGGGTCAACGCGGCGGCGAGCAGGATCGGCAGGCGGTCGCGCTCCTCCCCTTCCACCCACAGCCCGCGGAGGTCGATGGCGCGCCAGCCCTCCACCCCCTCCTCTCCATCGGCGGGACGCTCGACCGGCAGCTCGTCGAGGAGCGGGCGCTCGCCTTCGAGGAAGCTGTCCAGAACCTCGTGCCGCAGGAAGAAACGGACGGGCGCGATGTCGAGGAGGTCCTCGGGCGCCGCGCCTTCCAGCCCACCTCCGCCGGTCGCCTCGATGGCGAGCCGGAGCGGCCGGTACCAGCCGTCGCCGGCCATCCAGAGCGCCCTCGCCGCCGCGGGCGAGGGGACGTCGCCGGTGAGCAGCTCCCAGAGCGTGGCCACCTCGCCGGGACTGAGCAGCATCTCCTGGGGAGAGACGACCGAGACGGCGAGCGCGTTGCCGCGATCGTTCCCACCGAGGCTCCGCTCCCCGGCGAACACCAGGCGCTCGCCGGGATGGAGCCAGCGCGCGGCCTCGGCGAGGCGCGCTTCCGCGGCGCCCGGCGCGACGAGCCAGCGCACGCCCTGCCCCCGCGCCTCTTCGATCGACCGGCGCAGACCGGCGGGGTCCTCGACCTCGCCCAGGCTCAGACCGCGCGCCTCGGCTCCGAGCCGCTCGATCAGCGCCTGAAGAAGGGGCGACTTGCCGCTGCCGGGCCATCCCCAGACCTGTACCAAGGGGGTCTCCAGGGATTCGATCCGACGGAGAAGACGCTCCCGATGTGGAAGGAGGTACGCCGTATCCATCTCTCGAAGGCAGAGTACCGCGGGAGGGCCGCGGCGAGAAGCGGTCTAGCCGCGCTCCAGCGACCGCAGGGCCGCCTCGGGCTCGGCGATGTTGAGTCCGGCCGCGAGCAGCTCGCGGCTCAGGGCGGCAAGGCATCGGTTGGTGAGCTTGCCGATGCTCGACGCCTGGTAGCCGAGCCGCTTGGCCACCTCGAGCGGATCGAGGCCCATCCGGTAACGGAGGCGCAGGAGGGAGCGGCAGCGCGACGGCAGGCGGTCCACCAGGCTGTCGAGATCGGAGAGCAGGTCCGACCTCTCCTGGCTCGGCGAGACCGGCTCCGAGAGCCACTCCAGCATCGTGGTGTCCACGGCCGAGTAGATCCGCCGGCGATGGAGGCGCCAGTACATCAGGCAGTGCCGCCGCAGGGTGCCGAGCAGCCAGCACTCCGGGTCCCGGATCCGCTCCCACTGGTAGAGCAGCGCCAGCATGGTCTGCTGGAGCACGTCCTCCGCGTCCTCGGCGGGGATGCGATAGGTCGCGAGGAGCGCCTTCAGCCGGGGCTCCATCCCCTTGAGGAATTCGTCGATCGCGGGCGGAGGGTCAGGAATTTCGTCCGGGGTTGCCATGAGACGACCCAAAAAAAGCGTATGTCTATAGGAAAGTTAACACCTTTCTGAAGGGCTTGTCCAGCCCGCAGCTCCTTCGCAAGCGTGCACAGGCGTGCCGGAAGAGGAAAAACGGACCGGAAAATGGGAGCCGTCTCAGACGTGGTCCATCTGGCGCAGGCGATCGCGGACCTGCTGCATGTCCTCCCAGGTCGGACGCTTGAGCGCCTGGTTCCGCAGCAGGGCGGCCGGATGGTAGGTGATCATGGTCGGGATGCCCCTGACCTGATACCAATGGCCGCGCATCTGCCCGATCGGGCTCTCGTTGCCGAGCAGGGTCTGGGCCGCGATCCGGCCGAGAATCACGATCAGCCTCGGCTTGATCAGCTCGATCTGCTTCTCCAGATACCCCCGGCAGGCCGCGACCTCGTCGGGCTGGGGGTCGCGGTTGCCCGGCGGCCGGCACTTCACCACGTTGGCGATGTAGACGTCCTCCCGCCGCAGCTCCATGGCCTGGATGATCTTCGTCAGCAGCTCGCCGGCAGCGCCGACGAACGGCAGGCCCTGGCGGTCCTCCTCGGCGCCCGGACCCTCGCCGATGAACAGGAGGTCGGCGTTCGGATTGCCGCTGCCGAACACGACCTTCTGCCGCCCCTGCGCGAGCCGGCAGCGGGTGCAGGCCTCGGCCGTCGCGGCCAGGGCGGCGAGGTCTCCGGATGTAGGAGCGGCCGAAGGTGCAACAGCTTCCTGGGCAAGCGCGCTTTTCTCCCTCTCCCCCGGCACGGGGGAGAGGGCCGGGGAGAGGGGGGATGGGATCAAATACAGGTCGCCATACCCGATGTCCTTGAGATATCCGAGGAGATCGGCGAGGGCAGGCTGAAGCGGCGTGCTCACCCGCCGAGTCTATCCGCGAACAGGTCCAGAAGCGAGGCCGCCAGCTCCTGCTTCGGCCGCCGCGAGAGGAACACCGGCTCGCCCTCGCGCCGGTAGACCGTCACCTCGTTGGCGAGGCTGTCGAAGGCGATGTCCTTGCGCGAAACGTCGTTCGCCACCAGGAAATCGGCCCGCTTATGCTCCAGCTTGGCACGGGCGTGCCGCTCCAGGTCGTGCGTCTCGGCCGCGAAGCCGACGATCACCGCCCCTGGGGCTACGTCTCTCAACCCCGCCAGGATGTCCGGGTTCTCCTCAAGCTCGACCGGAGCAGGCGGCCCGCTCTCCTTCTTGATCTTCACACCGGCCGGGTTCTTCGGACGATAGTCGGCCACGGCCGCGGTCATCACCACCATGTCAGCCGACGGCGCGTGCTCGCGCACCGCGGCCTCCATCTCCCGGGCCGTGGTTACGTTCAGCCTCTCGACCCCGGACGGCGGTGACAGATGGACCGGGCCGGAGACGAGGACCACCCGCGCTCCCCTCTTCGCCGCCTCGCCGGCCAGGGCATAGCCCATCCGGCCGCTCGATCGATTTCCCAGGAAGCGCACGGGATCGAGCGGCTCGAAGGTCGGACCGGCCGTGACCAGGACCGTGCGGCCGGCCAGCGGCCCGGCGCCGGCCACGGCTTCGACCACGGCCACGATCTCTGCGGGATCGGACATCCGTCCCATCCCCACCTCGCCCGAAGCGAGCGGTCCCTCGACCGGGCCGACGATCCGGACACCGCGCCGGCGGAGCGTCTCCAGGTGCTCCTGCAGGGCCGGCTTCTCCCACATGACCTGGTGCATGGCCGGCGCGACCACCACGGGCCCGGCAAAGGCGAGGGCGGTGGTGGTCAGGAAATCATCGCCGAGCCCGAGCGCCAGCCGGGCGAGCACGTTCGAGGTGGCCGGCGCCACGCAGAGCACGTCGGCCCAGGCGGCGGCCGTGATGTGCAGCTCCTCGCCGGTGCCCGTGGGCGTCAGGTACTCCTCCTGATACACCTGATGACCGGAGAGCACCTCCAGGGTCAGGGGGGAGACGAAGGACGCGGCGCCGCGGGTGAGGGCGCAGCGCACCTCGTGGCCCTGCGCGCGGAAGCGGCGGACCATCTCCGCCGCCTTGTACGCGGCGATGCCTCCGCTGACGCCGAGCAGGACTCGAAGAGAGCGGCTCATGGGAAAGGGCTGTAAGGCTTAATGCACCTCGGCGGGCTGGGGCTGCTCGGCGGTCCCTTCGGCCGCCGCCGCTTCCGTGGGCTCGGGCTGCGGAGCCGGACCGTAGCCCCACTCGACCAGGCTGTGGTCGATCTCTTCCATGGCGACCCGGGTGGGCTTGCGCTTGCCGGTCTCGACCTTGGCCCGGGCACCCCGCATGAGCTGCTCGGCGCGGTTGGCCGCGACGAGCACACGGCGGAACTTGCTGTCAATGGCAGGCCCTTTGTTCTCCATTGTTCGACAAATCTCCTGGGCGGTATCGACCGCCTTCAAATTTCTAGGGCTGAGGGAAGACACCCTGTTGCTGGAAGTCTTTGAGGATCTCCTGGATCCGGCCGAGCATCCGCTCCTTCCGATGTCGCTTTTCCAGGATGATACCCGCCAGGGCTTCACATGCCTGGTGGGCATCATCATTGATGATAACATAGTGATACTGATCGTAACGCGGCATCTCTCCCAGGGCGCCAGCAAGGCGCCGGGAGATGGACGACTCGTCGTCCAGACCCCTGCCACGGAGCCGGGCGACCAGGGCATCATAGCTCGGCGGCATGACGAAGATGCCGTGCGCGGGCGGATAGCGCTTCATCACCCCGCTGGCGCCCTGGACGTCGATGTCCAGGAGCACGTCGATTCCCTTCTCCAGCCTCGGAAAGACCTCGTCGTTGGCCGTGCCGTAGTAGTTGCCGTGGACCTCGGCCCATTCCAGGAACCGGTTTTCGGAGATCATGCCCAGGAACGTTTCCGCGTCGACGAAATGATAGTCCCTGCCGTTCACCTCCCCGTTGCGGGGCCTGCGGGTGGTGTAGCTGACCGAGAAGGCCAGCCCGCCGGTACGGACCAGGTTGCCGGACATCAGGCTCTGGATGAGCGTCGTCTTGCCCGCGCCGGAGGGGGCGGAGAGGATGAACAGCTCGCCTGGGTGCATGGCCTCGCTCAAGGGGAGATGATTCTACTCGACGTTCTGCACCTGTTCGCGGATCTGCTCGCAAAGAACCTTGGCGTCGAGGACGGCGCGGGTCATCTCGGCATTGCGGCACTTGGCGCCCAGGGTGTTCAGCTCGCGGAAGATCTCCTGGGTGAGGAAGTCGAGCCGCTTGCCGGCGGGGCCCGAGTCGCGCAGGATGGAGCGGAAGTGGTCCAGGTGGGAGCGCAGCCGGTCGATCTCCTCGCTGACGTCGCTCCGGTCCACGAGGATGGCGACCTCCTGGGCGAGCCGCGCCTCGTCGAGCGTTTGACTGCTACTGAGCAGCTCCTCGACGCGCCGCCGCAGGGCCGCGCCCAGCTCCTCCCGGACCGGCCCGCGCAGCACGTCGAGCCGCGCCACGATGGTGTCCAGGGCGTGCGTCCGCTCCTCCATGACCGCGGCCAGGTTGGCCCCTTCGGTCTCGCGGCCGGCCACGAGCTGGGCCACGGCGTCGCCGGCCACCCGGAGCAGAAGCTCGTGATCCTCGGGGCTCCACTCCTCGGACGCGACTTCGACGCGGAAGGCCTCGGGGATGCGCAGGAGATCGCCCGCGGACAGGCCGCGCTCGACGAGCCCGCTCTCCACGAGCTGGTGGACAGCGGCATGGGCTTCGCGGATGACCCCCATGTGGACCTGGACCGTGGCCTTGCGCTCGGCCACCGGCCGGACCTCCACCCGCGCCTCGACCCGGCCGCGGGAGATCTCCTTGCCGAGCACGTCGCGCAGCGCCTGCTCACTCGACCGCAGCTCGTCGCCGAGCCGCAGGACCAGGTCGAAGAACCGGTGGTTGACCGCCTTGAGGCTGACCGTCACCCCGTGCCGCGCACTCTCTCCCGACGCCTCGCCATACCCCGTCATGCTCCGCATGGTCACCCCTCCTCCGGTCCGCTCCTGTATCGGTCAAGCAAGCTCTTGATGAGCCTCGGCTCTGCTCGGAAGCTGGTCCTGCCAAGCCTTTCCACCGCATCCACCAGGGATACGAGCCCGGCCTGTGCGGCCAGGTCGAGCACTCCCAGAAGTCCCATCACCGCCAGGCCGCGCTCCTTCGCTACTTGACGGGCCTTCCGCTCATCCAGCAGCACGAGATCCGCTTCCAAAATCTCGGAAAGCAGGATGGCTTCGCGCTCTCCAGGGTCCAGCCGACCGAGCCCGGTTTCGAGGCCTGGAGGAACAGCACGGATCTCCAGCCATGCAGGAGGGCTCGCCAGCCATGCGTGAAAAGCGGGTACAGCCTCCAACTCGTCCCGGACGGCGAGCGGGATGCAGACCTGTTTGAAAAGAACACCCAGGACATCCGCCTGCCCGATCAGGAGCAGGTAACAGATCGGAGAGGTGTCCGAGACGATCCTCACCGCGACGCAAGCCTGCGATAGGTCTCAATATCCTGCTGCAGGTCGTCTTCCGAGTAGTCCAGAAAGGCCCCCGCACGCTTCAGAAGCTCGTCCGTCTCCCAGCGCGAGGAGAGACCCAGCGTCCTCTGGACCTCGAACGCCGTCAGGATCCCCTCACGATAGGCCTCCGCAGCGAGCGCTCCGAGAGCCTGCTTCGGGAGGTCTGCCCATCTGGCCTCCAGCTTTGCGACAATGTCGTCGGGCACATTGAGCAGTACGACCATTCTCGCCTCCTTCAATCCTCCAGATCGTAGCAGCCTCAGGGGGAGGAGGCCCATCTCTCCGCCTCCGCCTCCGCCCGGTCCAGCCGCCGTTTCAGCTCCGCGGCGGCCTCGGCCGGGTCGGCCCGGCGCTCCACGGTCAGCGGATCGCCGTACGCGAAGCATACGCGCGACAGGGGCAGAGGGATCAGGAAGCGGTCCCAGGACCTCAGCCGCTTCGCCCGGGTCGCGGCGATCGCCACCGGGTGGATCGGCCAGCCCGTGGCGGCTGCGGCCAGGATCACGCCCGGCTGCACCTCGCTCGCCGGTCCCCTCGGCCCGTCCGGCGTGAAGGCCAGATCGTATCCCTCTCCAGCCTTACGCAGCAGGGTCCGCATCCCCGCCACCCCGCCCCGGCTGCTCGACCCGCGGCTCGAATCGATGCCCAGCCGGGCCACCGTCCTCGCGATCAGCTCGCCATCCGTGCTCTGGCTCACCAGCACGGAGATGCGGCGGCCCCGGTAGGCATAGGGCATGAGCAGCAGGTGGCGGTGCCAGAAGGCCAGGATGAAGCGCTCGTCCCGGCGCTCCCTCTCGCGCTGCGGCGCGTCTCCATGATGCTCGATACGGACGCTCGCCCTCAGAGCCCGGATGAAGCCGGCCGCGAGGAGGGAGACCGCGGCCGTCTGCCAGTCGTTCATACGCGGAACTGGAGGTCGTACAGGCGCCGGTAGGTGCCGCCCAGGGCCATCAGCTCGTTGTGCGAGCCCTCCTCCACGATCTGTCCGCCTTCGACCACCACGATCCGGTCGGCCCGCATCACGGTCGAGAGACGGTGCGCGATGACCAGCGTGCTCCGGCCCTGCATGAGGTTCGAGAGCGCCTTCTGGACCAGCGACTCGGACTCGGTGTCGAGGTGCGAGGTGGCCTCGTCGAGGATCAGGATCGGCGCGTTCTTGAGCAGCGCCCGGGCGATGGCCAGCCGCTGCCTCTGCCCCCCGGACAGCCGCACGCCCGACTCCCCGATGACCGTGTCGTAGCCGTTCGGGAGCTGCATGATGAACTCGTCCGCGTAGGCCGCCGCGGCCGCCTCGCGCACCCGCTCCAAAGGCAGATCGAGACGGCCGTAGGCGATGTTGTTGCGGATCGAGTCGTTGAACAGGACCGTGTCCTGGGTGACGATGCCGATCAGCGCCCGCAGACTCTTGAGCGTCAGGTCCCGGATGTCGATCCCGTCGATCGCCACCCGCCCCTGGTCCGGATCGAAGAAGCGCGGCAGGAGGTTGACGAGGGTCGACTTGCCGGCTCCGGACGGGCCGACCAGGGCCACGATCTCGCCGGCCCGGATGCCCAGGTTCACGTCGTGGAGCACCGGCCGCTCCTCGTAGGAGAACGAGACCTGCTCGTAGGCGATGCGCTCGCGGACCGTTTCGATGTGGCGCGCGCCCGGCTTCTCCACGATGTCGTTCGGCACCGCGGTCAGCCGCGCCACGCGCTGGCCCGCGGCCACGGCCTCCTGCAGGATGAGGTTGACCTTGTTCAGCTTGCGGATCGGGTCGTACATCATCAGCAGGGTGGTGAGGAACTGGATCAGCTCGGGCGCCGACAGGTCGCCGCTGCGGATGGCCTTGCCCGCGTAGATCAGCAGTCCGGCGGCCCCGACCACGGCGAGCGACTCCACCACCGGGCCGGCGGCGTGGGCCAGCATCTGCGCCCAGAGGTTCACCCGCAGGTGGCGCCGCGTGGCCTCGCGGAACTTGCCGATCTCGAAGTCCTCCATGCCGAACGCCTTCACCACCCGGTGGCCGCGCACCCCCTCGGTCATCAGGCTGGCGAGGTCGGCCATCCTCTCCTGGCTGCGGTGGCTGGTGCGCCGCATGCCCTTGCCGAAGCGGACGATCGGATAGACCAGCACCGGCGCCACCACCAGCGCGATCACCGCCAGGCGGAAGTGGGTCGAGAGCAGCAGGGCGAGCAGGAAGACCAGCGTGATCGACTGCTGGAACAGGTCGAGCAGCCGGTTCGACACCGCGTTCTGCATCAGGGCCACGTCGTTGATCACCCGCGCCACCAACTCGCCCGAGGTGTGCTCCGCGTGAAAGCGGCTCGACTGGCCGAGGATCGACCGGTAGAGGTCGTTGCGGATGTCGGTCGTGACCCCGAGGCCGATGTGCTGGAAGGCATAACCCGAGGCGAAGTCGGCCAGCGAGCGCAGGAGGAAGACCAGCACGAAGAGCAGGGGCACGAAGTAGACCACCTCGTCCGGCCCCACCCCCAGCCGGTGCTTGAGGGATTGATAGCTGCGGTCGATCTGGTGCGCGACGTTCAAGCGCTTCTTGAGGTCGGCGATCGTGCCGGTCTCGGCGGGCTTCCTCTCAGACGGCTCCGGGGCGTTGGTGATGGCGCCGAACGCGCCGGGCATCCGGTCTCCGGCCAGGAGCACCTCGCCGAAGATCGGCTTGATCAGAGAGACCGTGGCCGCGGTGGCGGCCGCGAACACGATGATGCCCGCGGCCGCGAGCATGGCCCAACCGGTGTAGCGCCGGACGTAGTAG
>DATANP010000254.1:0-19881 GCA_036266195.1 Thermoanaerobaculia bacterium | reverse complement strand
TCGCTCAAGGACTCCCAGCGCGCCCGCGAACGCTCGTACGTCGAGGCGGTCGGCGCGATCGTGACCGCCGCCGATGCCCGCGACCAGGAGACCGGCGGCCACTCCTTCCGGGTGGCGCTCTACGCGGTCGAGCTGGCCCGGGCGCTCGGCATTGAGGGGCCGGCGCTCAAGGCGATCGAGTGGGGCGCGCTGCTCCATGACGTCGGCAAGATGGTGGTACCGGACCACATCCTGCGCAAGGGGAGCCCGCTCTCCGACGAGGAGTGGCTCATCATGAAGCAGCACCCGAGCTGGGGGTACGAGATGCTGGCCGAGGTCAGCTTCCTCAAGTCCGAGGCCCTCGACCTCATCTACAGCCACCATGAGCGCTGGGACGGCACCGGCTATCCGCGCGGCCTGGCTGGCGAGAGCATCCCTCTGGGCGCCCGCATCTTCGCCGTGGTGGACACCTACGACGCCATCACCTCGGACCGGCCCTACCGTAAGGCGCGGCCGCATGCCATGGCCATGGCCGAGCTCGAGCGGGTCACCGGACAGCAGCTCGATCCGAGGATCGTGGGGGCCTTCCAGGAGATCCCCGAGGTCGAGCTGAAGCGGCTGCGCGCGCTGTGCCGCCGGGTCCAGCCCGGCCTCCGGCTGCCGTCCGACATGCTCGACCGGCTGAGCGACTCGCGCGAGATGCCGATCGCCCCGATGTCCTCGAATACACTCTCCGGATGAGCCGGGTCCTCCACCCCGTCCTCACCCCGGACGAACGGCGCCGCCTCGTGCGCCAGGGCGTGGACTGTTTCAACGGGGGTGAGTTCTACGACGCCCACGAGGTCTGGGAGGAAGTCTGGCGCTCCAACCTGCCCGAGCCGCGGACGCTCCTCCAGGGGCTGATCCAGGCCGCGGCCGGCATGCACCAGATCCTCGACCTGCATCGGAAGATCGGCCCGCGCAACACGCTCGCCAAGGCCACGGCCCACCTGGAACCCTACGCGCCCGCGGCCCTGGGCCTGGACGTGGCCGGCGTGCTCACCGCGGTGAGCCGGTGGCGGGGCTGGCTGGCGGCCGGCGGCGAAAAGCCCCCGCTGCCGGTGCTACGGGTGGTGGACCCGGAAGCCCTTCTCTAGGGGATCCCGTACCGCTTGCGCTTCTCCCACAGCGCCTTGCGGCTGATGCCGAGCAGGTCGGCGGCGCGGCCCTGGTGGCCCCGAGTGTAGGCGAGGGCCTTGCGGATCGCGTCCACCTCCATCTCCAGCAGAGGACGCGGGCGGCTTTCGGCCGAGCCGTCGGGCGGCGGCGGATCGATAGGCCCGGTCCCAGAGAGGATCATCCCGCGCTCCAGGACGTTGCGGAGCTGCCGGAGGTTGCCCGGCCAGGAGTGCTCCAGCATCCAGGCCCGGGCTGCCGGCGCGAGCTGCGGGTCCGGCCGGCCGAAGCGGAAGCCGAGGTCCGCCAGCAGGTGGTCGAGGATCGCCGGCAGGTCGCGGCGGCGCTCGCGCAGCGGCGGCAGGAGGAAGGCCAGCACCTCCAGCCGGTAGAAGAGGTCCGGCCGGAAGCTCTGGCGCTCGACGCGGACCGGCAGGTCTTCCGAGCCAATGGCCACGAAGCGCACGTCCGCTCCCCGCTCCGCCTCGCCGAGCGGGGCGTAGCGGCGCTCGGCGATGAGCCGCAGCAGCTTGGGCTGGGTGATGAGAGGCAGCTCCTCGACGTGGTCGAGAACGAGCGTGCCGCCCTCGGCCCGGCCCACGCGGCCTTCGCTCGCGCGCTCGGCGCCGGTGAAGGCGCCGGCCCGGTAGCCGAAGAGCTCGCTCTCGAACAGCGTGCCGGGGATGGCGCCCACGTCGACCTCCAGCAGCGGACCGGCGGCGCGGGGGCTCGCCTGGTGAAAGGCACGCGCCAGGGTCGAGCGGCCGGTGCCTGGCTCGCCGAGGATGAGCACCGGCGCGTCCGTGGCCGCCGCACGCTCCGCCCCCCTCAGGCTCTCCGCGAGGACGGGGAAGTCCCGGGCCAGCCTGGAGAGGGAGAGCGCCGCGGTATTGGCCACGGGCCACGGACTCACGAGCGGAATTCGTTCGTCACGTCGGGCGCGTCGCCCCAGAGGCGCTCGAGCGAGTAGAACCGCCGCGGCTCCTCCTGGAAGATGTGGACCACGAAATCGCCGTAGTCCAGCAGCACCCACTGGCCGCGGTTGTAGCCCTCGACGTGCAGCGGGCGCACGCGCTCCTCGCGCATCCTCTCCTGCACCGCGTCGGCGATCGCCTGGACCTGGCGCTCGCTCGTGCCGCTGCAGATCAGGAAGTAGTCGGTGAAGTCGCTCACCTTCTCCAAGTGCAGCACGCGCAGCTCGACCGCCTTGCGGTCCTCCGCGGCGGCGACGGCATCACGGACCCGGGTCAGGGTGTCGACGGCGATGGTCGGTGGGGTTTCGGGGGTCGGGTTGGTGGCTTCCATTCTCATCTGTACAGGTCGTACTTGTGCACGTATCGTACCACTGACTCGGGCACGGTTCCCGGCGGAGGCGCGCCCCCCTTCGAGAACAGCTCCCGCAGCCGGGTCGAGGAGATGTCGACCGGCGGCTGGTGCAGGAAGTCGACCTTCCCGCTCCGCGCGAGGGCGGCCAGCTCCGGGGACAGCGACGACTCTTCCAGAGTCCACCCCGGCCGCGTCAGGACGGCCAGCCGGGCCAGATCCGGGATCTCTTCCCAGCGCACCCAGTGATCCAGCTCGGCATAGGAGTCGCCGCCGATGATCAGGACCAGCTCGGTTTCCGGCATCGCCGGCACGGTCCGGCGGAAGTGCTCCAGCGTCTCCACCGTATACGCCGGCCGGCCCAGGGTCAGCTCAAAGGTCGAGGCATACAGCCCCTCCTCGTCGAGGAGCGCCATCTCTACCATGGTGTAGCGGGCGTGCGCCGGCGCCAGGATCCGGCCCGGCTTGTGCGGCGGCACCGCGGTCGGCAGGTAGATCACGCGGTCGAGCCCCAGCTCCCGGCGCGCGGCCTGGACAGGATCGATATGGCCGCGGTGGATCGGATCGAAGCTGCCTCCGAAGAGACCGAGCTTCATGGGTGCGCACCGACCTCCACGGGCGTCCTCCGAAGACTGCTGGACAGCTCTGCGATCAGCGCCGGAATGCCGTCGTTGGTCGCCGAGCTGATCTCCAGGTACGGCAGACCGAGGGACTCCGCCTCCCGGCGCAGCTCCGCCTGCCGTTCCGGCACGGCCGAGTCCATCTTGCTGCCGACGATCAGCCGGGGGCGCCGGAGCAGATCCTCGTTGAACGCCCGCAACTCGGTCTCGACGGTCGCCAGATCGGCAGCCGCGTCTCCCTCGGGATTCGAGAGGTCGACGAGGTGCAGCAGCACCCGGCAGCGCTCGATGTGGCGGAGGAACTGAAAGCCCAACCCCGCGCCCTGCGCCGCGCCCGCGATCAGGCCGGGCAGGTCGGCGATCACGAACGGCTCATCCAGCGGCCCCTCGGCCACCACCCCGAGCTGGGGCACGAGCGTCGTGAACGGGTAGTCGGCGATCTTCGGCTTCGCCGCGGAGACCACGCTGATCAGGGTCGACTTGCCGGCGTTGGGCAGGCCGATCACCCCGACGTCCGCCAGGAGCTTGAGCTCCAGACGGAGCCGCCGCTCGCCGCCGTCGCGGCCGGGCTCGGAATGGCGCGGGGCCTGGTTCGTGGCCGTGGCGAAGCGGGCGTTGCCGCGCCCGCCGCGGCCGCCGGCGGCCACCAGCAGGCGCTCGCCGTCCTCGACGATCTCGCCCAGCATCTCGCCGGTGTCGTCGTCGTAGGCCACTGTGCCGAGGGGGACCGGGATCTCCAGGTCCCCGGCGCTCTTGCCGCTCTTGTTCGAGCCCTCGCCGTGGCGGCCGCGGTCGGCCGCATAGAGGGACTGGAACCGCAGATGGTAGAGCGTGTTGCGGCTCTGCTCGCCGACCAGATGGACCGCGCCGCCGTCGCCGCCGTCGCCGCCCGACGGACCGCCCCGCGGGACGTACTTCTCCCGCCGGAAGGCAACGCACCCGTTCCCACCACGGCCGCCACGGACGTGGATGCTGGCTTCGTCGATGAAAATCAAGGTTGTGTGTCGGACAAGGGAGCCGGGCGGACCCGGCTCCCGCTTTCGGAAATCGGATTACGAAGCGGCTTCGGACGTCTCGGTGGCGGGGAGGATGTGCACGAACTTCCCGCGCCGGCCCTTGTCCTGGAACTTCACGACGCCGTCGAGCTTGGCGAACAGGGTGTCGTCCTTGCCGCGGCCGACGTTCAGGCCGGCGTTGAAGACGGTCCCGCGCTGGCGGACCAGGATCGAGCCGCCCGTGACGCGCTCGCCGCCGTAGGCCTTGACGCCGAGGTGCTGAGGGTTCGAGTCGCGGCCGTTGCGGCTGGAGCCCTGTCCCTTCTTGTGTGCCATGACTGGATTACCTCTCTGAAAACTCGATGCCGTCGATGCGGACCCGCAGGAGGTCCTGGCGATGTCCCTTCGTGCGGCGGTAGGTCGTCCGCTTCTTCTTCTTGAAGACGCGGATCTTGGGGCCCCGCACCTCGCCGACGACCGAGGCCTTCACCAGGGCGCCCGAAACGACAGGGCTGCCGAGCTGCGAGCCGTTATCGCCGTTGACCATGAGCACGCGGTCGAACCGGAGCGAGCCGTCGTCTGCGGTGCTCGCCCCGCGCTCCACGTCGATCACGTCACCCGGAGCGACGCGGTATTGCTTGCCACCCGTTTCGATCACTGCGTACATAAGAGATGCTCCCAGATTCGTCTTCTCAGACGCGTGGACGGCGAAACTTAACACAAGACCCCCTCCGGGTCAACCGCCTCCCGGCATGCTTCGTGCTGTATCCTGACCGCATGCTGCTGCGGCTCTACGCCCAGGCCACGCGCCTCAGCCTCCGGCTGATGGGTGCGAAGAGGAAGGTCCTCGAGGAGGGACCGACATCGCCGATATCGCTCGTCTACTACACCGTAGGCCCGGACGACGGCGAGCCGTGGGTCCTTCTCCATGGGCTCGGCGCGGTGGCGGCCACCTGGCTGCCGGTGATGCGCGCCTTGAGTCGGGGCTGCCGGGTCCTGGTCCCCGAGCTGTCATCGCTCGGCGGCACCCGGAGTCCGCGCGCCGGCCTCGGCGTGCTCCAGGGCGCCTGGATGGTGGCGCGGCTGATCGAGAAGGAGCTGCGCGGCCGGCCGGCCAACGTGACCGGCATCAGCCTGGGCGGCTGGACCGCGGTCCGCCTGGCTCTCCGGCGCCCCGACCTGATCTCCCGGCTGGTGCTGATCGACGCCGGCGGCTACCGCGACCAGGACTGGGACCGGATCGAATACCTCGTCAAGGTGAACGACCTGGAGGGCATCGACCGCCTCTACAAGGCGCTGTTCGCCCGAGTGCCCTGGTTCATCGACCTGTCGCGCCAGGGGTTCCTCGACACCTACACCTCCCCGTCCGTGACCGAGACGCTGGAGGACCTGGAGGAGCACGACACCTACAGGGACGAGGACCTGGCGCGCCTGCGCATGCCCACGGCGCTCATCTGGGGCGAGAAGGACGGCCTCTTCAAGGTCGAGGTGGCGCGGGCCATGGCCGCGGTCCTGCCGCAGGTCCACCTGGAGGTCATCCCGGACTGCGGCCACGCCGTCCATATCGAATGCCCGCGCAAGCTGGTCGAAGCCATCGAGCGCTTCCGTGCCTCGACCGCTGCGAACGGTCTACAATCTCCTTCCGTCCCCAGGAAGAAGGAGGAGGTGACCGGATGGCCAGCCCCGAGTACGTGATCTGCCTCGACTGCGAGACCCCCTGCTACGAGTTCGAGTGGAACGACGGAGAGATCACCGAGGTCCTCTGCACGACCTGCGGCAACGACCACCCGGACCAGTTCGTCCTGCCCGAGGATTTCGAAGAGCTTTCGTCCTGATTTTGCACTCGGACGGTTTTCCTCTAAGATCCTCGCCCTGCCCATGGCGAGACGACGCCTCCCGCTGCACACGCGCATCCTCCTCGGCGGACTCCTCGGAGCCGCGGCGGGGATCGTCGCGCACCTGCTGTATGCCACGCCGGAGGGGATCTCCCCCGGCCTCGCGCGCTTCGTCCACATCGTCACCGGGCCGATCGGGCAGATCTTCCTCCGCCTTCTGTTCATGCTGGTGGTGCCCCTCATCTTCTCCGCCCTCGTCCTGGGCGTGGTGGAGATGGGCGATCCCCGGCGGCTCGGACGGATCGGCCTCAAGACCCTGCTCTACACGGTCGTCATCTCGGCGATCGCGGTGCTCATCGGCGTCACCCTGGTCAACGTGCTGCGGCCGGGCGCCGGCATCTCGCCGGAGCTCAAGGCGCGGCTGACCGCCGGGGCGGCCGAGCGGGCGGCGGCGCTGTCCTCGGCCGCGGCGCCCAAGACCGGCGTCGACCTGTTCATCCAGATCGTGCCCAACAACCCGATCAAGTCGGCCGCCGAGGGCGACATGCTCGGGGTGATGTTCTTCTCCCTGCTGTTCGGCATCGCGCTCGCGATCGTGCGGACCGAGGGCACGGCGCGCCTGCAGGAGGCCATCCAGGGCCTCTACGACGTCACCATGTGGCTGATCGGGTGGGTCATCTCGCTCGCTCCCATCGGCGTCGCGGCGCTGCTCTTCACCCTCACGGCCGAGCTCGGCTACGAGATCCTGCAGCAGCTCGCCTTCTACGTGGGCGTGGTGGTCCTCGCGCTCGCCATCCACCAGTTCGTCGTCTACTCCCTGGCCGTCCGCCTGCTTGGCGGCATGAGCCCTCTCTTCTTCTTCCGCGGCATTGAGGCGGCGATGATCACCGCCTTCTCGACCGCCTCGAGCAATGCCACCCTCCCGACCGCCCTCAAGGTGGCCGAGGAGAACCTGCGCCTCCCGGCGTCGGTGAGCCGCTTCGTGCTGACGGTCGGCTCCACGATGAACCAGAACGGGACGGCGCTCTTCGAAGGTGTCACGGTGCTGTTCCTGGCGCAGTTCTACGGCGTGCACCTGTCGCTCGGGGAGCAGATCACGGTAGTGCTGATCTGCATCCTGGGCGGCATCGGCACGGCGGGCGTCCCGGCGGGCTCGATCCCGGTGGTGGCGCTGATCCTCGGCCTGGTCGGAGTGCCGGTGGAAGGCATCGGCCTCATCCTCGGAGTGGACCGGTTCCTCGACATGTGCCGGACCACGCTCAACGTCACAGGGGACCTGGCCGCGGCTGTCGTGGTATCCCGCGGGGAGGGGCCGGACCTGCCGGCTCCCGACCCCGCGACCTGAAAAATAGGAAAGGGAAGCACCCGGTTTCAACCGGGCGGGCCGGCACGGTTTCTGCTTGCTTCAGGGAGGGGGGAGGACATGCAGGTGCTGAAGAATCTCCCCTCTTCCCAGGCATCTCGAAGCGCACTCCGGTCTCCGGGAACCAAATCGGAGCTGCCCCCATCTAATGTGGCGGAGAGGTGAACCAATGAAAAGACCGCTTCCCATTCTTCTCGCCCTTCTCATGCTGGCCCCGGTCCTTGGCGGATGCCAGAAGGTCCGGGCGCGCGCCGAGATGAAGAAGGGCAACGAGATGTACCACGACGAGGCCTACCGCGAGGCGCTCGCCCAGTACCAGAAGGGATTGAAGCTCGATCCGAGCGCGACCTTCGCCTGGCGCTCGGTCGGCCTGAGCGCCCTCGCCCTCTACCGCCCCGGCGACAACAGCAAGGCCAACCGGGAGATGGGCGAGCTGGCCACCCAGGCCTTCGAAAAGTACCTCGAGGACTATCCGGACGACGAGAAGGTCCGCGACTATCTGATCTCCACCTACGTCAACACCAAGAAATACGATCAGGCCCTCGCCTACCTCGACCGGCAGGCGAAGGCGAACCCCGACGATGCCAACATCCGGGCCTCGCAGGTGCGGCTCCTGATCGAATCCGGCCAGGTGCCCAAGGCGGCCGAGGTGGCGCGCAGCATGCCCAACGGCCAGCCCAAGGCCGAGGCCCTGTACTCGGTCGGCGTCTGGGGCTGGGACAAGTCGTTCCACGGCGCCGACATCCCCATCGAGGAGCGGCAGCGGGCCGTGGACCTGGGCCTGTCCTGCATGGATCAGGCGGTCAAGATCAATCCCAACTACTTCGAAGCGGTGGTGTACTACAACCTCCTCTATCGCGAGAAGGCGAAGATGGAGTTTGACGGCGCCAAGAAGCTGGAGTACATCGCCAAGGCCGACGAGCTCCAGGCCAGGGCGAAGGAGCTGCGCAAGAAGCAGGTCGAAGAGGAAAAGAAGAAGGCGGCCGAAGAAGCGGCCAAGAAGACGGCCAAAAGCTAGGCCAGGCGGCCAAGAACAGGCGGGTAAACCATGTTCGAAGACTCTTTGCTTGAGCTGGACGAGAAGAGAAAGAAGAAGAGCGGTCTGGTCCGATTCATCGTCCTGCCGCTCGCGATCCTGATGCACCTGGTGGCCGGGGGCGCGTTCCTCTTCGCCAACTACTGGCAGGTGGACCCGGTCCCGGAACCGCCGATCAACGTCGTGTTCTTCAGCGCGGCGGCCCCTCCGCCGCCTCCGCCTCCGCCGCCTCCGCCGCCGCCTCCGGCCGCGAAGCCGCAGCCGAAGGTGGAGGTGCCCAAGGAGGTGCCGATCGTGCGGCCGACGGAGCCGGTGCAGCCCGTCGAGGTGCCTGAGGACATTCCCAAGCCCGGACCGGCCGAGGACGTCGGCGTCGAGGGCGGTGTCGAAGGCGGTGTCGAAGGCGGCGTGGCCGGCGGTGTGGTCGGCGGCGTGGTCGGCGGCGTCGTGGGCGGCGTGCCCGGCGGCACCCCCGGCGGTGTGCCCGGCGGCGTCGTGACGAACGACGAGCCCCTGCGCGTCGGCGGCGCGGTGTCGCGGCCCGAGAAGGTCTCCGGCTCCCCGCCGGTCTACACCGAGCTCGCGCGCAAGGCCCGGGTCACGGGCGTGGTGATCGTGGAAGCGATCATCGACGAGCGCGGCAACGTCGTGAACGCCCGGGTGCTCAAGGGCCTGCCGATGGGTCTCGACAAGGCCGCCCTGGACGCCGTGGAGCGCTGGAAGTTCCGGCCAGCCACCCTGCAGGGCAAGCCGGTCAAGGTCTATTACACGCTAACCGTCAATTTCACCATGCAGTAGGCGCCCCGGCGCACGCACAAAGGAGAGAACGAGTATGGATTTCAGTCCTCTTGCCCTCTGGGAGACCATGACCCCCATTGCCCGGGGCGTGGTGGTCGCGCTGCTCATCCTGTCGGTCTGGTCGCTGTACATCTCGGTCGAGCGTCTGCTGTATTTCCGCAGGGCGCACAAGCAGTCCCTCGCGTTCGCCAAGCTCGCCACCGAGCACCTCAAGCATGACCGCCCGCAGGCGGTGATCGACGCCGCCAACAAGTACCCCGGCAGCCACCTGGCCCGCGTGGTCAGCGCCGGCCTGCAGTCGTTCCAGTTCGAGAACCAGACCAGTCCGCTCTCCGAGCTGGAGGTGGTCGAGGCGGCCAGCCGCGCCGTCGAGCGCTCCACCCTGCTGACCGTCTCCGACTTCAAGCGCGGCATCGGCAGCCTCGCGACGATCGCCACCACGGCCCCCTTCATCGGCCTGTTCGGAACCGTGATCGGCATCATCAACGCGTTCCGCGGCATGGCCATGAGCGGCTCGGGCGGCATCGGCGCGGTCTCGGCCGGTATCGCCGAGGCGCTCGTCACCACGGCTCTCGGCCTCTTCGTGGCCATCCCGGCCGCCTGGATGTTCAACTACTTCACCAACAAGCTCGAGCGGCTCCAGGTCGAGATGTCGAACTCGTCTTCCGAGCTGATCGACTTCTTCATGAAGAAGCAGAAGAAAAATGCTACTTAAAATCGGCCGCAAGCACACGATGGAAGCTCCGGAGGTCCGGAGCGACATCAACGTCACGCCCCTGGTGGACGTCTGCCTCGTGCTCCTGATCATCTTCATGGTGGTCACGCCGCTGCTCCAGAAGGGCGTCAACGTGACCCTGCCGACCACGACGGACCCCGAGAAGATGCCCGAGAACGAGAAGCAGCTCGAGGTCTCCATCAAGTCGGACGGCAACGTCTTCATCGGCCAGAACTGGGTGACGGAGGAGAACCTCCCCAGCACCCTCAAAGAGGTCTACGAGACGAACCCGGAACGGCAGGTGGTGGTCAAGGGCGACAAGGCACTGAAGTACAAGGAGGTCCGCAAGGTGATGCGGCTCATCAACGAGGCCGGCTTCACCCGCGTGGGCCTCATCACCGAGAAGAAGGACACTGGCGGCGCGGCCTGACGCGCGCCGCTGGAGGGTACGCACATGGCGATGAACGTTGGAGGAAGCGGCGGACCGAAGAGCGACATCAACATCACGCCGCTCGTCGACGTGGTGCTGGTGCTGCTGATCATCTTCATGGTGATCACGCCCATCGTCCAGATGGGCTACGGAGTCCAGGTCCCGCCCAAGGTGGAGACCTCCGCTCCGGTGCCCCAGGACTCGAACCAGGTGATCGTCCGTCTGGACGCCGACGGCCGGCCCTGGATCAACAAGCAGCAGCTTTCCATGCAGGACTTCCCGGGCAAGCTCCGCGAGGCGCTCACCGGGCGCTCGTCCAAGGTGGTCTTCTTTGCCGCGGACGGCGAGCTCACCTATGACCGGGTCGCCGACTTCATGGATATGTGCCGCGACAACGGCGCGCAGAACCTCGGCATCGTGTTCGAGGACATGAGGGGCGGTCCCGCCGCGGCCTCGGCCCTCGGCGGCGGCGCCGCAGGCACGACCCAATAGGGCGCGCAGCAACACCACACGCAGAACCTGGAAGGGGCGCAACAGCGCCCCTTTCGCTTTTAGCTGAACAGCGAGCGGATCCGGCCCAGGATCTGGTTCAGGAAGTTGTTCCGGGAGAGAAACGGCAGCACCGGCTCGGAGCGGATTCCCAGGTCGCGGTACAGGGCCAGCAGCTCCAGGTTCTGCGGATCGACCTTGAGCCCCTTGCGGATCGCGTGCACCGCGCCACCCCGGTCCTGGTCCAGCAGGAAGGTGCGCGCCAGGTTCAGGTAGTTCTCCGCCTCGTAGAACTCCACCTTGATGGAGTGCTGGCAGAGCTTCAACCCCTCCTTGATCTTGCCCTGGCAGCGGGCGATCCCGTAGCCCAGGTAGGAGTAGAAGAGGCCCGGCATCGGTCCGGCTTCGGTGAGCTGCCCGAGATGGTACAGGCCTCCATCCCAGTCCCCCGCCCGGCAGAGCGCAAGGGCACGGCCCAGTGTGTCGGAGATGTCGCTACGCACGGCCTTCATGGACAGGATGACTCCCGAATATTCCTCAATCTACATAAGAAGAACCCATATGGCAAGAGGCTCCGTCGTGCTAGACTTCCCAGTCGCGCTTCAAAGAAGGGGTAGTATGAGCGATCCTCAGAGCTTCCGCGGCCGCAACGTCAGGGACATGTTGCGGGAGGGTTTTCGGCGCAACGCGATCGACGCCGCCCACTTCGTCGGCCTGGCCCACCTGTATGCCGAGAAGGGCGAGAACGCCCGCGCCGTCGAGTGCCTGGAGATCGCCAAGGCCAAGGGGCTGGCGAGCCCGTCCTGCCACAAGCTGCACGGCCGGCTCTGCTTCCGGCGCAAGGACTTCGACGGCGCCGTCGAGGAGCTCGGCCAGGCGCTGCGCTTCAACCCCTTCGACCGCGAGACGGCCGAGACCCTCGGCCGCGCCGAGTACGAGCGCAAGCAGTACGAGGCTTCCCTGCGCGCCACGGTCCATGCCTTCCTGTTGCTCAACGACGGCGACGAGGAGGGGGTCCGGCGGCTGCGCCGCCGCATCCAGACGCTCAAGAAGATCCTCGCCTGGGACAAGCGCGAGCTGTCGCAGGTCTTCCGGGAGGTCCAGGAACACATCCATACCGCCTTCGACCGGCTGGAGTGGCACCGCGAGCGCTTCATGGAGGAGTCCGGCCTGCAGAGCACGGTGTTCCCGTCCGCGCCGGCCGCGGTCCGGCGGGAGCGCGGCGGCCAGATCGAGCTGGCCGCCCGGCTGCGCCGGATGAAGCCCTGGGCCCACTTCACCGACGAGCAGATCTTCCGGCTCACCCAGGTCACCGAGGAGGAGGTCCACGACGCCGGCAGCCTGATCTTCGCCCACCGCAGCTCCGGGCGCGACCTCTACCTCCTGGAGCAGGGCGAGGTCACGGTGCAGCGGACGACCACCTACGGCACCTATGCCCTGGGGACGATCGAGCCGGGGAACCTCTTCGGGGAGGGGAGCTTCGTCGGCGGCTACGAGCGCACCTCGGACATCGTGGCCACCGCGCCCAGCCAGCTCCTGCGGATCGACGCCGAGGCGCTCGACGAGCTGATCGAGATCAATCCCGACCTGGGCGTGCAGCTCTACTGGAGCCTGTGGCACAGCCTGGCGCGGAAGCTCCGCTCCACGAACGAGCAGCTCCGCAGCTTCTTCTCCGCGGAGACGGTGCCGGAGAGCTTCCTGCGCCTGCGCCGGCCGGCCTCGGTCATGGGATCGGCGGTCCAGGTGAAGGAGGACGACAAGGTCCGCCTGTTCCGCGAGCAGGGGATCTCGCGCAAGGAGCTGATCACGCTGGCCGCCTTCTCGAAGGAGAAGCGCTTCGCGGCCGGCGCCGCGCTCTTCCACGAGGGGGACGAGGGCTCGGAGATGTACGTCATCCTCGAAGGCCGGGTGGTGATCAGCAAGCTCATCCCCGGCGCCGGCGAGGAGGCGCTGGCGGTCCTCGAGCGGGGCGACTTCTTCGGCGAGATGTCGCTGATCGACGGCGAGCCGCGCTCGGCCGACGCCCGCGCCCACCTCGGTCCGCTCACGGTGCTCGCCCTGGATCAGGAGACCGTGCGGGAGGTCCTCGCCATGGACCCGCATGCCGCCCTGGAGTTCATGCAGCTCCTCTGCCGCCTGATCGCCAACCGCCTGCGCGAGATCGACGAGAAGGTGATCGGCTGGCGGATCATGTCGGGCGAGAGGAACGAAATGGCTTCGGCGTAGCTACTCGTAGCGCAGCGCCGAGGAGGGATCCACCCAGGCCGCCCGCCAGGCCGGGAAGAAGCTCGCGGCCAGCGTGACCGCCAGGGCGAAGCCCACGATCGTGAGCACGTCGCCCGCCTCCACCCGGAACGGCACCGAGCGGATGAAGTAGATCGCCGCCACGTCCGCATCGAAGCGGATCAGCTCGAAGCGGGTCAGCACCCAGGAGGTGCCGCAGCCCAGCGCCACGCCGAGCAGCGTGCCCAGGCCGCCGAGGAAGGCGCCGTAAAGCAGGAAGACCCCCCACAGCTTGCCCGGAGAAAGACCGAGCGCCCCGAGCAGGCCGATGTCGCGCATCCGCTCCCGCACCAGGACCACCACCGTCGAGGCCACGTTGAAGGTGGAGACCAGCACGATCAGCCCCAGCACGATGAACAGGGCCCACTGCTGGAGCTTGAGCGCCGTGAACAGCTCGCGGTTGAGCTGCTGCCAGTCCGTGACCACGAAGTCCGGCTCCAGGATCCTGCCCGCCGCCTCCGAGATGCGCGGCGCGTCGCCCGGGTCCGAGACCGTGAACTCCAGGAGATCCACCGCCGCCTCGCCGCCCATCAGCAGCTCGACCCGCGAACGGTCCAGCAGCACCCAGCTCCGGTCGAACTCGGCGAATCCGGTCGAGAACGTGCCGCTCACCCGGATGCTCTGGTAGCGGAACCGCGGCCGGCCCTCGGAAAAACCCAGGGCCACCATCCGCAGCACGTCGCCGGCGCGCACCTTCAGCCGCTGGGCCAGGTCCTGGCCCAGCACCGCGCCCGGGATGCCGTCCACCTCCCGGAGCTGCTCGGCGGTGGCCGTGAGCTGCCCGCCCCCGGCCTCGATGCCGCGCAGGATCACCTCGGTCCCGGCAGGGACCGCGTCGCTCGACAGCGAGCCCTGCCCATAAGCCACCCGGCCGATCCGCTGGACCCCGGGGATCGCCTCCAGCCGCTGCTCCTTCTCCGCGAAGATCTTCGACCCCTCGGTCCCCACGGGGTAGGCGATCACGGCCGCGTTGCCGCGCACCAGCTTGCCCTGCAGGTCCTCGCGGTAGCCGGTCATCAGCGCCATGGCAATCACCATGGCCGTGACCCCGAGAGCCGTGGCGGCGAGCGCGGCGCGGGCCGTGCCGTCGAGCAGGTTGCTGCGGTGCCCGCGCAGGAAGCGCCAGGCGATCACCCAGGTCAGCGGGCCTTCGAGGAGACCCTGGCTCTTCATGATTCTTACCGCTTGCAGACCTTCTGCAGGAACCGGTCGAACACCCCCGCGGCGTCGTGCGGGCCGGGCGCGGCCTCGGGGTGGTACTGCACCGAAAACACCGGCCTGCCCGAGACCGCGAAGCCCTCGACCGTGCCGTCGTTCAGGTTGATCTCCGTCACCTCGCAGGAGGCCGGCAGCGAGTCGGGCTCGACCGCGAAGCCGTGGTTCTGGCTGGTGATCGCCACCTTGCCGGTCAGCACGTCGCGCACCGGCTGGTTGCCCCCATGATGCCCGAACTTGAGCTTGAACGTGCGCCCGCCCATGGCGAGACCCAGGAGCTGGTGTCCGAGACAGATCCCGAGTATCGGCAGGGCGGGCTGCTCGGACTCGACCAGCTCACGCACCGAATCGATGATCGAGGTCAGGGGCTCGGGATCGCCGGGTCCGTTCGACAGCACCACCCCGTCCACCGGCAGGGCCAGGCACTCCGAGGCCGGGGTCCGGGCCGGCAAAACGGTCAGCCGGGCACCCCGCTCCTGGAGCGAGCGCAGGATGTTCGTCTTGATCCCGAAGTCGTAGACCGCCAGGTGGCAGCGCTCCTCCCCCACCGGCGCCAGCTCGTGGATGCGGTCGCAGGTCACCTCGTCCACCAGCGCCCGGCCGGTCATGGCCGGTATGTCGGCGAGCTCGGCGCGCAGGGCGTCCACGTCGGAGCGCTCGGTGGTGAGCACCCCGCGCAGGGCGCCCTTCTCGCGCAGCCGGCGGACCACCGCGCGGGTGTCGAGCCCCTCGACCGCCGGCACGCTGAAGCGCCGCAGGTAGGAGACGAGGCTTTCACCGCCCTGCCCGGACGGGCGGACCGTGAAGCGGCGCGCGATGAATCCCTCCACCCACGGGTGGAGCGACTCCTCGAAATCCGGCCCCGTGCCGTAGTTGCCGATGTGCGGCTGGGTCATCACCACGATCTGTCCACGGTAGGAGGGGTCGGTCAGCACCTCCTGGTAGCCGGTCATCGAAGTGTTGAAGACCACCTCGCCGAAGCGGGTGCCCGCGGACACGCCCTCGCCCTCGAAGACGCTGCCGTCTTCCAGGAGGAGCAGGCCGGAGGTGTGGGCGGGGGTCTTCATCCGGATCGGCGCAGAGGGTATCATGGCCGGCAGCAAACCGACCGTCTTATGAGGTATCGCGCATGCGCCGTCCCTTCCTGATCTCCGTCCTCGCCCTGGCCCTCGCAGCTCCGCTGTCGGCCTACACCGTCTACCTGAAGGACGGCCGCACCATCCAGACCAAGGACAAGCCGCGCATCGTCAACGGCCGCGCGCTGGTCGTCCTCCTCAACGGCACCGAGGCTGCCTTCGACGCCAGGGAGATCGACGCGAAGCGCACCGAGGAGATGAACAAGAAGAACCTGGGCGCGGCCGAGATCATCGACGGCGGCCCGTCCGGCAACCCGTCGGCCCCGGCGCCGCAGACCCAGTCGTCCTCGCGCCTCACCGACCTCGCCGCGCGCGGCGTCGGCCCGCGCGACGCCCCGGCCCGGCGCAACGCCTCCTCGGCGGCCCCCGGCCGGACCGCGAGCGGCGCCCCCGACTTCCTGACGACGCCGCGCAACCCCTACCCGGACGCCTCGGTCTCCGCCGAGCTGAGCAACTTCTTCCTCGGCCAGAAGGTCGAAGGCGTGGCGATCTACCAGGGGACCCAGTCCGGCCGGCCGCTGGCCGAGATCACCACCAGCTCCGAAGGCTCGGTGTTCAAGGCGCTCTCGGTGGGCGCCAACGCCGTGCTCCACATCCGCGACCGGTTCCCGCAGGCGGTCTCGGGCCTCGAGCTGGTCATGGTCACCCCGGCCCGAGAGCGCGCCGGCCAGTTCGTCCTCACCCCGGACATGGCCGAGGACCTGGTGGCCAAGCGGGTCAATCTGGTGGCCTTCTACCTGGACAACGTGCAGTTCTGAGGTGAGATCCCGACTCGAGTCCGTCCTGCTGCCCCTGCTCGTGGCCGGAGCCTTCGTGACCGGCTGGCACCTCCTCGTGAAGGGGTCGGGCACCGATATCTTCCCGACCCCGAAGATGGTGCTCCTGGGCACCGTGGAGCTGGCGCGCAAGGGCGTGCTCCTCAAGTACGTGGTGGCGTCGCTCTTCCGGGTGGCGTCGGGCTACCTGCTGGCGGTGTTCATCGGCATCCCGCTCGGCCTGCTCATGGGCTGGTTCAGCCGCGCGCGCATGGCGTTCAACCCGGCCATCCAGGTGCTGCGCCCGATCTCGCCGATCGCCTGGATCCCGATCGCCATCCTCTGGTTCGGGGTGAGCGATCTCGCGCCGATCTTCCTGATCTTCCTCGCCAGCCTGTTCCCCATCACCACCGCCGCCATGGCCGCGGTGCAGAACATCCAGCTCGTCCACATCCGGGCGGCCAGGAACTTCGGGATCACCGGCCTCGACCTGTTCAGGAAGGTCGTGTTCCCGGCGTCGCTGCCGCAGATCCTCACCGGCCTGCGGCTCGCCCTGGGCGTGGCCTGGCTGGTGGTGGTGGCGGCCGAGATGATCGCGGTCAACTCGGGGCTGGGCTACCTGATCATCGACGCGCGCAACGCCGGCAAGCGGTACGACCTGGTCGTGGCCGGCATGATCCTCATCGGGCTCATCGGCCTCGGCCTCGACTTCCTGGTGCGGCGCATGGAGAACCTGGACCTGGTGCGCTGGGGGCTGAGCCGCCATTGAACCCCGCAAAGATCTCCATCCGAGGGCTCTGGATGACCTTCCCGGCCAAAGGCCGCGGCTCCGAGGACGTCCACGTGCTGGAGGACCTGGACCTGGAGGTGCGGGAGGGGGAGCTCGTCTGCATCGTCGGCCCGTCCGGCTGCGGCAAGTCCACCCTCCTCAACATCGCCGGCGGCTTCCTCCAGGCCACGGCCGGCGAGATGCGCATCGACGGCGAGCCGGTCCAGGGTCCCGACCCGCGGCGCATCTTCATCTTCCAGGAGAACGGCGTCTTCCCCTGGATGACCGTGGCGGAGAACATCGGCTTCGGCGTGAAGCGCTCAACCGAAACCGAGCGCCGGGAGCTGATCCACCACTACGTCGAGATGGTCGGCCTCACCGGCTTCGACCGCGCCTACCCCCGGGAGCTCTCCGGCGGGATGAACCAGCGCGTCGAGATCGCCCGCGCCCTGGCCGCCGAGCCCGACGTCCTTTTCATGGACGAGCCGTTCGGAGCCCTCGACTACCTCACCCGCCTGCGCCTGCGCCACGAGCTGATCCAGATCTGGCAGCGCGAGCGCCGGACCATCCTCTTCGTCACCCACGACGTGGAGGAGGCCGTGCAGCTCGCCGATCGCGTGGTCGTCCTGGGCCGGCGGCCGGCCCGCATCCGCGCCATCCTGACGGTCGACGCCGAGCGCCCGCGCGACCTCGGCGATCCGGTCTGCCGCCTCCTGCGCGACGAGGTCTTCAACATCATGGGTCTCGACCATTACGGGCAGCGGATCTAGGATTGGGCGCCATGAGCAAGCTGAGCAGGATCGTGATCGGATCGGTGGTGTTCTGGATGGCCCTCGCCGGCCTCCACCTCTGGCTGAACCTCGGGGTCGATCCGCGGACCGCCCTGGGCCTGAAGAAGGAGACCACGGAGGACACCACCCGGTTCCGGGTCGGCTTCCTCCCGGTGACCTGACACCTCACGTGCCCCGTCACCGACTGGATCAACAGAAACCAGGCGGGGAAGGGGTTCTACGAACCCGTGAGGTTCAACGGTTTTCCGGAGATCAAGGAGTCCCTTCTCGCCGGCCACCTACCGGCCACCTTCATGCTGGCGCCCATGGCCATGGCCCTGCGCCAGCAGGGCGCGCCGGTGAAGATCGTCTACCTGGGCCACCGGGACGGCACGGCGCTCATGGTCCACAAGGACTCGGGCATCCGGACGGTCGCCGACCTGCGCGGCAAGAGGGTGGCGATCCCGAACCGCTTCTCGAACCAGCACCTGCTGCTGCGCAAGGCGCTCGAGGACCGGGGGATGACGATCGCCGACGTGCAGCTCCTCGAGATGCCGCCGCCGGACATGCCCGCGGCGCTCTACTCGAAGGCGGTGGACGCCATCACCTCGGGCGAGCCCTTCATGGCCCAGACCGAGATGGACGGCTACGGCCGGGTCCTCTACCAGGCCAAGGACATCTGGCCCGACTTCATCTCCTGCGTGCTGGTCGTCTCCCAGAAGACCATCGACGAGCACCCGGAGTGGGTGCAGCAGCTCGTCACCGGCATCGCGAAGAGCGGCCTCTGGCTGGAGGGCGGGATGGACCACCGCATGGCCGCAGCCGACGCGGTGGCGAAGAACTACTACAACCAGGACCCGCGCCTGCTCAGCTTCGTGCTCAGCAAGCCGCCGGACCGCGTGCGCTACTCGAACCTGCGCCTGGCGCGGGAGGACTTCCAGAAGATCCACGACATGGCGCTGGCCGCGGGCATCCTGGACAGGCCGATGAAGTTCGAGGACTATGCCGACCCGCGCTTCTCGGAGAACACCCCGCCCTACGACGGGACCTCTCCGCTGTCCTCTTCCACCGTCTCTTCCAGTCCCAGGTAGCGCTCCACCGGGATGCCGACGCGCTTGAGGAACCGCTGGCGGTAGCTCTCGACCTCCCCCACCGCTTCGTCGAGAAAGATCCGCTCGATCCGGAACAGGGGGACGAACACGGTCGACAGCCCGAGCGTCTGGTCACGGGCCACGGCCTGAGCCATCCAGTCGTCGAAGCTCGACAGGCTGATGCCACGGAACGTCACGCCCGCCACCGCCAGGTCCTGGAGCACCCCGAAGAACTTCTCCGTCGGGTTGATCAGGTGGACGATGACGATCGCCCCCGCCTGCATCATCATGACCGGTCTTCCTGGGACAGCTCCACCAGCACCCCGCCGGTGCTCTTCGGGTGCACGAACTGCACCCAGCAGCCGCCGGCGCCCCGGGTCGGCTCCGGCCGCATGGGCTCGATCCCGGCCTTGCGCAGCGAAGCGTCGTCCCCTTTGAGATCGTCGCTCGCCAGACACAGGTGATGGATGCCCGGGCCGCGCTTCTCCAGGAACTTCGCCACCGTCGAGTCCCCGGAGAGCGGCTCCAGCAGCTCGATCAGCGACTCGCCGCAGCGGATCATGGCCACGCGCACGCCCTCGGCCGGGACCTCCTCGATGTGCTCCACCGTCAGCCCCAGCGCCTCGTAGAACTTCCGCCCCTCCTCGATCGAGCGGACCGCGATCCCGATGTGGTCGATCTTCCCGATCATGGCGCGCGCTCCTCCACCATGCCCTCGTCCACTGCCATCTCGGGGGTCTCCTCGGAATGCAGCACGCCGGAGAACAGCCGGTCGGCCACGCGGTAGGGGTCCACCCGCTGCTCGAAGCCGCGCTCCACCTCGCGCTCGACGCCGAGCACCCGGTCGGCCGCGGCCACGATGCGCTCCTTGAGGATCGTCTCCACCCGCAGGCGCAGGTGGGCGCGGCGCCGCTGATCCAGTTCTCCCGAGGCCGCCAGGTGCTCGCGGTGGCGCTCGACCGCGGCGAGCACCTGGTCCACCCCCTCATCGCGCGCCGCCACGGTCTTGACGATCGGCGGCAGCCATTCGCCATGCTCACCAAGGCTGAGCATCATCTCCAGGTCGCGGGTCGTGCGGTCGACTCCCTCGCGGTCCGCCTTGTTGACCACGAACACGTCGGCGA
>DATANP010000253.1:0-10145 GCA_036266195.1 Thermoanaerobaculia bacterium | reverse complement strand
CGAGGCCATCCAGCGATGAGGCCCCTCACCCCCTGGCCCCCTCTCCCCTCGCACTCCCGCCCCCCGGGAGAGGGGGGACGCGTAGGAAGCGATATCGCTGCGATCCTGCTTCCCGGACTCAGTCAAGTTCCCCCTCTCCCGGTGGTTGGGAGGGGATGGGAGAGGGGGCCAGGGGGTGAGGGGTCATGAGCGTCGCCGTCCGGGCCCTGGGCCTCCACAAGACCTACCAGGACGGCATCCGCCGCGTGGAGGTGCTGAGCGGGGCGGACTTGCTTGTGGAGCCGGGGGAGATCGTGGCCGTGGTCGGACCTTCGGGGTCGGGCAAGTCCACGCTTCTGCACCTGCTCGGCGCCCTGGACCGGCCGGACTCGGGCACAGTCGAGATCGGCGGCCAGCGCCTGGAGGCGCTCTCGGGCGGGAAGCTGGCGGGGTTCCGCAACCGCACCATCGGCTTCGTGTTCCAGTTCCACCAGCTTCTGCCCGACTTCACGGCGCTCGAAAACGTCATGCTGCCCGGCCGCATCGCGGGGCTGGAGCCGAAACAGGTCCACGAGAATGCCCGCCGGCTTCTCCTGGAGGTCGGGCTGGAGGAGCGGCTCGACCACTTCCCGAACCAGCTCTCGGGCGGCGAGCGCCAGAGGGTCGCCCTCTGCCGGGCCCTGGTCCTGGAGCCGCCGCTCCTCCTCGCGGACGAGCCCACGGGCAACCTGGACCCGGCCAGCGGCGACCAGGTCTTCCAGCTCCTTCTGGAGCTTCAGGCGAGGCATGGAACGACGGCGGTCCTGGTCACCCACAACCCCGGGATCGCAGAGCGCTGCACGAGGACTCTCCTCCTGGAGAACGGCCTGTTGACTCCTGGGAATATCTCCTCTGCGGCCCCCCTTGTATCGGGGTAGGGTACCCCTGTCGGCCGTGGACGGACCGCCGCCGGTCAGGGGCGCGGGTATATGCTAGAATCCGGTAGCTTGGAAACACAGTGCGCCAGGGCATTACAAACCCCGCTTTACTCGGGATTTGGCGCAGCGCAGCTCCCGGGATCGAGAGGCAGACTGCATGTTTGAGAAGTACAACGAAAAAGCCCGAAGAGCCCTCTTCTTCGCCCGCTACGAAGCCAGCAAGCTCGGCAGCCGGGTCATCGAGTCCGAGCACATCCTGCTGGGCATCCTCCGGGAGGGGGAGGAGACGGTCACGGAGATCTTCCGGCGCTTCCAGGTGAAGCCCGAGGACATCCGCCGCGAGATTGAGGGTGAGCGGGTCTTCGTCGAGAGGATCTCGTCCACCGCCGAGCTGCCCCTTTCCGAAGAGTCCAAGAAGATCCTCGCCTATGCCTCCCACGAGGCCGAGAGCATGCTCCACGCCACCGTCGGCTCCGAGCACCTGCTCATCGGCATCCTCCGCGTCGAAGGCTGCACCGCCATGCGCATCCTGGCCCAGCACGGCTTCGACGTGTACACGGTGCGCGAGGAGGTGCTCTCGATCGCCAAGGAGCGCGAGGCCTCGCAGCAGAAGAAGGAGCTTCCCTTCCTCTCCGAGTACGGCCGCGACCTGACCTCGCTCGCCGCCGAAGGATCCTTCGACCCCCTGATCGGCCGCGAGGAGGAGGTCGACCGCATCGTCCAGATCCTCTCGCGCCGCACCAAGAACAACCCGATCCTCCTCGGCGAGCCCGGCGTGGGCAAGACCGCCATCGTCGAGGGCTTGGCGCAGCGCATCATCGAGGGCAAGGTCCCGATCTTCCTCGCCAACAAGCGCATCGTGGCGCTAGACCTTTCGCTGATTGTCGCTGGTACCAAATACCGCGGCCAGTTCGAGGAGCGCTTGAAGGGCATCCTCAAGGAGCTCAAGGAGAGCAAGGAGCTGATCGTCTTCATCGACGAGATCCACTCCCTGATCGGCGCGGGCTCGGCCGAGGGGTCGCTCGACGCGGCCAACATCCTCAAGCCGGCGCTGTCGCGCGGCGAGATCTCCTGCATCGGCGCGACCACCTTGAAGGAGTACCGCAAGTACATCGAGAAGGACCGGTCGCTGCTGCGCCGCTTCCAGGCGATCCAGGTCAACCCGCCGACGCCGGAGCAGACCCAGGAGATCCTCGAGGGGGTCAAGGACCGCTACGAGTCGTTCCACAAGGTGCGCTACCGCCCGGACGCCCTGCGCACGGCGATCTACCAGTCGAGCCGCTACATCACCGACCGCCACCTGCCCGACAAGGCCATCGACGTCATCGACGAGGCCGGCGCGCGGGTCAAGCTGCGCCGGGTGCGCGACACCCAGAACCTGCGCCGGCTGGAGCAGGAGATCAGGCAGGTGGTCAAGGAGATGAAGGTCGCGATCTCCGACAAGGACTTCGAGCGCGCGGTCTACCTGCGGGAGCGGGAGATCGAGCTGCGCGAGGACCTGGAGAGGATGAGCGTCGCGACCGACGAGACCGGCGTCCTGGAGGTCACCCGCCACGACATCGAGGAGGTCATCTCCTCGTGGACCGGCATCCCGGTGGCCGCGCTCCAGAGCGAGGAGGCCGAGCGCCTGCTCCGCATGGAGGACACCCTCAGGCACCGCGTCGTGGGCCAGGACCGCGCCATCAGCGCCATCAGCCGGGCCATCCGGCGGTCGCGCCTCGGCGTCGCCAACCCGCAGCGGCCGGTGGGCTCGTTCATCTTCCTCGGCCCCTCGGGCGTCGGCAAGACCGAGGTCGCGCGCCAGCTCTCCGAGTTCCTGTTCGGCAGCCAGCGCGCCATGGTGCGCTTCGACATGTCCGAGTACATGGAGAAGCACGCGGTCTCGAAGCTCATCGGCTCCCCGCCGGGCTACGTCGGCCACGAAGAGGGCGGCCAGCTCACCGAGCGCATCCGCCGGCAGCCGTACTCGCTCATCCTGTTCGACGAGATCGAGAAGGCGCATCCGGACGTGGCGAACCTGCTCCTCCAGATCCTGGAGGACGGCCAGCTCACCGACGCCTACGGCAACCAGGTCGACTTCCGCAACACCCTGGTGCTGATGACCTCCAACATCGGCTCCAAGCTGGTGCTGCGCGGCGGCCGGATGGGCTTCGGCGAGGGCAACTCGCAGGAGAGCTTCGTCAAGCTGGAGGAGGAGATCCTCGGCGAGCTGCGCCGCACCTTCAGCCCCGAGTTCATCAACCGCATCGACGAGGTGATCGTCTTCAACCCGCTCGGCGAGATCGAGCTGCGGTCGATCGTCGACATCCTGCTCGACGACGTCAACGCGACGCTCGGCGAGCGCGGTCTCAAGGTGGAAGTCTCGACCGACGCCAAGGAGTGGCTGCTCCAGAAGGCCGGCGTCGAGCCCTCCACGGGTGCGCGGCCCCTGCGCCGCACCATTCAGAGGTATATTCAGGACCCGGTCTCCGAGATCCTGATCCACCAGCACGGTGAGTCCATCGGGCGGATCGAGGTGGATCTGGAGAACGGCGCGCTGGCCTTCCACCATTTCGCCCCGGAGACCCCGGAGATCCTTGCCCCACACTGAGATATCGTCCGTAACGGCCCGCCCACCCCGGGCGGGCCTTTCCGGCGGCAGCCCCGCCGAGAGCGAGGACACGACGCGATGAAGCCGTTGCACACCCGGCTCCTGGCCCTGTTCCTTCTCCCTTTGATGCTCACGGGAGGGATTCCGGCCGGAGCCCAGGATGCCACGCCGCCGCCGATACCGGCTGCTGCGGAAGACGTTGCAGGCTCGGACCTTCAGGGACGCACCATCGAAGCCATCGAATTCCGCGGTCTCCAGTCGCTGACCGAGGAGACCCTCCTGTACTACCTCGGCCTGGAGCCGGGCCAGAAGCTCGACGCGGCCGGCCTCAACCGCAACCTCAAGGAGCTGTGGGACCGCAGCCTGATCGATGACGTCCAGGTCGAGGCGGAACCGACCGCTCAGGGCGTCAAGCTCATCATCACGGTCAAGGAGCGCCCGGTCCTGCGCTCGATCGAGTACCAGGGCCTGAAGCGCATCTCGAAGACCGACATCCAGGACAAGCTCTCCAGCCAGCGCATCCGGGTGCGCGAGGGCGAGCCCATGAGCCTGGGCGAGCTGCACCGCGTCAAGGCCCTCATCGAGGACATGTACGCCGAGAAGGGCTACCGCTTCGCGCAGGCCCGCTTCGTGGTCGAGGACGTGGCCCCGAACGAGAAGAAGGTCACCTTCACCGTGGACGAGGGCAACCGCGTCCGCATCGCCGACATCCAGTTCGAGGGCAACCAGGTCTTCTCCGACATCCGGCTCCAGCTCGCCATGAAGAAGGTCAAGGAGAGCGGCCTTATCACCCGGATGATGAAGAAGGACATCTACGACCCGGCCAAGCTCCAGGAAGACCTGGACAAGGTGCGCGACGTCTACCGCGCCGCCGGCTACAAGAACGCCGTGGTCGGCGAGCCGCAGATCGAAGTGCGCGCCCTGCGGCCGAACGCCAAAGAGACCAAGGACCAGAAGCGCCGCATGTTCATCACCGTGCCCATCGAAGAGGGCGAGCGCTGGAAGCTCGGCGAGGTCACCCTGGAGGGCAACAAGGTCTACAGCGACCAGAACCTCCTGCGCGTCTTCAAGGGGCGCAAGGAGTCCTGGCTGCGCTCCAAGATGATCGACGAGGGGGTCAAGTCGATCAACGACCTCTACCACAACACCGGCTACATCTACGCCCAGGTCGAGCCCGAGCTGGTCGAGAAGGAAGGCCGGGTGGCGGACGTGGTGGTCCACATCCACGAGGGCGAGCAGTTCAAGGTCGGCCGCATCGAATTCCAGGGCAACGAGCGCACCCAGGACAAGGTGCTGCGGCGCGAGCTGCGCCTGTTCGAAGGTGGCGTGGTCAACGTCGGCGCGGTGCGCAACAGCGTGCTCAAGATCAAGCAGCTCGGCTACTTCGAGCTCGACCAGGAAGACCCGGTCCAGATCGAGCCCGACGTCGAGTCCAAGAAAGTCGACCTCGTCTTCAAGGGCAAGGAGGCCGACCGCACCGAGCTGCAGTTCGGCGGCGGCTGGAGCGAGCTCGACGGCTTCTTCGGCCAGTTCGCGGTCAACACCAAGAACTTCCTCGGCCGCGGCGAGCAGGTCGGCGTCTCCTTCCAGAGCGGCCGCTATCGCGACTTCTTCGACCTGTCCTACTACGTCCCCTGGTGGCTCGACCGGCCGCAGAGCATCGGCGTGCGCGTCTTCGACCAGAACGTGAACTACACGCTCTACTCCGACGCGCAGCGCCTGCTGCGCAACAGCCAGGGCGCGGTGCTGACCTACGGCCGCAACTACCGGCTGTTCCAATCGGTGAGCATGAGCTACAACCGGTCGAAATACGAGGACGAGCAGCAGATCGTGGTCCCGGACCTGCTGCCGGGCGAGACCCCGCCGCCGGCGACCGATCCGCAGCCGGGCGACATCATCACCAACAAGTACACGATCGACAACTCGTCGCTGCGCCCGCTCTACGTCTTCGACAGCCGGGACAACCCGTTCGAGCCGACGCGCGGCCAGCGGCTCTCGCTGGGCGTCGAGTACGCGGGCGGCTTCCTCGGCGGCGACAACTACTTCGTCCGCCCGGAGCTGTCCTACAGCGCCTTCGTGCCGGTGAGCGACTACCCGACGCGCACGGTGGCGGCCTTCAACGTCGAGGCCGGCCTGGTCAACGCCTTCGACGAAAAGAAGTATCCGCTGTCGTCGCTGGAGCGATTCTACCTGGGCGGCGAGAACAGCATCCGTGGCCACCGCTTCCGCTCGATCTTCCTGCGCAAGCCGAACGGCGATCCCGTGCTCGACAAGGACGGCATCATCAAGGGTGGCGACAAGTACCTCCAGTTCAACCTGGAGTACCACTTCCTGCTCGGCGGTCCGTTCCGCATGATCCTGTTCGGGGACGGCGGCAACGTCTACGACGAGGGGCAGTCGATCGACCTCTCGCACCTGCGCTACACCGCGGGAGCCGAGCTGCGCGTCCTGCTGCCGGTGTTCGGAGCGCCGCTGCGCTTCATCTACGCCGTCAACCTGGACCCGCAGCCGAAGGACAGCTTCGAGGACTTCCAGTTCAGTATCGGTACGAGCTTCTAACACAAGGAGAGAAAGACCCATGTCCAGCCGTTTCACCCCGCTCATCCTGGGGTTGGCCCTCGCGGCCGCCCCCATTGTCCCGGCGCGCGCCCAGCAGGCCGCCCCGGCTCCGGGCGGTGCGATCAAGATCGCGGTGATCGACACCGAAAAGATCCTGCTCAGCTCCAACACCGGCAAGAAGGCCCTGGCCGATCTCAAGAAGCTGCAGGAGGCCAAGGAGGCCGAGGGCCGCACCAAGCAGCAGGAGATCAAGGACCTCCAGGCCAAGCTCACCGACGGGCGGCTCTCGCTGTCCCAGGACAAGCTGACCGAGATGGAGAAGCAGCTCGAGGAAAAGGTCGTCCAACTGCGCCGCTTCCAGGAGGACGCCAACGCCGAGCTTGGCAAGAAGAGGGACCAGGTCCTCGCCCAGATCGATCAGCGGGTGATGCCGGTGATCAACCAGATCGGCAAGGATATGGGCTACACCCTCATCTTCCGCAAGTTCGAGAGCGGCCTGATCTACGCCGACGAGGCCGTGGACATCACCGGCGCCGTCATCCAGCGGCTCGACGCTGCCGCTCCCGCCGCCCAGGGCAAGTAACGCGTGGCTCATCGGCTGGCCGAGCTGGCCGAGCTGGTCGGCGGGCGGGTCGAAGGGGATCCGGAGCGCAACGTCGAAGCGCTCCGGACCCTGGAAGCCGCCGGTCCCGGCGACCTCTCGTTCCTGAACCACGCGCGCTACCGCGACCAGGCCCTCGCAAGCCGGGCCGGCGCCCTCCTCGTAGGGTCCGGCCTGGTCTCCGATGACTTGAAGGGAGAGGGCCGTCCGCTCCTCGTCGTCGACGATCCCCCCTACGCGCTCGCCCTCCTGCTTCAGCGCCTTCACCCGAACGAAGCGCCGGAGCCCGGGGTCCACTCCACCGCCGTGATCGCGCCGGACGCCTCGGTCGATCCAACGGCCCACGTCGGCCCCTACGCCGTGATCGGCGCCGGGACCAAGGTTGGGCCGGGGGCCGCCGTCCATGCCCATGTGGTGATCGGCCGGGGCTGCGAAGTAGGGGAGGGGGCGGTGCTCCACCCTCATGCCGTGCTCTACGACGACACCCGGGTCGGAGCCGGAGCCATCGTCCACGCCGGAGTGATCCTGGGCGCGGACGGCTTCGGCTACGCCACCCACAAGGGCCAGCACCACAAGGTGCCGCAGGTGGGCCGGGTCGTGCTGGAGGACGGGGTGGAGGTCGGAGCCAACACCACCATCGACCGGGCGACCCTGGGGGAGACCCGGATCGGGCAGGGGACCAAGATCGACAACCTCGTCCAGGTCGGGCACAACGTGAAGGTCGGCCGGCACTGTATCCTTTGCGGGCAGGCGGGCATCGCGGGCAGCACCGAGCTGGGCAGCTACGTGGTCCTGGCCGGGCAGGCCGGCGTATCCG
Organism: Thermoanaerobaculia bacterium; assembly: GCA_036266195.1. Lineage (GTDB taxonomy): Bacteria > Acidobacteriota > Thermoanaerobaculia > Multivoradales > UBA5704 > DATMER01. Next base: position 2,682 of record DATANP010000253.1, on the reverse strand, counting down.
GGCACATCAAGCTGGGCGACGGCGTGCAGGTGGCGGCCAAGTCGGCGGCCCTGTCGCCGGTCGAGCCCGGCATGCAGGTGGCGGGCATCCCCGCGGTGGAGCTGCGCAAGTGGCGGCGTCAGGCGGTCCTGATCGCCCGCCTGGAAGAGATGAGCCGGCGAGTCCGGGCCCTGGAGAAGCGGCTCAACGTCGAGGAAGCCGAGACAGAGGAGGGAGCCGAGTGAGCGAACCGACCCCGAAGTGGGACATCGAGTGGATCCTGTCGGTGCTGCCGCACCGCTATCCGATCCTGCTGGTCGACCGCGTGCTCGAGATCGAGCCGAAGAAGCGGATCGTGGCCATCAAGAACGTGACCGTTGCCGAGCCGATCTTCAACGGCCACTTCCCGGGCCGGCCGGTGATGCCCGGCGTCTTCCTGGTCGAAGGTCTGGCGCAGGCGGGCGGCCTGCTCCTGCTCCACGACATGCCGGACCGCGAGAACAAGCTGATCTTCTTCATGGGCATCGAGGAGGCGAAATTCCGCCGCCCGGTGGTGCCCGGCGACCAGGTGCGCTACGAGATCGAGGTTCTGCGCCTGCGCTCCATGCACTGCAAGATGGCCGGCAAGGTCTTCGTGGGTGACCAGCTCGCGGCCGAAGCCGTGATCTCCTCGGCCATGGTGGACCGCTGAGCATGTCGGGCTACATCCATCCCATGGCCCAGGTCGATCCCGGAGCCGTGCTCGGCGAGGGGGTGAAGGTCGGACCGTTCGCCGTGATCGGAGACGGCGTCGAGATCGGCGAAGGCACCGAGGTCGGAGCCGGGGCCCAGATCTACGGCCCCACGAAGATCGGAGTGAAAAACCGCATCTTCCCGAACGCCTGCATCGGCTTCGAGCCGCAGGACCTCAAGTTCCAGGGCGAAGAGGTCCGGCTGGAGATCGGCGACCGCAACCAGTTCCGGGAGTGCTGCACCATCCACCGCGGCACCGCCAAGGGCGGAGCGGTGACGAGGATCGGCAGCGACAACCTCTTCATGGCCTACGCCCACGTGGCGCACGACTGCCAGGTGGGGAGCCGCACCGTCTTCGCGAACAACGCCACCCTGGCCGGTCACGTCGAAGTCCACGACGACGCCTCGATCTCCGCCTTCACCTCCGTCCACCAGTTCTGCCGGGTGGGCCGGCACGCCTACGTCGGCGGCTACAGCGTGGTCACCATGGACGCGCTCCCCTTCGCCAAGACCGTGGGTCTGAAGCCCGCCTTCTACGGCCTGAATTCGATCGGCCTGAAGCGCAAGGGGTTCGACCCGGACAGCATCAAGCGCCTGGAGCAGGCCATGCGCATCCTCGTGCGCTCCGGCCTGAACACCGCCCAGGCCCTGGAGAAGATCCGGGCCGAGCTCTCCGGGGACGAGGCCGTGGATTACCTGGTGAGCTTCATCGAGACCGCGAAGCGGGGAGTCCACAAATCGCGTCCGAGAGGCGGCCGGACCGGGGGATCGGATGCCGAGTCCGAATAGCCCGCTCCGCATGGCCGTGGTGGGGACCGGCGCCATGGGCCGGAACCACGTCCGCATTCTCTCCACCCTGCCCGGAGTCGAGCTGGTCGGCATCCACGACCCCTCGCCCGGAGCGGCCGAGGCCGTCTCCAGGGAGCACGGAGCCAGGGCCTTTGACAATCTGGACGACCTGTCCGGCCGGATCGACGCCGCGGTGGTGGCCGTCCCGACCGTGGCCCACACGGACATCGGATGCGCGCTGCTCGGCCGAGGCATCCACGTCCTGGTGGAGAAGCCCATCGCCCAGAGCCTCGCCGAGGCCGACCGGCTTCTCGAAGCTCAGGGCGATCGTGTTTTAGCTGTCGGCCACGTCGAGTTCTACAACCCGGCGGTCCAGGCCCTCCTGGGAGTCGGCACCCCGCCGCGTTTCGTGGAGATCCAGAGACTCGGAGTCTTTTCGCCCAGAAGCCTGGACGTGGACGTGGTCCTAGACCTGATGATCCACGACCTCCAGATCCTGAGAGCCCTGGACCCGAGCCCGGTGGCGGAAGTGAGGGCCACGGGCATCAACGTCCTCTCCCCGAGGGTGGACATCTGCAACGCGAGAGTCGAGCTGGCCTCCGGCTGCGTCGCGAACCTGACCGCCTCGAGAGTCTCCTCGGAGCGCGTGCGCAAACTCCGAGCCTTCCTGCCGAGTCGCTACTACTCCCTCGACTACCAGGCCCAGGAGATCCACGGCTACCGTCTGGAGGAATCCGACGGAGCCCGCCAGATCCTCCCCGAGAACCTGACCGTGACCAAAGCCGAGCCCCTCCTCCGCGAGCTGGAAGCCTTCGTGGCCGCCTGCCGGGGCGAGAAATCCCCCCTGGTCACCGGTCAAGCCGGTCGGGAAGCCCTGGAAACCGCCCTGGCCGTCGTCACCGCCATCAAGTAAACCCTGTCCGTACAAGAGGTTGGGAGGAGGCGCCCTCTCCCGCGAAGCGGGAGAGGGACGGGGAGAGGGTCCTCTCCTCCCGGGGCACTTTGCAACACAAAGCAGGAATCTGTTGCAATGTAAGCTTCTGTGTTGCGAGTCAGACTTCTGTGTTGCAAGTCAGACTTCTGTGTTGCAATGTAAGGTTCTACGGCCCGCCGTAACTTTCTACGAGCCAATGTAACCTTCTATGGCCCGCTGTAAACTTCTACGGACCAACGTAACCTTCT
>DATANP010000252.1:0-11944 GCA_036266195.1 Thermoanaerobaculia bacterium | reverse complement strand
ACGTCCGCGACCTTGGCGAGCGGCGAATCGGCCCAGCCGAGCACGATCAGGGCCTTGGCGCGCCGCAGCCGCTCGACCACCTCGGGGGTATACGCGGCCTTGCCGAAGTCGCTGTCGAGCACCACCAGCACCGCGCAGCGCGAGGCGCCGTCGCCGAGCAGCAACTCGTCGTGGTCGAGGATCTGGACCGCCTCCTTGCCGTTGCCTTTCTTCGACACGCCGCCGAGCGTCTCGTCGAGCTCGGCGAGACCCGGCCGCAGGCCGAGCAGCTCGGCGCCGCGGCGGTTCGGAGCCAGCTCGCCGCCGGTCAGACCGCCCTTGAGGTTCGGGATCGTCCAGCCGGCGCCGAGGTCCACCGGCACCGAGCGGTGCGGGGTGCCCGCGACGTCCGCCAGCTTGCCGGCGAGCCAGGCCTCCTCATTGGTGAGGTAGCCCGAGCCGAGGAAGGCAACCGCGCCGTCGATGCGCTGGCGGAGGAGACGGTGGACGGCGTCGATCGCCTCCTTCCAGCCGGCGGCGGTCTCGGTCCCGTTCTCGTCGCGTACGCGGCAGGTGCGCAGGCGCGGCACCGTCTTGTAGCGCTCGAACGTGGAGCGGCCGTAGTCGCACATCCAGTAGTCGTTCACCTCGGGGTTGAAGCGCGGCTTGTAGCGCTTGATGTCCCCGCGCCGGTGCTCGACCGTGATGTTGCAGCCCACGTCGCAGCCCGTGCAGATCGACGGCTTCTTGTCGAGGTAGAACACGCGCTCGGCAAAGCGGAAGCGCGTGGAGGTGAGCGCGCCCACCGGGCAGATGTCCACCACGCAGGTCGAGAGCGGGTTGTTCAGCTCGCGGCCCGGGAAGGTGCCGATCTCCGTGCGCGCGCCGCGGTTGAAGAACCCGAGCTCGCCGGTCTTCGCGATCTCGTGGGTGAAGCGCACGCAGCGGGTGCACTGGATGCAGCGGTTCATGTTGAGGATCACGTTCGGACCGAGCGGGATGCGCTCGCGGCCCGGGTACGTGCGCTTGTCCTCATATTGGAACCGGGAGTAGGCCACGCCGTGCTTGAAGCTGTAATCCTGGAGACCGCACTCGCCGGCCTGGTCGCAGATCGGGCAGTCGAGGGGGTGGTTGATGAGGAAGAACTCCATCATCCCCTTCTGCGCTTCGCGCACCTCGGGCGTATCGGTGCGGACCTCCATGCCCTCGGCGGCCGGGGTGGAGCAGCCGGCCTGCAGCTTGGGCATCTTCTTGCCGCCTTGCCAGACCTCGACCAGGCACATGCGGCACTGGCCCACGACCGACAGGCGCGGGTGATAGCAGTAGTGCGGGATCTGGACGCCGACCTTCACCCCGGCATCGATCAGGTTCGTGCCGGTCGGCACCTCGACGGTGCGGTCGTTGATCGTAAGCTTGGGCACTCTCTAGGCTCCGTCTTTAGAAATACCGGTACTGGGGGAACGGGCACCGGCGCTCGCGCACGTGGGCGTCGATCTCGTCCGGGAAGCGCTCGACGAGCGACTTCACCGGGCCGACCGCCGCGTCGCCGAGCGCGCAGAGCGAGTTGCCGCCGATGTTGCCGGCCACGGACTTGAGCAGCGCCACGTCGCTCTCCCGCCCTTCGCCGTGCTCCAGGCGCTTGAGGATCAGCTCCATCCAGTTCGTGCCTTCGCGGCAGGGGGTGCACTGGCCGCACGATTCATGGTTGAAGAACTTGGCGAGGCGCGCCACCGAGCGCACCATGCAGACCGTGTCGTCCATCACGATCACCGCCGCCGAGCCGAGCATGGAGCCGGCCTTGGCCACCGTGTCGAAATCCATCCTGATGTCGATCGACGACGCTGGCAGGATCGGCGCCGACGCGCCGCCCGGGATGAACGCCTTCAGGTTCCCGCCGCGCCACATGCCGCCCGCGGCGTCGAGCATCTCGCGGAAGGTGATACCGATCGGGTGCTCGTACGTGCCCGGGCGCTCGACGTGGCCCGAGATCGCGTAGAGCTTCGGGCCGGTGTTGCGCTCGTCGGTGCCGATCCCCTTGAACCAGTCGGCGCCGCGGGTCAGGATGTGCGGCACGTTACAGAGCGTCTCGACGTTGTTGATGACGGTGGGGGAGCCGAACGCGCCGACCACGGCCGGGAAGGGCGGCTTGACGCGCGGCTGGCCGCGCTTGCCCTCCAGCGACTCCAGCATCCCGGTCTCCTCGCCGCAGATGTAGGCGCCGGCGCCGCGGTGGACGTACATGTTGAGCTTGAACCCCGACTTCATCACGCTGTCGCCGAGGATGCCGTCCTCGTAGGCTTCTTTCAGGGCCCGCTCCAGGATGGCGGCCGACTTGGTGTACTCGCCGCGGATGTAGATGTAGCAGGTCGCGGCCCGCACGGCGTAGCAGCAGATCGCGCACCCCTCGATGAGTTGGTGCGGATCGTTCTCCATCAGGAGGCGGTCCTTGAACGTGCCGGGCTCCGACTCGTCGGCGTTGCAGACCAGATAGCGCGCCTGGTTCGGGTCCTTCTGGGGGATAAAGCTCCACTTCATGCCGGCGGGGAAGCCGGCGCCGCCGCGTCCGCGGAGGCCGGACTTCTTGACCTCCTCGATGATGGCGTCCGGCTCCATCTTGAGCGCCTTGGCGAGCGCGTCGTAGCCGCCGGTCTTCCTGTAACCGCGCAGGGTGATGGCGTCGGTGTTGCCGACGTTCCGCGTCAGGACCGGTTCGAAAGCCATTTACTTCAGACCTCTCAGGATCTCCCTCACCCGCTGGGGGGTAAGGTTTTCCTTGTAATCGTCGTCGACCATCATCATCGGCGCGGTGTCGCAGGAGCCGAGGCACTCGAAGTGCACGTACGAGCAGCGGCCGTCCGGGGTGACCTCCTCCTCGCCGACGCCCAGCTCCCTGTGCAGCACCTCCATGATCTCCTCGGCGCCGCGGATCTGGCAGGAGAGGTTGGTGCAGACGCGGATGCGGTGGCGGCCGACCGGGTTCTGGTGGAAGAGGTCGTAGAAGGTGACGACGCCGTACACCGTGGATTCGGGAAGCTCCAGCTCCTGGGCCACGGCCCGGATGGCCTCGTCCGGCAGCCATCCGCCGCACAGCCGCTGCGCGATGTGGAGGGCGGGCAGCAGCACGGCCTCCGTTGTCGGGTAGCGCTTGCGTAGCTCGGCGAGCTGGTCGCGCGATTCGGGGCTCCACCCGGGCCACATGGGTGGGGCGGAGATTCGCGGTTCGGAGACGCTCATACGGATCCCTCTGCCCGGCGCGCCAGCGTGTTCCGGCGCGGTCCAAGCTCCAGGCCGCCCTTGAGCCAGACGTAGGCGTAGCCCACCAGGATCAGGAAGAAGAAGACCATGACGGCCGCGAAGAGCTGCCATCCGCCCTCGCGCATGATGAGCGCCCAGGGGTAGAGGAAGGCGGCCTCCAGGTCGAACACGATGAAGTCGATGGCGATGAGGAAGAAGGCGATCGACATCCGCTTGTGGGAGCGGTCGAGAAGCGGCAGGCCCGACTCCACGGTCGTGCCCTTCACGCGCCCGCCGGTCTGCTTCCCAAGGAGCTGGGACAGGCCCAGGATCGCGACGGCCATCACGATGGCGATCCCCAGCATCAGCAGGACAGGGTAGTACTGCTCCGGCAAAGCAGGTTCCTCCAAAAGGGTCAGGAAACGGACGAACCCGGAGCATTCTCCGGGGGCATGTGAAGGATGTCACAAGCTCTGGCGGGAAGACAAGGGACCTCACCAGTTGGGCGGAGCGCCCTGGACGTCCAGATGGAGGCGCATCAGGCTCGGCCGGTGGGTGGTCGAGAAGAAGGGGAAGGCCCCGTTGTTGATGTAGAGGTTGAAGCGGTCCTCCCCGGTGCGGCCGAACGTGGCCGAGGTCGGGCCGTCGAGTCCGTCCTGGTCGGTCAGCAGGATGTGGGTCGAGCCGTCGGGGTCCATGCGGACCAGCAGGTTGGTCGGATCGGTCGTGCAGTAGAGGCTGCCGTGGACGTCGAAGGCGAAGTCGTCGCCGCCGGTGCCCTCGGGCATGACGCCGTGGATGCGGGGCGTGCCCGCCGAGCCGTCCGGCTCGATGGGGATGGCCAGGATCGTGCCCTGTGTGGAGTTCGACACGTAGACCTCGCCGCGGAACACCTGCAGGCCGTTGGCGCCCGGCAGCGGCAGGCCGGGAGAGAAGACGCCGGCCAGGAGCGGGCTGTCCAGCCAGACCTCCGCGTCTCCCCCCTCGACCGGCACGCGCCACACGAAGGGCTGGGACGAATCGGCCACGTACACCCAGCCCTGGCGGACGGCGATGCCGTTCGGGATGCTCGCCAGCGGCAGGGTCGCCAGGATCTCCGCCGAGCCGTCCTGGGAGACCTTCCAGATTCCGCGGTGCTCGAGCTCGCAGGAGACCACCGAGACGAACAGGTCGCCGTGCGGGTCGAGCGTGATGCCGGTCACCGCGTTGAAGAACGGTCCGCAGATCGTGAGCGGCGGTCCGATCGGCAGCATCGCCACGGTGGACTGGGTGCCGTCCGGCGCGATCCGCCGGATCTCGCCGGTCAGGGCCAGGCTGATGAAGATGTCGCCGGAGGGCGAGATGGCGATGCTCTCCGGCGCCTCCAACTGGACCGGGTTGAACAGGAAGACGGTGTCGAGCGACGGGGCGTCCGGCTTGTGCGCCCAGGCTGCCGGGGCCAGGGCCAAGGCAAGGCTGAGGGCACTGAGGGCCAGGAAGGTGCGTTTCGGATTCACGGCGGGCCTCCTTCAGAGGAAAGGATGATATTGGATGTCCTTCTTGAAATACGGACGAAAGAGACCGGGGCCGCCAGTCAGGGCATCAGCTCCGACACCGGGATCACCGCATCCGGCCGGGCCAAGGGAGAAATCGTGTCCTCATCGACCAGGGAGACACGGCTGCGATAGAGGCCTTCGGACGGCTCACGGTAGACCTCCAGCGTCCGCTCCCGCAGGTTCAGGATCCAGGCCTCGGGGATTCCGGAGCGGGCATAGAGCGGCAGCTTGCGCTGACGATCGTGCCCCAATGACTTGTCCGCGACCTCGACCACGAGAACAGCATTCGTGGGATGGGCACGTGTGTAGTCGAGGGCATCGCCGGGCACCACTGCCACGTCCGGCTCAGGCTCGGAATCGCGGCCAAGCGCGAGCGGCATTTGCCCGCGGACATCGAAGCCCGAGGAGAAAATTCTCTGGAGAGCCTTCTCCATAAGTCTCACGCCCGTGGCGTGAACGCTGCCGTGTGCAGCCATGTCGTAGATGACCCCCTCGACGAGCTCCACCTTCGCCCCGGGCTCGAACAGGCCCTTGGCGACCATCCGCTCGTAATCCTTCCTGGTCCAGAGGTGCTGCTCGATTTCCGCAACGGCCATACGCGATTTACCTCCTGGCAAGACCGGCACACGTCGAGCGGGAACGCAACTCCCCGGCTCACAGCTTCATGATACCGCCGCGGCACGCGACGTGCATCCGTCCACGGGCGTCGTATCCCGGAAGGCACCCCGGGTTCAATCCAAGGGAGGGACCCATGACGCCGGACGCGCCAAGGGTGGCCAGGTTGAGCGGGCGGTTCGGATGTGCCCTGACGGTGGACGTCGAAGAGTGGTACCACACCTGCCTCGTGCCGGGGTACGTTCACCCGGAGGCGAGGCCCCCTCTCAGCCAGGAGCTGGACTGGCTTCTGCCCCAGCTTCTGGACATGCTCGCCGAGGCCGGCTGCAAAGCGACTTTCTTCGTGCTGGGCGAGGTCGCCGAGGAGCAGCCTTGCTTCGTGCGGCGCATCGCCGAGGCCGGCCATGAGATCGGCAGCCATGGCTATCTCCATCTCCGCGCCACCGAGCGGTCCCTCCGGGCTTTCGCGGACGACCTCCGGCGCTCGAAGGACCTCCTGGAGGATCTCCTCGGCCAGCCCGTGCTCGGCTTCCGCGCTCCGGAATGGTCGCTGCGCAGCCTGGGCAACGCGCGCCTGCCCCTGGTCGCCGAGGCCGGCTTCCTCTACGACAGCTCGCTCGCGCCGTGCCCCTTCTCGGGCAGCACCACGAACCCCCGCTTCGCCTCGCGCCTGAGCTGGGTGGGGAAGGAGCTGCTGGAGTTCCCGCCGCTCACGTTCGGAGGCCCCCTCCGGCTGCCGGCCGGGAGCTGGACCGGACGCCTCGCGAACCCGGACCGGATCGCCTTTGCCGCGCTCGATCACCGGGACGCCGGCGGGCTGCCGGTGGCCGTGGTCCATCCCTGGGAGGTTTCGGGCCGGCCGACGCCGGGCCGGCTCACCGGGCTCGCGAAGTTCGTCCATGAGACCGGCCGGCTCGGGTTCGTGGAGCGCTTCCGCGAGCTGCTGCGGGCGCTGCCCTGGACCTCGATCACCGGGGCCGCGAGGGTCAGCGAGGCGGCCGAAGTCTCCACGGCCGTGGTCCGGCTGCACGCCATGGCATGAGCCGGCGCGCCATCCTGGCACCTGATCCGCACGGGGCCCTGCACAGGAGGGCGCTGGCACGATAGGCTATGCGCGGTTCTTTCGAGAGAAGAGTTCGAGGGGAGAGAGAAGGGATGGTGCGAAAGGGGGGACTCGAACCCCCACGGCCTTGCGACCACAAGATCCTGAATCTTGCGCGTCTACCAATTCCGCCACTTTCGCAGCGCGGGCGATTCTAGGGAGACAACAGACCGAATGTCAACACTATTTCCAGGAGCGGAGGCGGTGCTCAGGGACCGGGTCCTTGAACGCCTCCGTGCTTACGGCCGCACGGGCGTGTGGCCCGAGGAGCTGGCGAACGCGTTTGGCGGGGTGCCCATGCAGTACGTCCAGGGCGCCCTCGAAAACCTCCAGAAGGAAGGCCAGGCCTTCGAGCACGAAGGGCTCTGGTACGGCGAAGAGCTCGGCAGCATGAGCGTGGGCATCGTGGACGTCCTCGAGGAAGGCGACGCCCTGATCCGGCCGCCGGGCTTCGGCAAGAAGCCCGAGATCTTCGTCCACCGCCGGAACCTGGGCGATGCCTTCCCGGGCGACACCGTCCTGGTCAAGGTCCTGGGCCGGCGCGCCCGCGAAGGCGACGCTCGGCTGACCGAGGGCGCGGTCGTCCGCATCCTCAACGAGCGTTTCCAGACCCTGGTTGGCACGATCGAGCGCGACCACAGCCACCGCTGGTTCGTGCCCTACGACCCCAAGCTGCCGTCCGAGCTGACGGTGATCAATGGGGAGGACGTGCCGGAGGGCCACTTCGTGGTCATCCGGATCGAGCGCGGCAAGGTGCCGCGGGCGAGGGTGATCGAGGTCCTGGGCGACCCCGAGCAGCCGGGCGTGGACGTGAACGTCGTCCTCCGCCACTACGGCATCCCGGACGAGTTTCCGCCCGAGGTCCTGGCCGCGGCCGAGCGCCTGCCGGCCGACCCCGGCCCAAAGGACTGGCAGGGGAGGGAAGACCTGCGCGACCGCGTGGTCATCACGATCGACGGCGAGAGCGCCCGGGACTTCGACGACGCCGTGTCGATCGAGAGGCTGCCGAGCGGCGTCTTCCGCCTGGGGGTCCACATCGCGGACGTGGCCCACTATGTAGAGGAAGGCGGCACCCTGGACCAGGAGGCCTACAAGCGCGCGACCAGCGTCTACTATCCGGACCGAGCCGTCCCCATGCTGCCGGAGCGGCTCTCGAACGGTCTCTGCTCACTGCGCCCCAACGTGCCGCGCCTGACCACCTCGGTCTTCCTGGATATCGATCGCGACGGCAAGGTCCAGGACCGTCGATTCGCGGAGACCGTGATTCAGAGCGCCCGGCGGATGACCTACACCGAGGTGCGGCGCATCCTGGAGGAGCCGCAGGAGAGGGACGTGGCCGAGTACGGTCCGATCCTGACCTGCCTGCGGGAGATGCACGTGCTGATGACCATCCTCCTTCACTCCCGCCTGAAGCGCGGCTCGATCGACTTCGACCTGCCCGAGGGTAACGTGGAGCTGGGTACGGACGGCACGGTGGTCGGCGTCATCCCGGCCGAGAGGAACGTGGCCCACCGGCTGATCGAGGAGTTCATGCTCGCGGCCAACGAGGCCGTGGCCATGGAGCTCGACACCCAGAGCGTGCCCGCCCTGTACCGGGCGCACGACGCGCCGAGCCCGGACAAGCTCCAGGAGCTGCGCGAGCTCCTGCGCCCATTCGGCGTGCCGCTCAAGGGCGAGCTCTCGACCCTTCACCCGGCGGCCCTCCAGCACGTCCTCAACAACGTGAAGGACACCCGGGGCGAGGCCTTCATCTCCTCGCTGGTCCTCCGCACCATGATGCGGGCGGTCTACGACCCGATCTGCCGCGGCCACTACGCCCTGGCCGCGCACCACTACTGCCACTTCACCTCTCCGATCCGGCGCTACCCGGACCTCGTGGTCCACCGCGGCCTGAAGGCGCTGCTCCACGGCCAGGCCGAGAAGCGCGCGGCGGACACGGTGCTGGAAGCCCGGCTCCCCGCCATGGCCGATCACACGAGCGCCATGGAACGCCGCGCCGAGCAGTCCGAGCGCGACCTCCTCCAATGGAAGAAGGTCCGCTTCCTGGCCGACCGCATCGGCGAGAAGTTCAAGGGCAGGATCACGGGAGTCCAGCCCTTCGGCCTCTTCGTGCAGCTCGAGACCTATCTGGTGGACGGTCTCGTGCCCGTCCGCAGCATGGGCGACGACTACTACGTCTATGAGGCCGACGCCCACCGTCTGGTGGGGGACCGGACGCGGAGGATCTTCCAACTCGCGGACGAGGTGGAGGTGCAACTGGTCGGCGTGAACATCCGCCGCCGGGGCCTGGACTTCAAGCTCGTGGGCATGCCCGAAGCCGGAGAGAGAAGGGACCGCGAATGGCCGCGTCCGCCGGAGAAGGGAGCGCCGCGGAAAGGCGAGCGCCGGGAGAAGCGGGACGATCGGGGAAGAGACCGGAAGCGAGAAACCACCAGGAAGAAGCCGCGGTAGGGAGAGACTGCTGGGAGCGCCGGCGTCCTCGCCGGCGGGATCTCACTCGAGAGTGAGCGTGACCTCGCCGGTCCCCGGAGTCGCGGCCGGGGCCTGCCAGACGCGGCCGTCGGAAGTCTCGGCGACCACGAGCCACTGGCCGGCGGGTACGCTCTCGATCGTTCCCTTGCCTCCGCGAAGGGTCCAACTCTGTTCGACGGTGCCGCCGGGGCCCAGGGTCCAGAAGAGTTGCTGGCCGGGGCCGACGAGACGGACCGTGGCAAGCACGTTCTGGGTGGCCAGCTCGCGGACTCGGACGACCACACGGCCCGCGCCTGGCAGCGCGACGGTTCTCGGCTTTCCGGGCACGGTGACCGTCTCCCGGGCCATCGCGCCTCCCGGCGCGCTGACGAAGAGATCCCAGGTGCCGGCGGGGAGGCTTGAAAGCGCCACTCCGCCGCCGGGTTTCGGCGCGTAGGTGCCGGCCAGCGCCGGAGCTCCCTGCGCGCTTCTCGCGAGCACGTGGACCAGCGGCGGCGTCTGCCCGTCCGCCAGCCGGACCTGGATCTCCAGGCCGCCTGTCGGCGTCAGGGACAGCTCCACACCTGTGAGGTCATCGCCTCCGGCCAGGGTCAGCTCACGCTCGGCGGGGGTGTAGCCGGAGGCCCGGGCGGTGAGGCGGTAGGTTCCCGGCGGGATGTGGATGACGCGGAACGTGCCGTCAGACTGGCTGGACTCGGTGATCAGGAAGTCCGTGCCGGTGGTCGGCCGGAGCGCCAGGGAGGCCGCGTCGATGGGATCGCCGCTGCCCGCGGCCTCGACCCGGCCCGAGACCGTGGCCGCTTCGAGCCGGATCGTCAGGTCCCGGTCGTCGGTCAGGTCCAGGGTATCGTTGTGGACCAGGAAGCGCTGCGAGTCCCTCACTCCCAGCCAATAGCGGTCGGGTTCCAGATCCTCCAGCACGAAGCTCCCGTCGAAGCCGCTCGTCACGCTGCGCTCGATGCTGAAGTGCTCGCCGCGGATCGAGACCGTGCTTCCCGCGAGCGGCTCCTCGTCGAACAGCACCCTGCCCGAGAGCGAGACCTTGCGGGTGAACTCCAGGTCGCGTTCCAACTCCCGGTCCGAGGGGCCGACGGGCACCCTCGCCTCGACCTGGCGCTGGCCCTGCCAGAGCGAGGCGCGCAGCAGCCAGTCGCCGGCCGGCAGGTTCCGGATCTCGAAGCGGCCCTCGGAGTCCATCGCGGCTGCCCGGTTCTCGCCCTCCTCGTCCTGGGCCGTGACACGCACCGCCGCCAGCTCCTCGGGAGTCAGCCCGAGCACACTGCCGTGCAGCGTGGCGCCCTGGCGGAGCACGACCTCCAGCCCTTCGACCGGCCGGTCGGCAACGACGACGGACTCATCGCGGTCCGACCTGGCGAACCCCGCGGCGCTTGCCGACAGGCGATAGCGGCCGGTCGCGACCGGAGCCAGCAGGAAGCTTCCGTCCTCGCCCGTCCTCGCCCGGTACTCCCGCGGCTCCGAGCGACTCAGGGCCGTGAGTCCCACCTGCGCGGCAGCCACGGGCCTGCCGTCCTGGTCGAGGACGCGGCCCAGGACCTTGAGCCCCTCGTCCAGTTCCACGTCGAGACGGTTGATGCCCGGGTCGATCACCAACTCCTGGGCTTTGCGGCGGTAGCTCGGATGGAAGACGTCCACCTGCTGATGGCCGGTCGCAACCCCTTCGACGGCGTAGATCCCGTCGGCGTCGGAGAACGCGGCGCCGCCGCCGGCCGAGACGCGGGCCCCGGCCACCGGCTCGCCGGCCGTGGTCGCCACCAGCCCTTCGAGCCGGGCTCCGCGGCGCAGGACCAGGGTCAGCTCGCGGGCCGGGTCCGGAACCGGAACGGTGGCCTCGACGTCCTCGATGGAGATGAAACCCTGGGCGGTCACGCCGAGCGTCACGCTGCCCAGAGGCGACTCCTTGACCTCGAAGCTCCCGGACGCGTTCGAGATCGCGGTCCTCTCGATCGCCTCTCCGACCCGCTGCTCGCGCGGAGCGTCGGGCAGCAGGGCCTGCCAGGTGAGCGTCACCCTCGCGCCGCTCACCGGATCGCCGGCCTCGTCGACCACCCGGCCCTGCAGAACGCCCGCCGGATCCATTCGGACCAGGAGCGGGACGCGGCCCGGCAGCCGCACGCCTCGCACGGGGGCGGTCAGGTAGCCGTCCGCGGTGACCAGAAGATGCCGGGGGACGCTCCTGGGCAGGTCCTCGACCGCGAAGCCGCCGTCCCGGCTGGACACCGCGTCGGGCTCCCTGCCTTTCAGGGTGCTCTCCCAGCCTGCGCGGGGAGGCAGGGCTTCCAGGAGAAAGACATTCGCTCCGGCGATCGCCTTGCCCCGGGCATCCACCACCCGGCCCGCCAGCCGGGCTCCCGGCTGCAGGACCACGGTGCCGAGATCGAGCGCCGGGTTGCACGAGGCGGGAGGACCAAGGCGGACGGATCTCTTCCGTGCCGGCGCAAAGCCGGCCTTTCGGACTTCCAGGTCCACCTCGGCCGCCGGGCTCGCGGCGAACGTGAACCGCCCCGCTTCGCCGCTATCCACGGCCAGGGCTGCAGGATCCTGGGCCGCCGGACCGTCCCCGGCGGGCAGCTCCCGGCCCTGGCGCCAGCCCGGACGCAGGACGACCCGGGCACCCGTCACGGGCTGCCCATCGGCGCTGCGGACCCGGCCCTGCACGGCGCAGGCCGCCTGGAGCTGAATCCGGACCGGAGCCGTGCGGGCCGGTGCGGACACCAGGACCATGCTGGCGGCCGGGAAGAAGCCGGCCCGGATCGCCCGGATTTCGTAGGACTCGCCAGTTCGCAGCCGGCCCAACTCGAAGCCTCCGGCCGACCCGGTGACGGCGCGGTCGGCGGCGGGATCGAGGGGCGAGAACATCCGGGGTCCAAGGGTGGCCGCGTTCACGGCGACCACGGTGGCTCCGGCGACCGGAGCGCCGTCCGGGCCCACCACCACGCCCTGGACCGTGGCGGCGCGTTCCAGGGACACGGAGGGGGCGCGGCCCTTC
>DATANP010000251.1:0-28397 GCA_036266195.1 Thermoanaerobaculia bacterium | reverse complement strand
GCCCTGCTCGCCGAGCACCGGGTGCGCGACGCCGAGGAGGAATTCAAGGCGCTGTCCGAGCTGGACATCCCGCGCGTGACGCTCGCCTTCTACCGCGACCGGCTGGACGAGGTGAAGGGACTGGTCGCGCGCGAGGAGAGGGTCTCCTTCCTGGAGATGAGCTTCCGGCGCCACCTGGAGCACCGCGACTGGTTCGCGGCCCGCGAGGTCGCGCAGGAGATGGCGCAGACCGTCCCCGCCAGTCCGCGGCCGGCCGAGATGTTCGCGCACGTCGAGCGCCTGGAGGCCGAGCACCGCCGGGAGCAGGCGGTCGAGCAGGGCGTGAAGCAGATCGAGGACTTCATCCGGAAGGGGGACGCCGCCAAGGCCGAGCTGGCGCTCAAGGTCCTGCTCCAGATGGACCCGGACAACAAGGAGCGCCGGCGGCTGGAAAAGCAGGTCAAATCGATGCGGTAGGGGTGAGGTAGACTCCGCCCCATGACCATCCACTCCCCTCTCGAGGCCGCCGTCTCTACGACGGCTCCGCAGACGCCGACGACTGCCGCCGTGCGCCGCCTGCGATATGCGTACATGAAGCTCACCCGGGACTTCGACTCCCGGTTCGAGGCCCTGCTGCTCACCGGCCGGGTCTCCAAGTGGTACAGCGAGGTCGGCAACGAAGCGACCACCATCCCGGCCGGTCTGGCGCTCGGGCCCGGCGACGCGCTCTGCACCCTGCACCGCGACCTCGGCGCGATCCTCGCCCGGTATCTCGATCCCGCCCGCACCTTCCCCGGCTTCGGCTTCGGCGAGCCGGACGGCCTCCGCCCCGACCCCGAGCCGCTGCTACGCCGCCTGGCCTGCCAGCTCCTGGGCAAGGGAGAGGGCTTCTCGCAGGGCGTGGAGCGCTCGTTCCACTACGGCTACCTCGCACCGGAGCACGGCATCCTGCACCTCGGCATGATCAGCCACCTCGGCGCCATGATCCCGGTGGCCGCCGGCTGCGGTTTCGCCTTCCGGCAGGGGGGCTCGGACCGCATCGCCATCAACTTCATCGGCGAGGGCGCCACCTCGACCGGCGACTTCCACGAAGGGCTCAACATGGCCGCCGTCTGGAAGCTGCCGCTCATCCTGGTGATCGAGAACAACGGCTACGCCTTCTCGACCCCGGCCCGGCTTCAGTACGCGGCCGAGAAGCTGAGCGACCGCGGCCCCGGCTACGGCATCCCGGCCGAGACCGTGGACGGCAACAACCCGGATGCCATGGCCGAGGCGCTCGACCGCGCCGTGGCCCGGGCCCGCGCCGGCCAGGGCCCCACGATCATCGAGGCCATGCTCGGCCGTATGCGGGGCCACAGCGAGGGCGACGACTCGCTCAAGGTCGTGCCGCCCGAGGACCTCGTCGCCTACCGCGCCGCCGACCCGGTGCCGGCCTACGCCCGCCGCCTGGAGGAGGAGGGCGTGCTCGACGCCGAGACCCGCGGCCGGCTGGAGACCCGCATCGCCGAGCTGGTGGAGCGGGCGATCACCTCGGCCATCGACGCGGCGCCGCCCGACCCGGCGATCGCCTTCCGGCCGGTCTTTGCCCCGGAACCGGAAGTCCCCGCAATCATCTCCTCACGGGGAAGCGGTCCCGAGGTCACCTACGTGGATGCGATCAACCAGGCCCTGCGCGAGGAGATGGAGCGCGACGAGTCCGTGGTCCTGATGGGCCAGGACATCGGCGTCTTCGAGGGCGCGTTCCGGACGACCAAGGGTCTCCACACCCAGTGGGAGCGCCGGGTGTTCGACACGCCGATCGCCGAGAGTGGCACGATCGGCATCGCGATCGGCGCCGCGATCCTGGGCTACCGGCCGGTGATCGAGATGCAGTTCGGCGACTTCATCTCCTGCGGCTTCAATCAGCTCGTGAACGTGGCCGCCAAGCTCTACTACCGGTGGCAGGTGCCCTGCCCGATCGTGATCCGCCTGCCCACGGGCGGCGGCGTCGGGGCCGGGCCGTTCCACTCCCAGAACCCCGAGGGCTGGTTCGCGCACACGGCCGGCATCAAGGTCGTCTGCCCGGCCACGGCCGCGGACGCCCGCGGCCTGCTCAAGGCCGCGATCCGCGATCCCAACCCGGTCATGGTGTTCGAGCACAAGTTCCTCTACCGCCGGATCAAGGAGGTCCTGCCCGAGGGAGAGGGCGTCGCCCGCCTCGGTGAGGCGCGGGTGATGCGCCCCGGCCGGCACCTGACGCTGGTCGGCTACGGCGCCTCGACCTGGGTCTGCATGGAGGCGGCCGAGGAGCTGGCGCAGGAAGGGGTGGAGGCCGAGGTGGTGGACCTCCGCACGCTGGTGCCCTACGACGAGGAGACGGTGCTGGCCTCGGTGAAGAAGACCGGCCGCGCGCTGGTGGTCTACGAGGCCCAGCTCACGCTGGGCTTCGGAGCCGAGGTAGCCGCCCGTCTGGCGGACGCCGCGTTCCCCTGGCTCGACGCCCCGGTCCGCCGGGTGGCCTATCCCGACCGGCCGGTGCCGTACTCGCGGGTGCTGGAGGCTGCTCTGCTGCCGGACAAGGCGAAGGTGCTGGCGGCGGCCCGGGAATTGGTGAGGTTCTGAAGGACCTAAAGGACTGCAGGGACTACAGGGACCAAAAGACCTTTGGTCCTTGACGTCCTTGCAGTCCCGGCAGTCCTTGCGCCTACTTCTTCTCCAGCATCTTCTCCAGGTCGGCCAGGCGCTTCTCCAGCTCCTTGAGGCGCTTCTCCAGCTCGGCTTCGCGGGCGGAGCGGGGGCCGACCATGGCCATGGGCGCCCGCATGCCTTCGCGCGGCAGGAGCCGGTCGCGGTCGATCTCGATCGCCATGGGCGCGTGCTCGCCGTCGCCGCGCATCAGGATCGGGCCCATGTCGAGCTCGGGGCGCTCGCGCAGGGCGATCGTGGCCGAGAGGCTCTGGGCCTTGCCGTCGCGCCAGACCTGGAGGGCGGCCTGCTCGCCTTCCTTGAGCTCGCGGACCCGGGAGCGGATGTCCCAGCTCGACTCGACGTCCTTGCCGTCGAGCGAGGTCAGGATGTCGCCCACCTGGATGCCGGCCTTGTCCGCCGGGCTGCCGTCCTCGACGTTGGAGACCATCACCCCGGCGTCGTCCGGGGCGCCGAAGTGACGGCGCAACTCGGGGGTGAGATCGACCAGGCCGACGCCGAGATAGCCGCGGCGCACGGACGGGCCCTCGGAGTCATAGACGTGCTCCTTGCCATCCTTGTCGACGATCACGATCTTCTGGCGCACGACCTCCCTGGGCTTCGGCGCGGGGGCCGGGGTCTCGCCGGGAAGGGCCCAGGCGGAGCCGGCGACCAGGAGGCCGGCCAGGACGAGGGTGTGGACACACAGGGTCTTCATCACGAATCCTCCATCGGGTTCCGGTACGGAAATAAGGTCAATAGCTGGCGCCCTGCACCCGCGAGAGGTCGACCACCAGGTCCACCTGCTCGTTGCCACCGACGTAGACCACCGGCGGGGCGGAGAGCGACTCGAATTCCTGCTTCAGGCTTTCATGCTCGCTGCGCAGCTCGCGGAGGACGCGCCGGGCCTCTTCCTGACGCTGGTCGGCCCGGTACTGGAGCACGCCCGCGGAAGCCATCACCGCCACCAGGACCGCCGTGGCGAAGACCAGCCGGGGCCGCCGCCAGACCGCTGGCTGGACATCGCGGTCCAGTCCGGCCAGGACGCGGGCGGTGAAGCCTTCCCGGGCCTGTTCGCGAGGCAGCTCGCTCAGAATCCGGTTCAGGCTGTTGTCTTCCATGCGGGTCCTCCTTGCCAATAGGGCGCGAGCCGTTCCTTCAGGTGCTGCCGTCCGCGGTGGATCCGCGACTTGACGGTCCCCTCCCGGCAGCCGAGCGCCTGCGCGATGTCCGCGTAGGCCCAACCCTCGATCTCGTGCAGCACGAGGGGCACCCGGAAGCGGAGCGGAAGCTGGGCCACGGCCGCGGAGACCTCGCGGTGCAGCTCCCGCCGGAGCATCCCGGACGGCGCCGCGGGCTCGGCGTGCTCCGGGCGTCCGAGGAACGGCATCAGCAGTCGCAGGCGCTTCTCGCGGCGCTCCTCGGACCGCACCAGGTTGGTGGCGATCCGGAAGAGGTAGCCGCGCAGGAGCCCCTGCTCGGAGTAGGAGCCGGCGGACCGGAACAGCCGCAGGAACGTCTCCTGCGCCAGGTCCTCGGCCCGGTCCCGGTTGCCGGTCAGGCGGGTGAGATAGTTGACCACCGCATCCTTGTGCCGGTCCACCAGGTCGGCGAACGCCTCGCGGTCGCCCGAACGGACCCGGGCCATCTGGCTGGCATCCAGGTCCGAGGGTGCGTGCATCGGTCGGCTCAAGATCGTCGCGTCCATCTCTGACCTCTATCAACGCACGAGTCTGAAGAAGGTTCCCGACTTCGTTTAGGATACGGCGTCCGATTCGAGGAGACCCCACCCCATGAGCAAGACCGCCGTCCTGGAACCCCGTTTCGTGGAGATCATCGCCGCGGAGGTCGGCTGCCGGCCGGGCCAGATCGAGGCCGCCGCCGCGCTGTTTGCCGAGGGCGCCACCGTGCCCTTTGTCGCCCGCTACCGCAAGGAGGCCACGGGCGGCCTCGAAGACCTGCAGCTCGAGACCCTCTTCAAGCGCCGCGAGTACTTCCTGGAGCTGACCGAGCGCCGCGACGCCATCCTGGAGAGCATCCGTGAGCAGGGCAAGCTCACCGACGAGCTGGAGGCCGCTATCCGCGCCGCCACCGGCAAGCAGGAGCTGGAGGACCTCTACCTGCCCTACAAGCCGAAGCGCCGCACCCGCGCCCAGATCGCCCGCGAGAAGGGCCTTGAGCCGCTGGCCGACGCCCTCCTCGCCCACGGCGCCGACCGCAACGCCGACCCCGGGGCCCTGGCTGGACCGTTCGTGGACTCCGAGAAGGGGGTGGAGGACACCGCCGCGGCCCTGGCCGGTGCCCGCGACATCCTGGCCGAGCGGCTCTCCGAAAACGCCGAGCGCCGGGCCGAGCTGCGCAAGACGCTCTCTGCCTCGGGCATCCTCCGCGTCCGCGTCCTCCCCGGCAAGGAGAAGGATGCCGAGGCCGCGGTCTATCGGGACTACTTCGAGCACGACGAGCCGGGCAGGGACATCCCCTCCCATCGTCTCCTTGCCATCCTGCGCGGCGAGCGCGAGGGCTTCCTCCTCTCGGACCTGCGAATCGATGACGAGGCGGAGGTGGACAGCCTCGCCCGCGCCTGGGGCGTGCCGCTCGACACCCGTTGCGGCCAGGAGATCGCGGCGGCCACGGCCGACGGCTACAAGCGGCTGCTACGGCCTTCGATCACCAACGAGGTCCGCGGCGAGATGCGCGAGAAGGCCGAGGCCCAGGCCATTGCCGTGTTCCGCGCCAACCTCGAAGCCCTTCTGCTCCAGGCGCCGCTCGGCCAGATGCCCGTCATGGGGCTCGACCCCGGCCTCCGCACCGGCTGCAAGCTCGCGGTGGTGGACGGCACCGGCCGGGTGGTGGCCACAGACGTCATCCACCCCGTTCCGCCCCATGCCGACGAGGCCGGCTCCGCCCGGACCGTGGTCAGGCTGATCCGGAAGCACAACGTCCTGGCGGTGGCGGTCGGCAACGGCACCGGCGGGCGCGAGACCGAGGCCTTTGCGCGCAAGGCCGTGCAGGAGGCGGGGCTGGAGAAGGTCGTGGTCGCGATCGTGCCCGAGACCGGCGCCTCGGTCTACTCGGCCTCCTCCGTCGCCCGCGAGGAGCTGCCGCAGCTCGACGTCACCCTGCGCGGCGCGGTCTCGATCGCCCGCCGGCTCCAGGATCCCCTGGCCGAGCTGGTGAAGATCGAGCCGCGCTCCATGGGCGTCGGCCAGTACCAGCACGACGTGGACCAGAAAGCGCTGGACACCGAGCTGGACACCGCCGTCGAAGGCGCGGTGAACCGGGTCGGGGTCGAGCTGAACACCGCCTCGGCGCCGCTGCTCCGGCGGGTCTCCGGCCTCTCGGAGCGGGTCGCCCGGGCGATCGTCGAGCACCGCGACTCGAACGGCCCCTTCAAGTCCCGGCAGTCGCTCATGGCGATCCCAGGCTTCGGTCCGAAGACGTTCGAGCTCTCCGCCGGCTTCCTGCGGGTGCGCGGCGGCGACAACCCGCTCGACAATACGGGCGTCCACCCCGAGCGCTACTCCGTGGTCCAGAAGATGGCCCAGCAGCTCTCCGTGCCCGTGAAGGAGCTGGTCGGCAACAAGGAGCTGATCTCGCGCCTCGACTTCGCGCGCTTCGCCGACGCCGGCCAGAACCTTGGCTCGTTCACGCTGGAGGACATCCGCACCGAGCTGCTCCGCCCCGGCCGCGACCCGCGGCCCGAGTTCAAGACGCCCGAGTGGCGGTCCGACGTGACTACCGTGAAAGACCTCCAGCCCGGCATGGTGCTGGAGGGCCGGGTCTCGAACGTCACCAACTTCGGAGCGTTCGTGGACATCGGGGTCCACCGCGACGGCCTGGTCCACGTCTCGGAGCTGACCCACCGCTGGGTGGCCGATCCGCGCGAGGCCGCGCAGGTTGGGCAGATCGTCAAGGTCAAGGTGCTGGAGGTGGACTACCAGCGCGAGCGCATCAGCCTGTCGATCAAGGCGCTCCAGCAGCCGCCGGCCCAGTCTCCCCGGCAGGCCACCGGCAATGCCGCGAACACTGCGCGCGGCGGACGGCCCCTGGCGAAGACGCCCCCGCCTCCGAAGCCGGCTGCCAGCGTGGAGGACCTGATGAGGAAGTTCAACCGGCGTTAGTATGCCGGCATGAAGCGCGCCGCCCTCGCCCTGCTTCTCCTGGCAGCCATGCCGGCGTCCGCCGAGGCGATCCGCTTCCGGGAGGTCTCCAAAGCCTGGGGGCTCGACTTCCGCCACCACCATGGCGGGTCGGGCCGGCGCTACTTTGTGGAGACCATGTCCGGCGGCGTGGTGATGCTCGACTACGACTCGGACGGCGACCAGGACCTCTTCTTCGTGGACGGCGGCAGGCTGCCGGGCTACACGGGCGAGGAGCCCCGTTCCCGCCTCTACCGGAACGACGGCAACGGCCGGTTCGTGGACCGGACCGACGCCTCGGGCATCCGGGTGGCCGGCTATGGGTCGGGGGCCACGGCCGGGGACGTGGACAACGACGGCGACCTCGATCTCTTCGTCACCCAGTTCGGCGCGGACCAGCTCTTCGTGAACCAGGGGGACGGCACCTTCGTGGACGGCACCGCCCGGGCCGGGCTGGCCGATCCGCTCTGGAGTACCTCGGCGGCCTTCGCGGACACCGACCGGGACGGCGACCTCGACCTCTACATCACCAACTACGTGGATTTCGCGATCGAGACTGCCAAGCCCTGTTTCGCCCCGGAGTCGAAGATCGTCGGCTACTGCGGGCCCGACTCCTACCACGGCCTGCCCGACCGGTTCTACCGCAACCGGGGGGACGGCACCTTCGAGGACGCCACCCAGGCGGCCGGCTTCGGCGGTGCGGTCGGGCCGGGGCTGGGCGTGGTCTTCGGCGACATCGACAACGACCTCTGGCCCGACCTCTATGTCGCCAACGACCAGAAGCCGAACTTCCTGTTCCGGAACCTCGGGAACGGCACCTTCGAGGACCTCTCCCTCCTGTCCGGCACTGCGCTCAGCGGCGCCGGCCGGGCCGAGGCGGGCATGGGGGTCGACATGGACGACTACGACGGCGACGGCCTGATGGACATCGTGGTCACCAACTTCGAGCTGGAGTCGAACGGCCTCTACCGGAACCTGGGCGCCGGCACCTTCTCGGACAACCGCTTCATCGCCCAGATCGCCGAGCCCTCCCTCCCGTTCCTCGCCTTCGGGGTGGACCTTGCGGATCTCGACAACGACGGCGATCTGGATCTCGTCATCGCCAACGGGCATATCAACGACCGGGCGGCCGACTTCCTGGAAGGCAGCCAGTACGCGCAGCGCAACCAGGTCTTCGAGAACCTCGGCAACGGCCGGTTCCGGGAGGACAAGGCCACCGGCATGGACGTGGTGCGGGTGAGCCGCGGCCTGGCCACCGGCGACCTCGACCTCGACGGCGACCTCGACGTGGCGATCGTCAATTCGAACGACTTCGCCGAAGTCTATGAAAACGTAGGCGAAAAGAACGGGAGCTGGCTCTCCGTCGAGCTGAGAGGTGGAATCGGAGCGCGGCTGGAGCTGGCCGCGGGCGGCAAGACCTGGATCCGCGACGTCCGCACCGCCTCCTCCTACCAGTCCCAGAACGCCCTGGCCTCCCACTTCGGGCTGGGATCAGGCGGAGCCGACCGGCTGACCGTCCGGTGGCCGAACGGCAAGGTCCAGGTCTTCGCCCAGATCCCCGTCGACCGCCGGCTCCGGATCGATTAAGGACGCCGGTCGTTCCGGACCACCTTCCCGCCCTTCATCACCCAGACCACCCGCTTGAGCGCCCGGATGTCCTTCGAGGGGTCGCCCTCGACCGCGATGAGGTCGGCCTCGTAGCCGGGCGCCGCGGTGCCCACGTCCTTCTGAAGGCCCAGGCACTCGGCGGCGAGCGAGGTGGCGGACACGACGGCGGCCATCGGATCCTGGCCGCCCTGCTCCACGCGGTAGATCAGCTCCTCGAAGTTCCGGCCGTGGGAGCCGGCCAGCGCGTCGGTCCCGAACACGATCCGGAGCCCCGGCGTCCTGAGCGCCTGGCGGAACATGTTCAAGGCCAGGGGCACGGCCTTCTTCATCTGCTCGAAGCCTTCCTCCGTATAGCTGTCTATGCCGACGAAGTGCTCCTTGTTCTCGAAGTAGTTGCGGAAGACGAGGTCCAGATTGGGATCGAACCACGTCCCATGATCGGCGAGGAACTTCAGGGTCCCGGGGTCGAGCAGGGCGCCGTGCTCGACCGAGGTGCAGCCGGCGAGCGAGGCGCGGCGGGCGCTCTCCGGGCCATGGGCATGGACGGCCGAGCGCAGGTTGAGCTTGCGCGCCTCGCCGCAGGCCGCGTCGAGCTGCTCCTGGCTCAGCGTCGGGCCGCCGCCGGTGCGGATGCTCTGCGAGGCGAAGATCTTGACCACGTCGGCGCCGTCCGCCTTCAGCTTGCGCACCGCCTCGCGGTACTGCTCGGGCGTCCAGGCCTCCTCGCCCAGCGGTTCCAGCGCGGTCACGATGCGCGGCCCCGGCAGCACGCCGCGGGCGATCGCCTCGCGCAGGTCCTTGTCCTCGGGCGCGCCCAGGCTCTGGACCGTGGTGACGCCGCCCTGCAGGGTCTGCCAGGCGTTCTCGGCCGCATAGAGCACGGTCCGGGCTGGCGCCTCCTTCTCGTCGTGATGGGTCTTGCCGTCCGGGTCGAAGTGCCAGGAGATGTGGACGTGCGTGTCGATCCCGCCGGGCATCAGGGTCAGTGTTCCAAGCTCCCAATCCGGCTTTCCGGCCTTCCCATGGTCCACGCTCGTGATGCGGCCACCCTGAACGGTGACGGTCACGTCGTCCAGGGCTCCGCCCCGGCCGTCGAGCAGCCGGGCGGCGTGGATGGTGACCGGAGTATCGGCAGGGGTGGCGCGCAGGGCGCCGGTCGTGGCGAGGAACAGGAGCAGCGCAGGGACAAGGCGTCTCATCATGGGCATTATTCTCGCAGGTGAAGTGCCGAGGTACCAGCAGAATTCTTCCACAAGCAAAGGAGGAAACATCGTGCGAGCCAAAGTAGTAGCGTTGGGTCTGGCGGTGATCGGTTGCGCATCCTTCCTGTCCCTGGCCTCCGGCGCGGACGATTCCGGCGACCAGGCCCGGATCGCCAAGGGCTTCCAGATCGCGCCCGTGAAGCTGAAGCTCAAGGGCCGGAACCGTGACCTCGTGGGATTGGGCAGCTACATCGTGAACGCCCAGGGCGGCTGCAACGACTGCCACACCAACCCGCCCTACAAGCCGGGCGGAGATCCGTTCAAGGGAGAGCCGGAGCAGATCAACACCGACGGCTATCTCGCGGGCGGCACCCCCTTCGGGCCGGAGATCGTCTCGGCCAACATCACCCCGGACGACGAAGGCAAGCCGGCCGGCGTGACGTACCAGGAGTTCAAGAAGTACCTCCGGAACGGGCACGACCCCGACGATCCGGACGAGCTCCTCCAGGTGATGCCCTGGCCGGTCTACGGCAAGATGACCGACCACGACCTGCGGGCGATCTACGAATACCTGTCCGCGATTCCCTCCATCGGCCCTCACGAGGAGGAGTAGCTGCAAGAGGTTTTCCGGTAACGGAGTGGCGCCCTCTCCCGCGCATAAGCGCGGGGGAGGGACGGTGGTGAGGCCGCAGGCCGAGCCTTCCCGAAGCCGCCGGGAGTGTTCCCGGCTCATCAGGGAATGTACCCGCCTCATCCAGGAGACTCCCCGACTCGCCTGGGAGGCTCCCCGGAGCGGCGGGGAGACTTCCCGGCTCGCCAGGGAGACTCCTGAAGTTGCAGGGGAGACTCCCCGGAGCGCCGGATAGTCTCCCCCGGCTCGCCAGATAGTCTCCTCAGATCGCCGGGGAGTCTCCCGGCTGCGCCGGGAAGTCTCCCCAGATGGTCCGGGAGTCTCCCCGCCGAGCCGGGAAGTGTTCCCGGCGTGGCAGATTTCGACGCCAAAGGGTTGGCTGGTAGAATGGCGCAGAGGTGCCATATGGAGAGGGTTGTGACAAGAATGGGAGACGGTGGCAGATTGGTGATCCCAGTGGAGTATCGACGAGCCCTGGGAGTCGAGCCTGGCGACGAGCTCGTTCTGGTGCTCGAGGAGAACAGCGTCAGGGTTCTCACGCCTCGAGAGGGGATTCGGAGAGCGCAGGCGCTCGTGCGGTCCTATGTCCCAGAGGGGGACCGTCTCTCTGACGAGTTGATCCGGGAGCGGCGCAGGAGCGCTGAACATGAATGAGGTCGTTCTCGACGCCTCGGCCATCCTGGCGCTTCTGAACGCCGAGCCTGGAGGAGAAGTCGTTGAGCAGACCCTTCCTGGGGCAATCATCAGCACGGTGAATCTCTCCGAGATCGTCGCGAAGCTGGCGGAGAGGGGGATGCCTGAAGCCGTGATCCGGGTTGCCCTGGGAGAGATCGGCCTCCAAGTGATCCCTTTTGAAGAGGATCTGTCTTATCAGACCGGCATGCTACGGGTGTCAACCCGTAGCGCCGGCCTCTCCTTTGGAGATCGGGCCTGTCTCGCTCTCGGCCGCCAGATGAACCTGCCCGTGCTGACGACGGACCGGAATTGGGCGTCAATGGACGTTGGGGTCGAGGTGCGGGTCATTCGCTGACACCTCGCTCAAGTTCCCCAGGCATCACTATCTAACCAATGCACCGAAATCAGGGTCTCTTCGATGAGCTGCAGTTGCGGAGTCAGCTGCCAGGACAAAGGAGAGTCATATGGCTTACTACAAGTACGATACGTATGTGCAGAAAATGAACTCTGAGGAATTCGACAAGCTTTGGAAACCCGGTGAGTCATGCCCTCATTCCGGAATCTATCGCTGCGAAGGATGTGGAGGAACAGCCGTCTGTAATTTAGGCGATCCTTTGCCGCCACAGAATCATCATCAACATGGCCCGTCTCAGGGGGCCATAAAATGGCGAATGATCGTGTGGGCATAATGGCCGGGGCGCGGGTGAGAGTGAGATCCAGATCCCTACTTGTAGTGCTCGACGACCGGATCGGGTGGCCGGTAGTCAAACGGCGTCGTCGCGCCAGGGCGAAGATGGCCTCGCACGCTGGGTGACGCGCACTAGTTCTGTCTCAGCCAGCGATCCGGTAGATCAAGGGACGGTAACGCGGACAGGGTATCGGCTTCTCTGCTGAACGGGCTGCCGCGAGCCAGGCTTCCTTTGCCTTACCGACTTCAGCAAGCCCTCAGCGGGGGTTGAGCCGAAGGCTGAACAGGCATCGAGGTCCGGAATGTCCGCAATGTATCCTTCGTCCTCGTCGCTGTAGAAGATGTTGATGTGGTAGTCGCTCATCCCTTGTCCTCCGATCCCACCACCACCACGAACTCCCCCTTGAGCGAAGGCCGCTTCCGCAGCTCCTCCACCAGCTCCGACAACCTCCCCCGCAGGACCTCCTCGTGCATCTTCGTCAGCTCCCGGCCGATGGCGGCGGGGCGGTCCCCCATCTCGGCCAGGGCGTCTTCGAGGCTGGGGAGGATGCGGTGCGGGGATTCGAAGAGGATGAGGGTGTGGCCGAGGGTTGACCAGGTTTTGTAGAAAGTGCGGCGCTTGCCGGTCTTGGGCGGCGGGAAGCCGGCAAAGGTGAAGGGGTGCGGCGGCAGGCCCGAGGCGACCAGGGCGGCGAGGAGGGCCGAAGGGCCCGGGATCGGCTCCACCCGGATGCCTTTCGCCGCGGCTTCCCTCACCAGCACGAAGCCGGGGTCCGAGAGGAGCGGGGTGCCGGCGTCGCTCGCCACCGCGATGGTCTTGCCTTCCTCCAACTCGGCCAGGAGACGGGGGAGGCGCTGGCGCTCATTGTGCTCGTGGAGGGAGACCAGGGGCTTCCTGATGCCGAGGTGCGCCAGCAGGCGGCCGGTGTGGCGCGTGTCCTCGCAGGCCACCAGGTCCGCGGATTCGAAGGCCGCCCGCGCCCGGGGCGAGAGGTCGTCCAGGTTGCCGATCGGCGTGGCGACGACCACGAGCTTGCCGGCCATCAGTCCCGCGGGATCTCCTGGTCGAGGTTGACCGCGCTCCCCGACAGGCGCGCGATCAGCATCAGCCGGCGCTTGTAGCGGAAGCGCTGCTCCAGGGTCACGATCCGCTTCACGGCCCGCTCGGCGTAGCCGCGCTCGACGATCTCCTCCGGCCGGAGATCCTCGTCGAAGAGGAGGTGGAGGACCTCGTCCGCCGTGCCGTAGTCGACTCCGAGGTCCCCCTCGTCCGTCTGGCCCGGCCAGAGGTCGGCCGACGGGGCCTTGTCGATCACCTGCCCCGGCAGACCGAGGTAGCGCGAGAGCTGCCAGACCTGGGTCTTGTAGAGGTCGCCCAGGGGGTTGAGCGAGCTGGCGTTGTCGCCGAATACGGTGGAGTAGCCCAGGAGGATCTCGGTCTTGTTCGAGGTGCCGAGGACCAGGGCGTCGAGCTTCTTGGCCTGGTCGAAGAGAATGGTCATCCGCTCCCGGGCCATCTTGTTGCCGCGGCGTCCGGGGTCGGCGTCCGGCTCCATCTCGAAGTAGGCGTCCACCATGGGGGAGATGTCGATCTTGCGGTGCGGGATGCCGAGATGCTCGGCCACGGCGCGGGCGTCCTGCTCGGAGGCCGGGTTCGACGTGCGGTAGGGGAGGAGGAAGCCGTGGACCCGCTCCGGCCCCAGGGCGCGCGCCGCGAGCGCGGCCGAGAGCGAGGAGTCCACGCCTCCGGACACGCCCACGACCACGCCTTTCATGTCCGCGGTTTCGACTGCGTCCTTGATGAAGGAGGTCAGGACTGCCACCGCGAGCGGCGCGTTCAGCAGGAGCTTCTGCCGGGTCTCGCCCCGGAGGTCCACCGGGGTCATGCCGGTCCCTCGATGTCCTGGCGCTCGTCGGCCACGAGCGGCAGGCGCCAGCGCAGGCGGTCGGCTTCGCGCAGGTCGATGTCCGCCACGAGCAGGTGCTCTTCCAGCACGGGGGAGCGGTCGAGGATCTCGCCGCCGGGCCGCACGATGTGGCTCGCTCCGGGGTAGAAGGCGCCCTCCTCCCAGCCGACCCGGTTGCAGTAGAGGACCCAGCAGGTGTTCACCAGCGCGGTGGAACGCGTGAGCAGCTCCCAGGACTCGTGGTTGGCCGGCATCTCGCCCGAGCCGACGCGGCCGGGGCCGGCCGAGGGCACGACCAGGAGCCGCGAGCCGGCCGCCGCGAGGCGCCGGGCCAGCTCGGGGTGCCAGAGGTCCTCGCAGATGAGCACGCCGGTCCTGCCCCAGGGGAGGGACGCCAGGTCGAGCCGGCGGCCGGGCCGCACGAAGCGCACGTCCTGGAAGATGCCGTAGCTCGGCAGGTAGAGCTTGCGGTGGAGCAGGTGAGGCCTGTCATGGACGAGGACCGCCGAGGTGTTGTGCAGGATGCCCTGGTCGCTCTCCTCCACGAAGCCCACGACGACCGCCATGGAGCCGGCGGCTTCGGCGAGCCGCCGCAGCTCGGGCGCCGAGGCAGGCAGGGCCACGCGCGAGGTCAGGTGGAAGAGCCGGTAGCCGGTGAGGGAGAGCTCCGGGAAGACCAGGAGCTCGACCCCGCGGTCGCGCGCTTGGCCGATCCAGCGCAGGTGGCGCTCCAGGTTGTCGGCGACGTCGCCGAGCCGGCTGTCGGTCTGAGCGAGCCCGACCCGCAGGACGCCGGCCTTTTTCTTCTCTTCTGCCATGACCGGGGGGATGCTAGCATGGGCTTCCGATGAAACAGGTTCGCGGTCTCTTCTGCTGTCTCATGCTGGGCGCCGCTCTGTCTGCCGGGGCCCAGAAGCCCGCGGCTTCGGCCAGCATCCCGGCTCCCGGCCTGGAGCCCCGGCTGCGCGA
This sequence comes from Thermoanaerobaculia bacterium, assembly GCA_036266195.1. Lineage (GTDB taxonomy): Bacteria > Acidobacteriota > Thermoanaerobaculia > Multivoradales > UBA5704 > DATMER01. The sequence continues at coordinate 13,935 of DATANP010000251.1, read as the reverse complement.
CCGGGTGATGGCCGTGGTGGACGAGGACCCGATCCTCGCCTCCGAGGTGGAGCGGGTGGTGGCCCTCGGCCTCGCCCAGCCGAAGCCGGGGGAGGACGACCTCCGGTTCCACCGCCGCATCCTGGACGATCTGGTCGAGCAACGGCTGCGGTTCCACGAGATCGACCGTTACGGCTTCGAGCAGGTGCCGGTGGACCTGATCGAGAAGAACGTGGCGGAGATCCGCGCCCGCTTCCCGAACGACGAGGCATTCCGGAAGACGCTCCGCGATCTCGGCCTCACCCAGCAGGCGCTGCGCCAGCTCGTGGCCCGGCAGCTCATGGTCCTCACCCATGTGGAGGAGCAGCTCGGCCCGCGGGTGTTCGTGAGCCTGGACGACATCACGCAGTACTACCGCACCACCTTCACCCAGGAGATGCAGCGCCAGAAGGCCCCGGTGCCGCCGCTCGACGATGTGCGGGAGAAGATCCGCACGGTGCTCAAGGAGCAGCGGCTCAACCAGGAGCTGGACAAGTGGACCGAGGAGCTGCGCCGCAAGGCGGACATCCACGTCTACTTCGACAAGCCGCAGGGCGACCTGCCGCCGCTGGTCAAGCGGATCGAGAAGAAGTCGAATTGATCCCGCCCTCTCCTCCATTCCGCGGCGGGATCGAGATGAGCATCGCCCGGTCCCAGGCTGGCTCGATATCGGTCACGGCAGCCAAAAGGGCAAGGCCGACCCCCGCGGCTCCGATCAGGAAACCGGGCTCCGCCTTCCATGAGCCAGGGCCGCCCGACCCATTGCTGACATAGCTCAGGAAACCCGCGATCCCTTCTCCCGGGCGCCTCGCGTCCAGGGTGCGCCGGTACCACGTCAGGGCTGCCTCCTTCATCTCTCGATCGCCCGTGGCCTGATAGAAGCGGTTGAAGAGTTGGGCCAGGCCGGCTGAGCCGTGGCAAAGGCCGGCATCCATCACTTCCACGGCTTCGAGGGGCCTGCGGGCCGCGAGCCGGGCAATTCCAAGGGCTTCTTCCTCCCAATCCGGACGGCCGAATTCACGCGCCGCCGAAAGCAGGACGGCAGCGACGCCGATGTCCCCATAACACCAGGCCGTGCGGGTCGGTTCAGGTACCTCGCCAGGAACGAAGGAGGAGGGGAACACGGATCTGACCTTTTCCGGCAGCTTCTGGTCCAACAGCCAGCGGACGATGCCCGCGGCCAGATGCGGGATGCGGCGGTCCTCGAACCCGGCCCGCTGCGCCGCCGCCAGGAAGCCGAGGACGCCAGGGACCCCGTGCGATACGCCGAGGCTGTAATGGCCGTTCGGCCGCCACTTGCGTTGATCCAAGGAGAGCCATTCGGGCGGGGTATACCAGGTAATGCCTGTCTCCGACTCTTCCTCCATGGCCAAGAGACGATCGAGGATGCGGCCCAGAAGCTCGACAGCTCCGGGGCGCGGCAGCCGCTCGATCAGATAGACTCCAAAGCCGGAGAGCCCGTTGATCAACTCGTATTGTGGCCTGCTGTCCGGGCTCGAAATCAGGGCACGCAGCGCTTCCTCGATCTCGGCCGACAGATCGTCGTCTTCTTCGAAGGATTCCTGGTTCAGGTGCTCGACTGTCCATCCGATGCCGGAGAACCCGCTGTAGAGAGACGGGGTGAGGCGTGTCTCCTCGAGGGCGTCGATGCTCCGGTCAAGAGCCGCGAGAGCGCGGTCGGCGGACTCAGCGCTCGGGCGGGCCTCGTCGAGGTAGGCGAAGAAGAGTGCCAATCCCGCGTGCCCGCTTGCCAGCCTGGGGTCGCACTCGGCTGGTGCTACAGAAGTACCCGAAAACATGACCTGCACGAGACCGCGCTCAATTCCTTCAATGGCGTTCCAGCAGCGGCGACTTATTTCAGAGTCGGCGATGGGTATCCACATTGCGATCTCGGCGGCAGTCGCAAGGGTCCGGCCGAAGTGGCGGCACCACGCCGGCCGGTTCGGCACAAGAGCGAGCTCAGCAGGTGTATTGCCGAACTGTCACACAGCCGCTTTCCGTGCAGGTCTCCTGGTATGTCCAGCACTGATCAGAGCAGGCTTCGCCACACGTGCGAAGGGTGGCACCACCCAGCGCCTCTCGCAGGTCAGGCCCGGACAGGTGGCGCAGGGTTTCTTTGCTGAGCCGGAGCTTTCTCTGGGTCTTCTTCCTCATAACGTCCTCCTCTGTAAGCAGAGAGTCGGAGTCGCGCGGCTTCCGCAGGTTATGGCCCCCTAAGATTAGCATGAAAAACTTTAGAGATCTCGTTATAGTCCTACCACAGCTCCTCGTAGTGCGCCCGGCTGGTGAGCACCTTCCTCAGATAGTTCCTGGTCTCCTGGAAGGTCACCTTGGTGAAGAACTCCTCCATTTCGGGGCTGAAGCAGTAGCTCCGCCAGAGCGCGGCCTGGGGCTCTCCCGCGTTGTAGGCGGCCACGGCCACGTGGCCGGCGCCGTTGAAGTCCTTCAGGAGCTTGGCGAGGTAGGCGGCGCCCAGGGCCAGGGCGATGTCGGGCCGGTAGAGATCCTCCGGGTCGAGGCGGGTCATGTCGATCTGGGTCGCGATGCGCCGGGCGGTGGGCACGGTGAGCTGGGTGAGGCCGCGGGCTGCCGCGGGGGAGAGGGCCTTGCGGTTGTAGCGGCTCTCCTCGCGGGCGATCGCGGCGAGCAGGTTCGGCGGCACTCCGCGCAGCCGGCATTGAGTGACCAGCGGCTCCCGATAGGGCGAGGGATAGAGGACCTGGTGGAACTCCCGGGGCTGGAAGATCACCGGCACCCGGTCGCCCGAGCGCAGCCGCAGGGCCTCGGCCAGGAGGATCGAACGCTCGTGCTCGCCCGCCTTGGACAGCAGGCGGCAGCCGGTGTAGGCGAGCGACGGGTCGCTGATCGGAAAGTACTGCCGCACGGCCGGGGCCCCTTCGTGCAGGATGCCCAGGGCGAGCAGCTTCTCCTCGGGCTGGTGCAGCGGAGCCTCCCAGAGCGGCCAGTCGCGGACCGGGATCTCGATCAGCCGTGTGAGGGGGGCGCGCTTGGGATCGGCGAGCAGGGCGTTGCGGGCCCGGAACCAGCACGACTTGCCGGTGTCGCTGCCGTTGCCCAGGAGGAGCCAGGCGTCGTAGAGATCCTCGAACTTCGTCGAGGCGGACCGGCGTCGGCCCTCGACCACGGCGGCCTGGGAGAGCGGCTCCAGGCCGAGCCGTTCGTGCGCGGACTGGGAGAGCGGGTGATAGAGGTCGAACCGCATCGCCTCCAGGTAGGAGGCGACGGCGGCGGGCAGGTTGCGCTCGAGCTCGGCGAGCCGGCCGCGCCAGTAGGCGACCTCCAGGCGCTCGTCCGGGGTCTCCGGCAGGGCGCGGTCGAGCCAGGTCCGGGCGCGGTCCTTCCGGCCGCGGACGATGTCCGACGAGGCCAGGAAGAGGCTGGCGCGCAGGGCCTGCTCGCGCCACTCGCGGCGCGAGGTCAGGAGGTCGTAGTAGGCGGCCGTGTCGGACTCGGCGCCGCTCCTCCAGCGCAGGCGGAGGCCGGCGAAGAGCGAGGCCGCCGCCCATTCGCCGTCAGGCTGGGCGAGGTAGGCGCGGCTGAAGCTCTCCGCGGCCAGGATCCATTGTCCGAGCAGCTCATAGGACCGGCCCTGCTGGTAGAGGGCGCGCGCGCGTTCCTCGGGCCGGCGCGAGACCGTGGCGAGCCCGCCGAAGACCACCGCGGCCGGCGCGTAGCGCTCCAGCCAGAAGTGGGAGCGGCCCTGGGCGTAGCGCCCTTCGGCGGTCTCGCGGTCGCTCAGCCCTTCGGCCGGATCGAGGGCGCGGTGGAGATGGGCGAGCGCGCGCTCGAAGTCCCGGTGCTGGTGGAAGACGAGGCCGAGGAGGAGCGGCAGGCGTCCGCCCTCGCTGTCGGAGACCAGCATGTCCAGGCGGTCGGCAGCTCCCCGGGCGGTGTCGTCGTTGCGGTTCTCCTCCAGGAGACCGACGAGGATGCCCCGGGCCAGCTCGCGCGAGCCGGTGCGGAGCGCGCAGTCGGCCTGCGACAGGGTCAGGATGCGGCGCTGCGGCGCGGGCAGGGTCTCGATCTTGAGACCGCCGAGCAGCCGGCAGTCGCCGCCCCGCGACAGGGTCCGGGAGAGGAGGAGGGTGGACTCGGCCAGGAGGGCAGGAGTGCGGGAGTCCACGACGCTGGCGATCAGGCCGGCGGCGACCTCGGGATGGCCGGTGCGCTCCTGCGCCAGGGCGAGGCGGTAGCGGCTGTAGACGCCGAGGTCGGGGGTGTTGGCCATGGCGGCGGCGAAGGCCTCGCCGGAGGCCGCCGGGTCGTTGAGGAGATCGAGAAGGTGACCGCGGAGGTAGTCGAGGCCCAGCGCACGGGAGGTTTCCGGCTGGGCCGCGATTTCCCGCTCGGTGCGGGCGAGCGCCTCGGTCCGGCGCCCGGCGAGCTGAAGCTCGACCAGGGCCGGGCGGGGATCCGCGGTGAGAGTGGCGGCTAAGACGAGAGTGAAGGTGGTGATCATCCGGAGCGAGTGCCGGAATCAATCCTTCAAACCACCCATCTGGCGACTCGTGCCCCCAAACTCTGCAATTTCAGTTCCATTCCTTCATAGCCACGTTCGAGATGGTAGATCCGGTCCACGACCGTCTCTCCCTCGGCCGCCACGCCGGCCAGGACCAGGCAGGCCGAGGCCCGCAGGTCGGTCGCCATCACCCCGGCGCCGGTGAGCCGCCTGGCGCCGTAGACCCGGGCCGAGCCTCCCTCCACCCGGATGTCGGCGCCCATTCTCACCAGCTCCGGGGCGTGCTGGAAGCGGTTTTCGAAGATGGTTTCGCGGATGGTGGACACGCCGTCGGCGCTGGTCATCAGGGCCATCCACTGCGCCTGGAGGTCGGTGGGGAAGCCGGGGTGCGGCTCGGTGTCGAGGTCGCAGGCCATGAGCCCGTCCCCGGCCCGGACCCGGATGCCGGTCCCGTCGATCTCGACGCTGGCGCCGGCCTCGGCCAGTTTGTCCAGCAGCGGCGCCAGATCGGCGGGGCTGGACCCTTCGAGCGTGACGTCGCCGCGGGTCAGGGCCGCGCCGATCAGGTAGGTCCCGCCCTCGATCCGGTCGGGGATGATCGTGTGCTCGCCGCCGCGCAGCCCATCCACCCCCTCGATCTCGATCCTCTCCTCGCCGGCTCCCGAGATGCGGGCGCCCATGGTGTTGAGGAGGTTGGCGAGGTCCACGATCTCGGGCTCGCGCGCGCAGTTCTCCAGCACGGTGGTCCCCTTGGCGAGGGCGGCGGCCATGAGGACGTTTTCCGTACCCGTGACGGTCGGCATGTCGAATCGGAAGCGGGCCCCCCGGAGCTGGTCCGCCCTGGCCTCGACATAGCCGTGCGAGAGCTCGACGCTGGCGCCGAGCGCTTCGAGGCCCCTGAGGTGCTGGTCGATGGGCCGGACGCCGATGGCGCAGCCGCCGGGCAGCGAGACCCGGGCGTGGCCGAAGCGGGCGAGGAGCGGCCCCAGCACCAGGACGCTGGCGCGCATGGTCTTGACCACGTCATAGGGAGCGTCGTGGTCCGAGGTCGGCCGGTCGCGGTGGAAGACCAGGGCCTCTCCCGACTCTTCACTGCTCACGCCGAGGTGGTCGAGGAGGCGCATCATGGTGCGGATGTCGCGCACCCTCGGGATGCGGTGAAGCGTGAGGGGCTCGCCGTCCGCGAGGAGGGTGGCGGCGAGGGCGGGGAGGGCGGCGTTCTTGGCGCCGCTCGCCCGGACGCGGCCCACGAGCCGCGAGGGTCCGACGATGTGGAACTTGTCCATTCGATCAACCTTGCCGGTTCACCGGCGCTCAAGGATCACAACCCGGGGGATGCCTGCATAGTCGAGCCGGACGTCAACCACCTGCAAGCCGGAGGCCCGGGCATGGCGGCGGACGGCGTCGAGCTGTCCGAATCCGATTTCGACGAGGAGACGGGATCTCAATCCGCCGGTCTCCGAGAACAGCCGCGCATAGAGGGAATCGCCGGAGCCGGGGGCAAAGAGTGCCACGTGTGGCTCGAACTTGTAAACCTCCGGCGAGAGGGTCGGCGCGTCGCTCCAGTCGATGTAGGGAGGATTGCTCACCACCAGGTCGAACCGGCCGAGGTCGAGCCCCCGCGCCAGGTCCGCGCCCACGGGGAAAACCCGGTCTCGCACCCCGAGCCGCCGGGCGTTGAGGGCGGTCACCGCCAGGGCCCCGGGAGAGATGTCGGTCGCCACCACCCGGGCCCCCGGGATCTCCAGGGCCAGGGTCACCGGCAGGATGCCGGAGCCGGAGCCCACGTCAAGAATCCACGGCCGGTCCGGGAGCGGTATCTTCTTAAAAGCGTCCAGAGCGGCCTCGATCAGGTGCTCGGTCTCGGGTCTCGGAATGAGAACCCGGGAATCGACCTGGAAGGTCCGGCCGTAAAACTCGCGCTCGCCGAACAGATAGGCCGTAGGCTCGCCGGTCAGCCGGCGTTCGAGGAAGCTGCGGAACCGCGCCGCCGCCTCGTCCGGAACCTCGCGCTCGCCGTGCGCCAGGACCTGGGCCTCGGAAAGACCGAGCACCCGGCCGAGGATCAGCGCCGCCTCGCGGGCCGGCGCTCCGAACGGGGTGGCCGCCAGCCGGGGCCGGGCCTCGGCGAGGAGTTGGTCGATCGTCGCGGATACCGCGGGCACCCGGGCAGTCTATCGCTCCGGCGCCGGCATCTGGAGATCGAGGACGACCTCCTGGTCATCGGCTCCGATCTCGACCGACTCCTGGGCCACGACGCCGAGCGGGCGCATGAGGACCAGGACGGTCCACCTGCCCGGCGGGAGGTCCGGAATCCTGTAGGAGCCGTCGGCGTCCACCTGGGCCGGAGAGAGAGCGATCGCGGTCTCCCCTGAGGCGTGGACTTCGATCCTGCCGCGGTCGACGGGTGTCAGACCGAGGATCTTCCCCCGGATCACGGCTCCCGGAGAGAGCCGGAGCTCCAGTCCCTGGACCGGGTCGCCGCCGACCTCGACCGTCTCGGGAGCTTCCGAGCGCGCGAAGCCGCGCCGCTGGCCGGTCAGCCGGTAGACGCCTTCGGGAACGTCCCGGACCAGGAAGAAGCCGTCCGCGGAGCTGGTGGCCTGGAGCCCTCCCCAGGAGGTGCTCGTCGGAGGCAGCCCAAGGAGCGAGACGGAGGCGCCGGGCACCGGCAGGCCGTGGGAGTCGACAACCCGGCCGGAGACCTCGGTCCCGGCTGAAAGCGCCAGGTCGAGCCGGTTCGGCCCCACGCGGATCTCGACGGAGGCCCGCGCGGCGGGGCCTCCCTCCTGGGATTCGGCCGTGATGGTGTACGTCCCCGGCTCCAGGCCGTTGATCTGGTAATGGCCTTCGTCGTCGGCGCGGGTGCCGCCGAACGGGAAGCGTCCCGAGTCCTGGACCTTCCCTTCGGCGCGGACCAGGGCGCGCGGCACGGGCCGGCCCTGTCCATCCAGGACGCGGCCCTCCAGGTAGGGCCCCGGCTCCAACTGGATTTCGACCGGTGTGGCCTCGCCGTCCTCGGGAATCTGAACGCCCGGAAGCTCCCGGTTCCGGAAGCCGGTCGCCCGCACCCCGATGCCGATCGTCCCCGGCGGAAGCCGGTCGAGGACGAACCGTCCGTCCGCGTCCGTCGTGGCCAGGCTCGATCCCCAGGCTCCTTCCGAGAACCCTCCGCCGAGCAGGAGGCCGCCGGCTCCCTGCACGAGCGCCACCTTGGCGCCGGCGACCGGCTGGCCTTCGGGATCGACCACCTGGCCCTTGAGGCTCCGGGCCTCGACGAGCTTGACACGCAAGGGCTTCGGCGTTGGGGCTGAGACCTCGGGCATCTGCAGTTGGACGAACCCGGGGTGGTCGATCCAGAGGTTGAAGCGGCTGCCGCGCGGGAGATCCGCGAAGCGGAAGCGTCCGTCGGGGCCGGTTGTCACCGAGCGGATGAAGAGCCTGCTGTCGAACGATTCCGGGTCCACGTCCGCCCCCGCGACCGGTTTTCCGCGGCCGTCGACCACGATTCCTTCGATGACCGCCCCCGGCGTGAGCGTGATCGTGCCCAGATCGGTCTCGGCCGTCTTCTCGGGGATGGTGACCTCTCCAGGGGCGGCCCGCGCGAAGCCTCCCCTCGTGACCTGGAGCCCGAACGAGCCGGCGTTGACGCGAGGAAAGCGGAAGCGGCCCTCGCCGTCGGAGACGGCCTGGAGGCGTCCAGTGCCTGCGTCGGGCACGGATGGCAGGGACGCGGGTGTCAGGGTCACCTCGGCTCCGATCACGGGCTGGCCCGCCTCGTCCACGACCCGGCCGACCGCGGTCGCGCCGCGGCCTAGTTGGAGCCGGATCGGGGGGCCGGACGAAGCGTCCGCGGGTTGCGACGCCGGGGCCAAGCCGTCGAGGGAGGCCGAGACCGAGTGCAGGCGGTTGGCGGGCAGGCTCCGGAGGACGAACCGGCCGTCCGCGCCGCTCCAGGTGACGACCGGTCCCATCCAGATCTCGTCGGCGCGCGACGAGGGATTGGGGATGGTCGTGAGCCGGGCTCCGGCAAGGGGCCGGCCGGCCTCGTCCACGACCTGGCCCGGGATGCTCCCGGCGGGTTCCAGGAGGAAGGTGACCGGCTGGTTGTCGTCCCGGCTCCAGCGGCGGGTGTGCCGCAGCCGGCCGGGGGCCTGGGCCTCGACCCGCCCGCGGTCGCCGGAGGGGGCGCGCAACTCGAAGCCGCCGCGCGAGTCCGAGCGGACCCAGCCCTTGGCGCCGGAACCGCCGTTCCAGACGAGGGCGCCCGCGAGAGGCTCGCGCGTGCCGGCCTCCAGCACCTGGCCGGTCAAGGTGGTCGGCGGCCGGAGAGCGACCACGGGAACGTCGGTCCCCTCGCCGGCCTCGACCGTCATGACGATCTCGATCCTGCGCCCCTTGGCGTCCTCGGCCAGGGCGACGACCTCGCCGTCTCCCGGAACCGGAAGCGCGAGCCGGCCGTCCTCTCCGGTGAGGCCATAGGGCCAGCCGCGGTTCCCGATTCGGACCAGCACGCCCGCGGCCGGCTTGCCGTCCGGACTGTGAAGCTCGACCACCCGCGCCCCGGGTTTCGGGAAGGCGACCGTCTGCTCCGAGCCGGAGGAGCCCGTCAGGGCGACGCCGTACCGGCCCGGAGTGGTGATGGTCAGCCGCAGTTCCTCGCCCTCGGCGCGGAGGAAGGTGGCGCGGCCGTCGGCGTCCGTGACTGCCCGGCGGTCGTCGGCACTCCATCCATCCTCGCGGGGCCGGACCGGAAGCGCCTGGATGGCCACGCCGGCGAGCGGAAGCCCGTCGGGGCCGACCGCCCGGACCCGGAGCGGCGCCGTCGAGGGCAGCTCCACGGGAGGCAGCTCGGAGTCCTCGACCACGAACGTCAGGAAGGTCTTCCGGGCCAGCCGACCCTCGGCGCGCACGACCACGGAGTAGAAGCCCGGCTCCGGAGCCTTCAGCTCGAACGAGCCGTCGGCGCGCGGCTTCACCGAGGCCAGAGGAGGTATGGCCTCGCCGGCCAGTTGGCGGAGCGACTCGGCCCGGTCCTCCATGAAAGGCCGCAGCTCGACCGCAGCTCCTGGGACAGGCTGGACGATCCGGCCGGTGATCCGGACCGGCTGGGCGTGTGCGATCTGAGCCAGCAGGAAAAGGCCGGCAAGAAGCTGCTTCATGGCTTTCTTTTCAGGGCAACCTCCGTGTGGATTGTATCCCCGGGAGGCACCAGGACGTGGATCTCGGCCGAGGGGAAGCCGGCGGCCTGGACCCGGAGGCGGTAGCTCCCATCCAGCACCCGGGAGAGCGCGAAGAGACCGTCCTCTCCGGTCCGGACGCTGAGGCCTTCGAAGCTTGCATCCAGGTCGGGCTGCTCGGCCGAGACCTCCACCACGGCTCCGGCGATCGGCAGGCCCTCGGGCGAGAGGACGCGGCCTTCGAGACCGCCGGTGGACAGGGAGACCGTGATCTCCTTGTCCTCGTCCCGCCTCAGCTCGACGCTCCGGGTATGGCCGATCCCCGGGCTGACGAGGACCTGGAGCCGGTGCGTTCCGGGCTGGAGGCCGGGCATGGAGAAGCCGCCGTCGTAGGCGGTCTTCGACGTGGCTCCATCCACGGAGACATCGGCGGCGGCGAGCGGCCGGCCATCCAGGAGGACCCGGCCGGAGAGGGTGAGCCCCTCCTCGAATTCCAGGTCCACGGACACCGGCTCGGTTCCGACCTCGACCTCGGCGGACGCGGAGCGGCCATCCCGGAGATCCGCGCTCACCTCCCAGACACCGGGCGAGACGCTGTCGATCCGATAGGACCCGCTCCGGTCCACTGCGGCGGTGAGATGCTCCCGGCGTCCGGGCTCCCAGAGATGCGCCTCGATGCCATCGGGCCTCAACTGGCCCGGGTCGGCGCCGATCAGGCGGCCGGTGATGGAGACGCCGCGGACCAGTCTCAGGACCAGCCCCTGGACGGGCTCCCCCGAGACGTCCACCGCGCGCGCATCGGTGGTCTCGGCGAAGCCCGGCGCGCTGCCGCGCAGCCGGAACCGGCCGTCCGGGACCGAGTCAAAAGTAAAGGTGCCGTCGGTCTGGCTGGCCGTCTTGGGGCCCTCGCCGTCCTCCACCGGCACCAGGGTCAGCAGGGCGCGGGCCACCGGAGCTCCCTGGGAGTCGAGCACCTGGCCGGAGACCGGGGTGGCCTCCTGGAACCGGAGGTCGAGGTGCTGGAGCCCCGGGCCGACCTCGGTTTTGACCTCGAGCTTGTCCGCGAAGCGTTCGACGGACATCTGGTAGGAGCCCGGCGCGAGGCCTTCGAGCCGGTAGTGTCCGCCGGCGTCGGTCATCGCCGACTTCGTGCCGGTGAAGGCCTCGGATTCGTCCCGGTGGGAGGTCACGAAGACCCCGGTCACGGGCTTGCCGTCCCTGTCGAGCACCTGCCCTTCGACGGCGGCCCCGCGGGTCAGCTCGATCTCCACGGAGCTGGCGGCGGTGTCGGGAATGCGGGCGCCCCGGATCAGGCGCGTCTCGAAGGCGTCGGCTTCCACCAGGAGATCCATGGCTCCCGCTTCCAGCCCCGCGACGCTGTAGAGCCCCTGCTCGTTGGTCCAGCCCAGATCGTCCATGCCGATCGAACCGGATATGCCCATGCCCGAGATGGAACTGCTCTCCTCCAACCGGCTCAGGCGCGCTTTGGGCACCGGGTTCCCTTCCGTGTCGACGACCCGGATCGTGAGGGTATGGGCCCGCCGGAGCTGGATGCGGAGCGGCTCGGGTGTGGGCGGCACCACGTCGGGAGCGTCCTGGGAGACGAAGCCTTCGGCCCGGATCCAGAGCCTATAGCGGTCGCCGGCGGGGAGGGCCCGCAGGATGAAGGAGCCGTCCGGCCCGGCGTAGGCCGGGGGATGGTCGTCGATGGCCTCGAGCTCCGAGGAGAAGTAGAAGCCCACCTCCGCCCCCTCGATGGGCCGGCCGTCCTCGTCCAGGACGCGGCCCTCGATGGCGGCGCCGGGCTCCAGCCGGATGTCGCCCAGGTCGAAGAGGCCCGCCTTGCCGGGGATCTCCAGGTCGGAGACCAGCCGGGGGGCCAGATCCTCGCGCGCCACGTGCAGGTCGCACCGCCTGGCGGCCAGATGGGGAAAGACGAAGCGGCCGTCCGCGCCGGAGACGGTTTCGAGGGGGAGTCTGGCTTCGAAGTCTTCCACCTCGCCTTCCCAGCTTGGGAGGTAGAGCCGGACCCTGGCGCCCTCGACGGGCCGGCCGGCCGAATCGACCACGCGCCCCGAGGCGTCGGCGCCGGGCGTCACCGTGACGCGGAGGGGCGGGAGAGGCTCGCGGCCGGCCGCCGGCATCTCCACGGTCCGGCGGGCCGGCGCGAAGGGGCCCTGGTCGAAGATCAGCGTGTACTTCCATCCGGGCCGGAGGTCCGGGAGCCGGAAGGCGCCCTCGGCGTCGGTGCTGGTCTCGGGCCTCGGCGGATAGGACTCGCCGAACCGGGGCGGTGCCGGCAGCGCGCGCACCCGGGCCTGCGCCATCGGCTGGCCGGCGGCGTCCACGACCCGGCCGGTCAGCGCGCCCGGCCTCGGCTGGGCCTGGGCCGGCAGGACGGCGAGAGCGAACAACAGGAGTGGGGAGATCGCGCGCAAGATCGGCTCCTTTCGCAAGCGCCACATCCTTGTACGTATGGTAGAAGATACGTCTCTATTTCGAGAGGCCCTGCCCATGAAGACGACGATCGCCGGACTTGTTTTCACCTGCCTTCTCCCTTTGATGGTCCATGCCCAGGAGTCGGTCCCCGGGGGTACCGAGTGCCAGGGCCTGGGTGCGCACCTCGGGGCCGGGGCCATGGCCGTGACCCGGGTCTCGGAGCCGGCCGGGCCGCGCGGGTTCCAGGCCTTCCGCCAAGCCGTGGCCGGGTCGGCCCGCAAGGCCGGAGATGCCGACCTGGCCGGCCGGATCGAGGCGCTGGAGTCGGGGAAGCCGGTGCCGCCGGAGTCGGCGCACCTGGCTTCCTGTCTGGTGCGGCGCTACCTGATCGCCCGCTATGGCGACCGGATCGTGAGCGATCTCCAGGAAATGCTCGCCTTCCGCACGTTCGCCACCGAAGGCAAGGAGAACTGGGGCGCCCCCGAGTTCGCGAAGCAGGCGAAGTGGCTTGAAGGCAAGGCCCGCAGGCTCGGCCTGGAATTCAAGTCGTTCGACGGCCGGGTCGAGGAGATCACGCTTCCCAAGAAGGGCGACTTGAAGCCGGTCCTCGCGATCCTCACCCATGGCGACGTCCAGGGGGTCGAAGGGCAGCACTGGTCGTCCTCGCCCTGGGAGGGGAAGATCGTCAACGGCCGGATCGTCGGCCGCGGCACGGAGGACGACAAGGGGCCGATCATCGTGACCCTGTACTCGATGGCGGCCCTGCGCGACACCGGCTGGCCTCTGGGGTGGAGCCTCCGCCTGCTCGTGGCGAACGGCGAGGAGTCGAGCTGGGAGGAGATCCCCTACTACCTTCAGCGCGCGCCCATGCCCGACCGCACTCTCGGGGTGGACGCCAATTACCCCGTGACCCACGCCCAGAAGGGCTACGGCCTGCTGAGCTTCCACGCGGAACCGGTCGAGACTCCCAAGGCCGGCTCGTGGCGGGTGGTAAAGATGTCCGGCGGCAGCGGCAACTCGATCATCCCCGAGCGCGGCGAGGCGGTGGTGGAGTGGGTGGGCGAGGGGTCGGCAGCAGATCTCTCGGCGGAGGCCGCCCGCTGGGTTTCGCAGCACCCCGATGCGAAGCTGACCGTCAGCCGCGAGGGCAACCTCCTGAAGGTCGCGGCCGAGGGCCGGGGCGGCCACACCTCCGAGCCGACGAGCGGCCACAACGCGCTCGGCGACCTGACCGCGTTCCTCGCCACCCTGGACCTGAGGCTCGACGCCTGGGGTGGGCTGGCCTCCTTCGTCGGAACCCGGATCGGCACCGAGACGGACGGCGCCAGCCTGGGGATCGCCCATGCCGATCCGGTCATGGGAGAGCTGACCTCCTGCCTGGTCTACCTGCTGGAGGAGGAAGGCAAGCCCACGGCCCGCGTGAACATCCGGGTGCCGCGAGGCATCACCGCGCCGGAGATGGAGAAGAGCCTTGCCGAGCGGACCGCGGCCTTCCAGGGCCAGGGCGGCGGCAAGGTCTCGACCGCCGTCCAGCTCCTCAGCGAGCCGCACCTCACCCCGGCCGAGGGCGAGGTGGTGTCCGGCCTGCTGGAGGTCTGGAAGGAGGTCACCGGCACCGAAGGCCAGCCGATCGCCATCGGCGGCGGCACCCAGGCCCGGCTGTTCCAGGGCGGCGTGGACTTCGGCCCCGCCTGGCCCGGAAAGCCCTACCGCGGCCACGGCACCGACGAGTACCTCACCATCGACGAGCTGCACCGCATCGGCGAGCTGACCGTGGCGGCTCTGTGGAGGCTGGGCCGTTAAGGACCCAAAGGACTG
>DATANP010000250.1:0-20496 GCA_036266195.1 Thermoanaerobaculia bacterium | reverse complement strand
CCGGGCGCTCGGGAAGGCGGATTTGACCCCCGGCTTCGTCCTGATGGTCATGCCGAAGCACTCCTATCTGGGGGAGCTGGTAGAAAACATGAACGAATTGCTCGTGCAAATCGAGAAGGCGGTCCGGCCGATCCGCACGCTTCTCGGCCTCGCCGCCTTCCTGGCAGGGCTGAACGTCCTTCGTCAGGCATTGACCGCGCAACCCATGCTCCGGGCTTTTCATGGAAGCGAGATCGACGACTTGGACCACATCCACATGCGGGTGGATACGCGCTTTGGATCCGATTTCCTGAAGCGCGACCTGCGGGCCGACAACCGGGTCAGCTCGCTGATCTTCCTGGGTGTACCGGGGAAGAAGGTCACCTGCTTCGCCGATACGGACCAGGATCCGGACGATGGAGCGTTCGAGGTGCTCCTGGGCAACGAGATGATTGCGGTGCTCCCAACGTTGAGGCTGAAGCAGGCTCCGCACCCGGCGGTCACGATCATCGACAACACGGATGACGGCAACAACAACTTCGATGACAGCTTGTCATCTCTCAGGTTCGGTTGAAGAAGCCTTCTCTGGCACTTCCTGGGCACTGCGACGCTGTCCGACACTCCGTCGACACAAGCCGACATAGCCCGACATGACCGGAGGACGCGCCGTCCGCACGCGTTGTCCGCGAAACCCGCTCTTTCCTCCCGCTCTCAGGTCCTCTCCGCACGTGGCACAGCGGTTGCTCCTCCTATGTGACGCAAGCAGCCGCATCGGAGGAGGTGGAATGGCCGGAGAGACCCGGAGCCGCGCGCTCCTCATGTCGTCGCTCGTCCTGGCGGTGGCGCCGAAGTGCCCCGCCTGCCTCCTTGCCTACGCCGGGCTCGTAGGCTCGGCCAGCCTCTCGTGGTCCGTCTATGGCGCCTATACCCAATGGATCGCCCCGGTGACCGCGCTGGCGCTCGCGCTCACCGTGGGCGCCGTCGCCCATCAGGGCAGAGACCGGCGCGAGGTGGCTCCGGCTTTGATCGCATTCCTCGCCGCGGCCGCCATCCTCGCGGGCCGCTTCTGGCTGCATCAGAAATCTTTTGTCTACCTCGGCATGGCGGCGCTCCTCGGCGCCGCGGTGCGGGCCGCGCGGTCTGCCGCCTGCCGGGAAACCTGTTCAGGAGAGGATCACATGAACCGATCGAATCGATGGAGATCCACCGCGTTTCTCGCCGCCCTCATGATCGCCGCCGGGGCGCGCGCCCAGCAGCCACCGCCGCCCAAGGGGCCCTGCCCGTTCGCCACGATCGACATCGACAAGTACGGCCGCCAGCCGTTCCAGAACCCGCCGGACGAGCGCTCGCGGGAGGGGCTGCTCGAAACCATTCTCGCGGTCAAGTACACGGATCCGAAATCGACCTCCATCGGCGGCTGCGGAGTGACGCTGCGCACCTACAACGGCCAGCTCGTCGGCCCGACGCTGCGCCTGAAGCCCGGCTCCACCCTGGCCGCCGAGCTGCGCAACCAGCTTCCCTTGGAGACGCCGGATCAGATGGCGGACCAGATCCACCAGGAGGCGAGCAACGCGTTCATCGACACGCGTCCGCACACCTTCAACACCACCAACCTCCACACCCACGGCCTGCACGTCTCGCCCACGGGCAACAGCGACAACGTGCTGCTCGCGATTCCGCCGACCACCAGCTTTCCGTACGAGATCCACATTCCTTCCAATCATCCATCGGGCACCTTCTGGTATCACGCGCACACCCATGGCTCGACCGCGATCCAGGTGGGCAGCGGCATGGCCGGCGCGCTGATCATCGAGGACGAGCCCAGCGAGATTCCCGAGGCGCTGCGCAAGGCGAACGAGCATGAAAAAGTGATGGTTTTCCAGACCATCCTCTACGACACCTACGGCCGCGCGGACGACATCGCCGCCTTCTTCCCGGACAGCAAGTCCACCGAGGTCCTTTGCAAGGAGGGCAAGTCCGGCTGCACCTGGCAGAATTCCCTGCGGCGCATCACGGTCAACGGCCAGATCGTGCCGCGGATCAAGATGCGCCCGGGCGAGGTGCAGCGCTGGCGGATGATCGATACCTCGTTCCGTGAATCGCTCTTCGTCCGCCTCGAAGGCCATCCTCTCCACGAGATCGCGCTCGACGGCCTCTATCTCGGCCGCATCGACACGTGGACCACGGCCCAGCCGATCGAGTTGGAGCCCGGCTACCGCAGCGACGTGCTGGTCAAGGCCAGCATGACGCCCGGCACCTACCGTCTCCTGGACGTGCCCACGAGCGCCGTGCAGGCCCTGCGCGGCGTGGAGGAGGATGAAAACCTCCTCGCCGAAATCGTGATCGAAGGCGAGCCCATGGACATGGCGCTCCCCACCGACGCCGAGATGGCGAAGCTCGCGCCGTTCCCCGGCGTGGACCTCCAGTCGCAGGCGGACGGCGTGCAGACCGCGGTGTTCAAGCTCGGCAGCGCCGTGAGCTCGAGCGATTCGAGAAACTATTTCCAGATCAACTACGCCGCGTTCAACCCCACCCGCATCCGGTACGTGAAGCTCGGCGCCACCGACATGTGGAACCTCACCACCGTCGGCGATCCGTCCGTGATCTCCGGCGGCATCCCGCCGCTGCCGCACGTCTTCCACATCCACGTCAACCCGTTCCAGACCACCCGCAAGGACCCGAAAGGCCAGTCCGAAACCGTGTGGAAAGATACGCTGCTCATCCCCGCGGGCCAGACGCTGAACATCTACACCCAATATCTCGATTTCATCGGACAGTTCGTCATGCACTGCCATATCCTGGATCACGAGGATCTGGGGATGATGGAAATCGTCGAGGTGGTGGGCGAGGACACGGGCACGCCAACCCTGGGCCACGGCGCTCATTCCCACTAATGAGGAAGGAATCGAGGAAGGAAACATGGAACCCACCCGATACCAACGTGTCAAAGACATCCTCGACAGCGCGGCCGGCTCCAGCACGGCGGAGCGGTTCTGGGACGTGCCCCTGGCCGATCTCAAGGAGGCTTCGCTCCATGGCGTGCGCCTGATCGCGGTAGAGGGGACGAATCGGACCTGCTGCGGCACCCCGACGACCCGAGGCGAGGCCTCGGGCCTCGTCCAGGGCCTGCGCGGCGAAGCGCCGTTTGACGGCTCGCGCTTCCCGCGCCTCCCCTGGGGCGGCACGCCGGTGGCGGAGGACGACATCCGCTTCATCTCCGACTGGATCGACGACGGCCTGCCCGCGGAGGACCGCGAGATCGCCGCGTTCGAGGTGGAGGTCAAGACGGCGTCCACGTCGCTCGAAGCGCTCCGGGCTGACAACCTGGAAAACGCGATCACTCACAGTGCGCTCGTCGGCGCCGAGGAATACGCCTACGAGAACGGCGAGATCAAGCAGCGCATGAATCTTGACTGCCTGAGCGAGACGCAGATCGAAAAGCTGCGCTTCGCGTTCCGCGAGATGTACGCGCTCAACAAGTGGCCCGAGGACATCCGCAGCTACAACAACATGGCGCTGATCCATCAGAACCACTGCCAGCACGGCTGGGAGCGTTTCCTCCCCTGGCACCGGATCTATCTCTACGAATTCGAACAGGCGCTCCAGGACCAGTGCCCGGACGTGACGCTGCCTTACTGGGACTGGACCATGGCGCAATATGTGCCCGAGCACCCGGAGCTGGGATGGATCATCCCGATGAGCTTCCAGGCCTTCCTCACCGACGCCTCGATGGTCTACCTGAGGAACGCGACGCCGGGCCTGACCGCGCGGCAGGTGAAGATCCTCACGGAAAACATGGTGGGGAAGCGCTACGCGTCGCAGCAGCGGTTCTTCCGCGAGGTGCGCGATCTGATCGGTCCGAAATATACCGAAGGCGAGCACCGCCACCGCTTCATCGACGCGCTGCTCGCCTCGAACTCGCTCTGGTATCCACTGCGCTACCCGGCCGAATATCACACGCCGGACGGCAAGCCGGGCACGCTCAACAAGGTGATCCATTATCACTATCCGAAGCCCGAGGACATCGCGGAGATCCTCAGCCTGCGGACCTTCCGCGACTTCGGCGGCGGCAGCATCTACAACGATTCGTTCGGGTTCATCGATCAGAACCCGCACAACACCATGCATCTCTGGACCGGCGGCATGAACCCGGACCCGGAGGCCGGCAAGGCGGAGGAGCTGGAGGAGGGCGATCCGGGCCAGAAGCGCAACAAGACCGTGCTCGTGGCCGGCCGCCGCTTCCACACCCGCGACGACATGTACTCCCAGCCGGCGTTCGGCGACATGTTCAGCAACCTGACCGCGTCCTACGATCCGGTGTTCTGGCCGATCCATTCGAACGTGGACCGCCTGTGGTGGGAGTGGGAGCAGATGCACCCGCAGTCCGTGCCGGCCGATCTCGACTCCGTGCTCACGCCGTGGAGCTACACCATCGCGGACACGCTCGACATCAGCCGCTTCGGTTACGAATACGTCAAGAGCACGTGCGTGCTGCCCGTGGGACTGGAGACGCCGGTCGGCCGCTTCGTTTCAAAACCCATCGACGTGCCGAAGACCGTGCGCGCGGGCTTCCGCCAGGCCGAGGTGCGACTCCACCGCGTGCCGCAGCTCCCGCGCTCGTGTTTCATCCGCGTCTTCCTCAACCTGCCGGACGCGAACGCCGACACCTCGATCGAGGACCCGCACTACGCCGGCTACCTGGCGGTGTTCGGCCATGGCCCGTGCATCGGCGGGCCGGGCCATTGCGAGGTGCCCGTGCGCCGCAAGTACGACCTGCGGCCGCGCAGCCACAACACGCCGCGCAACCACCGGATCAACGTGACGAAAACCGCCCGGCGCCTGCTCGACGAGGGCGCCAAGTCGCTCCAGATCACGCTCGTCGTGATCGGGGTGGACTACCGCGAGGAGAACGAGCTCCTGCGGCTCCAGGGCGTGTCGCTCAACTTTCTCGACTGAGCCAGGGAGACGCCATGCCTACGATCTACAAAATCCATCCCGGGATCGGCATCGCCCGGCTCGGCAACAGTCCCGAGGAGTTCTGCATCACGCCGGAAAAGCCGGCCGCCCTGCCCATCGACTGCGACGCGCAGGGCAACCCGATGATGTCGCCGGACGGTCTCACCGAGCGGACCGTGGTCAATTTCAAGGATTCCGAAGGCCGCATCAAGCGCCAGGCCGCGCGCTTCCAGATCTATGTCTATGACGACGAGAGCCCCGAGGGCCGGCCGCTCAATCTCGGCGATCCGATCTCCGGCGGCGGCAACCAGGGCTTCCTGGTGGACATCCAGTGGCGCGCCTACCTGGCGAACAAGAAGGCCTCCTGGTACGACTTCCAGCAGCTCCAGGGCGAGCACGGCTACGCGCCGGATCACCCCCGGCGCAACGCCGACGTCCCTGGCGACGCGCGCCAGCAACTGATCATCGATCCCGGTCCGCGCGCGGTCAACTGCACGAACCACCGGCGGGCGAGATTCGACCGCGACGGCCGCGACGTCTACGCTCCGATCTTCCCGCCGCCGCTCCAGCCGAAGTCGATCGACACGCTCGGCGGGATGCTGACCGACGACAGCGGCCGGCTGCTCGTGCTCGGCGGGCACGGCAACGCGGGGTCCTACAAATTCGATCAGTTCGGTCAGCCGCGCATCGACACCTACGCCAACAACGACGGCTGGTTCGACGACACCTCGGACGGCCCGGTGACCGCGCGCCTCGTGATGTATTCGCCCAACGTCGGGGCCACGCGCTTCATCGACGTCGAATATCCGGCGTGGTGCATCGTGGGCTATCCGCGCTACGCGCCGCAGATCCTCGACATGGTCACCATGGACGAGGTGATCCTCGACATGTCGATCCAGCAGTTCGCCTACCGCACCGACATCTACGGCCAGGCCGGCACGTTCGACTGCCCGCAGCACATCGATCCCACCGACACCGAGGCCCTGCTGATGTGGCAGGCCGGCAAGCTGCGCTGGAACCCCGACTACAAGCCGTGGTTCTACCGCGACATCTGGCCGATCCTGTTCCGCGCCGATCAGTTTTCCTACCTGACGAGCATCCTCGGGCTTTCGAACTTCCCGCACAACCAGTCGCCGCGCGGGAACTTCGATCCCTACAAGATGTCCGTGCCGCCCATGGTGGACAAACAGAAGCTCGATGCCTGCGAGGCGGAGTGCCTCGCGAAGCATCACTCGGGCGACCTCTTCGTGGAAACGCTCTTTCCAGCCGTCACCGTCCTCGAAAAGCAATCGGAAGGCAAGCAGTTGCGCGCCGGCCTGGTGAGGGCACAGAACGCGCCACCTGTCACGGAGCCGTTCGCGGAGGCGGTCCGTGAGGCGCTCGGGACCTTTGCGAGACAGGTCCATGGCGACGATCCGGGCACCGACTTCAAGGCCTATCTTCGCAAGTGGAGGTCGGCGGGCGAGTCGCCCGAGTACGCGAAAGCCAAGGACGAATTGGAGCAGGCCGTGGATCGCGAGCTGCTGCGCCTGCGGTCGTCCATGGATGACGAGCTCTGGCAGCAGCTCCGGGTGGTGACGAACGAGCACCTCAGGAAGTATCACACCGGCCGGCTCCTGGAAGAGTGCCAGGCCCGGTGCATCGTATCCGCCACCTCGGACCCATACCGCGCCTATCGCCAGTACCTGTTCGACATCCTGCGCCAGCCCGGCGAAGACAACGTTTTCCGCCTCGAGGGGAAGCCGGACAGCCGCGTCCACGGCCTGCCGCTGATGCCGCTGCTGGCCGGCGACAATCCCATCTCGAACACCCTGCCGGCGAAGTTCCTGTGCCTCACCGATTACCAGTACTACCTCCTGCGGCAGTGGGCGCTCGGGCTGTTCTATAACGAGGAGTTGGAGGGCTGGACTCACCCGGACCCGTGGAATCCTTATGCCGGCTGGGTCAACCGAACCGGCCGCGATCTGGACATGGGAGTGCTGAGCAACGTGCTCGGCGGCGCCTTCTGCCCGGGCGGCGAGGCCGGCTGGATCCTGCGCAATCCCGCGGTCTTCCTGGAGCCGTTCCGCATCAAGGCCGATCCCGCGTTCTCCTCGTTCCGGCAGACGGCCGCCCAAGCCAATGCGAACCGGGGCCAGGTGCCCGAGGCGGACTACAGCGCCTATGTGGACTCGGAGCTCAGCCAGAACGACAACTTCGACCGCGGCATGCAGCCGGGCGACCTGACCAAGCACATGGCCCTGCCGTGGCAGGCCGACTTCAATGAGTGCACGACGCAGACGATCAACGTGACCTATGAAGAGTGGAACGTGATCTATCCCAAGAGCGAAGGCGACTCGCTGATGGTGCGCGAAGAAAAGGCCTGGGAGACCCTGTGGTGGCCGGCTCACCGTCCGCTCCAGGTGTGGGAGCCCTACCTCTCCGACGGCCAGCCTTCCTATCGCTGGGTCGACTGGAGCCGCGGAGTCCCGCAGACCAACGCCGGCGACCTGAAGATGGTCACCGAGTGGTGGAAGCTCGCTTTCGTGATCGAAAACCCGGAGGGCAACCTCGAACCCAGTGAGGTGCCGCCGCCCTCTCCGCCCCCCTATATCGCCGTCGAGGCAACCAAGGAGAAGAAATGAGCACGAGCAGAAATCCTTTCGTCGGATCGTGGACCTATCGCAGCCTGCTGAACGATCCGGACCCGAAGAAGCAGTTCAACGACCTGCAGTTCGGCCTGGGCACGATCGTGATCGAAGAGGCCCCCGAGCAGGTGCTCAAAGGGACGATCGGCGGCGAGGGATGGTCGCTGAACCTCTACGGCTCGCGGGACTATGGCACGCCGATGCAGGTCCGTTTCCAGGGCAAGGGCCTGGTGAACGGGGAGGAGTGGATCTACGACTACATCGGCTGGCTGGTGCCGGTGTGGCCGAACAGCAACCCGACCCTCCAGCGGACCGCGATGGTGGGATCGATCGTCCGGACGATCCCACACTCCGGCAGCAACGGCGGCGTCAGCCCGGCCGGCGTGGTCGCCTCATGGTACGCGGTGAAGATCTGATCGACGTCGTGATCGTGGGAGGAGGCCCGGCCGGAAGCGCTGCCGGGCTTTCCCTCCGATCGCACGCGCCGGGGCTCTCGGTCGTACAGATCGAGGCCTCGGCGTATGCCGTTCCAAGAATCGGCGAGACTCTGCCTCCCCAGTCCCGGCGTCTCCTGGAGCACCTGGGCGTCTGGGAAACCTTTCGCAACCAGGGCCACGAGCCGGTCGCCGGCACGGCCGCGGTCTGGGGCGCGCCGCTGGTCCAGGAGAACGATTTTCTATTCACGAGGCATGGCGACGGCTGGCATCTCGATCGCACGGCCTTCGACGCCATGCTCGCCGGAGAGGCCGGGCGCCGGGGCGTTCAACGAGTGGAAGGCCGTGTGATCGATGCAGCCCGGGAGCAGGGAGGCTGGCGCCTTTCCCTTTCAAACGGTCCTGGTTTCAGGGCCCGCTTCCTGATCGATGCCACGGGCTCGTCCGCAACCTTGGCCAGGAAATTCGGCGCGCGGTTCGTCGCCACCGACCGGCTGACCGGCTTCGTGAGGTTTTTCGAGGACCGCAACGGCAACGATCCGCGTTCCCTGGTCGAGGCGTTCGAGGACGGCTGGTGGTATACAGCCGGCCTGCCTGGAGGGAAGAGGATCGCCGCCTGCATGACCGACGCCGATCTGGCCCGGCGTCTCCGGTTGAGCGATCCGGAGTCCTGGTCCCGCCGGCTGGATGATGCGGAGCAGGTGAGGGCCCGGCTGCAAGAAGCCAGGCCGCAGGGAGACGTCGTGGTGAGAGCCGCGCATTCGCGCCGTCTCGATCGGGCGGCGGGGGAGGGCTGGCTCGCCGTGGGCGATGCCGCTTCGGTGTTCGATCCGCTCTCGTCGTCGGGCATCACCAAGGCCCTGCGCTCGGGCATCTTCGCCTCCTACGCGATCGGCGACCTCCTGGTGAAGGGCGACGGCCGCAGCCTGGAGCGCTATCGGCGTTATAGTCAGGACGAATTCGAGAGCTACACGCGAGTCCGCGCCCGCTACTACTCCGAAGAGCGCCGCTGGCCGGAGAGCGACTTCTGGCGGCGGCGCGCTTCCTGACAAGGAGGTTTCCTCAATGCCCGAGAATACAGAGAGCACCGCCTGGAGCGAGACCGCGCGGAAACTCTGGCGATCGCGTGTCGCGCCCGAGCTTCTCGAAACCGCCGCGCCCGGCGAGATCGATCTCGCGACGGGCTCGCCGCCGTTTCCGGTGAGCCCGGTGGTCAAGAACGCGATCACGGCCAAGGTCGGCGAGCTCGAGCACCTGTCGTATCCGCCGACCAACGGCGCGGAGAATCTCCGTAAGGCCATTGCGGACTTCGACCAGCAGCACCTCGGCGCGAAGTACGGCAAGGACGGTGTCGTCATCACCTATGGCGCCATGCAGGCCCTGTCCAATGTTATCGGCACCTTTGCCGGCCCAGGCGACGAAGTGCTGCTGCCCGCCCCCTTCTGGTTCCAGTTTCCCGAGATCGTGAAGAAGCTCAGGGCCGAGCCCAAGATCATCGAGACCTATTCCGGAAACTGGTTCAAGCTGACGCCGCGGCTCCTGGCCGAAGCCATCACGCCGCGCAGCCGGGTGCTGGTCCTGACCAATCCCAACAATCCGACCGGCACCATCTACACCCGGGACGAGCTGGCGGCCCTGGTCGAGGTTCTGAAGCTTTATCCGGGCCTCGCGATCGCTTCCGACGAGGTCTACAACCTCCTGATTCCGGGCAGCTCGGGCCTCGAGCCGGTGACCAGTCTCTGCAGCTTCAAGGAGATTCAGGACCGGGTCTTCGTGGTCAACAGCATGTCCAAGAACTTCGCCATGTCGGGCCTGCGGGTCGGCTGGATCGGCGGCACCAACAAGGCGGCCATCGAGGAGATGACCCAGCGCCAGCGCTTCATCTCCCTCGGCGTCAACCTGTACCTGCAGGCGGGCGCGCTGGCGGGCATCAAGGATACCCAGGGCATCGTGGGCGGGATCAACCAGGCGCTCGTGGGCCGGCGGGACAAGGCGGTCGAGCTTCTCAAATCGCTCCCGCGCATGGAATTCGCCACGCCCGAGGCCGCCTATTACTTCTGGGTGGACCTGCGCAGGTACATCGGCTGCCGCACTCCCGAAGGCAATACCATCCGCCGCGACGCCGAGCTCGTCGAGTATCTCGGCGGGCCCGGGGGCGTAGCGATCGTGGCCGGAGACCGGTGCGGCATACCCCACTACTTCCGCGTCACCTATGCCGTGCTCGAGGATGACTTCGCGGAAGGCATCAAGCGCCTCAAGGCGCGCCTCGCCGCCCTGATCTGTGGCTGATCCCCGAGGGCGGCGGCGCGCCATGTACGGCGACCGTACACCGGATGTCCGCGGCAGGATCGCCGCGCCGCCGCCTCGTTGTCTCCCTCGGTCCGTAACCTGAAGAAAACGAACGCCTTGGCCTCGGCCTCTCCGCCGTGGCACAGGCCTCGCTCTATCGGAGGGCCTCGAAGGAGGCCCTGTGATGAGATACCGTGTCCTCGTTCTGCTGTCCTGTCTGCCGCTGCTCGCCGGCTGCCTGATCGGCACCCGCAGGCCCACCCGCCACGCGAGCAACGCGCTCAACTACCTCTTTCCGCAAGGAGGCATCACCGCCTCGCTGGCCACACAGGTGAACCTGCACCTTCCGGTTCGCGTCGGGATCGCCTTCGCTCCGGACAGCACCTACCGGACCGATCCCGTCACCGAGGACCAGAAGCAGCGGCTGCTCGAAGGCGTAGCCGACGCGTTCAGGTCCCATGAAGGAATCGGCCACATCGAGGTCGTGCCGTCGGCCTACCTGCAACCCGGCGGGAGCTTTGCGAATCTCGATCAGATCCGCTCGCTGCTCAACATCGACCTGATCGTGCTGCTCTCGTACGACCAGAGCCAGTTCACCGACGCCACCCGCGCCTCCTGGACCTATCTCACCGTGGTCGGTCCGCTCCTGGTGAGCGGCGAGAAGAACGACACTCGGACCCTGATGGACGCCGTGGTCTATGACATCGATACGCGCACGCTGCTCTTCCGGTCCGCGGGAGAGAGCACGGTCAAAGGCTGGTCGAGCCCGGTCACGGTCGACCGCAAGCGCCGGAAATTCGCCGCAGACGGTTTCAAGAAGGCCACCGACAATCTGATCGTAAATCTGAACACGGCCCTCGCCCGCTTCGCGGAAGAGGCGAAGAGCGGCACCGTCCAGGGGCCGGGCACGCCCGCGGTCGCCATGTACGACGCCGAGGGCGAGAGGATTCCGGTGCAGCCCAGGAGCAGCGGCGGCGGAGGAGGTGGGGGAGGAGCGCTCGGCGGTTTCGAGATCGCCGCCGTTGCGCTCCTCGCGCTGGCCATGGCCGGTTGGGGGCAGCGGCGCTAACTCTCAGCGCCGATGGAACTCGTCCGGCGTCGGGCCGATCAGCCTGCCTTTGCGGAGGTTCATCTTCACCCGCCGGTTCTGGGCCGGCTGCACGCGCATCGGCGGCTTGTCGGTCCGCTGGGCTATGGTCGTGAGGATGGTCGGTTCGTCGAGGTTGTCGTGATATTGCTTGGCGAAGTCGAAGCAGGGATTTGCATTTTGATAGCCGAACACGGATTGCAAGCCAACCCGCAGTTGCAGGGAATAATCCAGGGACGTAAGCCCTGCCGTCGAGATGTCGACCGGGCACGAGCTGACCGCACGGCCGAAGGCTTGCGAGCCGCCCGGGTCGCTTTTCAGATTGCGGAACCAGCTCATCTTGTCACTGCAAACGTCAGGGGGGACCATCATCACTCCGACGAAAGCATTGGCAGTGCCTTTCTTGCTCATGTCCACCTCGGCCGTGGAGTGGCAGCTCAGGCACGAGGACTTCGGGTTGTCGACCGGGCCGATCAGGCGCCCTGCGCGGCCGAGGTGGTCCTTGAACGCGGCTGGCATCGAGCTGTTGATCCACGTCTCGTTGAGCGCGGTGAGCATCGTACCCGTCACGCCGGGATCGTTGCCCCACTGAATCCCGATCGGAGTCAGACGCCGCCAGGCATTCGGCTCGCTCGGAAAAAGGCTTTCGTCGTAGCCGTAGGTGGCGAAGGCCCAGCCCGTGGTGCTGCTGAGATGGTCGTCCTTGACCGCGACGTCGACCTGCAGGAGACGGACCTCCATCAACGGATTGCCGGGATGCGCCGGATCCTGCACGAACCAGGCAGGCGAGTGCTCCAGCGCGTCCGGAGCCTTCATGCGCGCCGGGACATACTGCGCGAACAGCAGCTTGAATACCAGCGTGCCGTCGATGAATTTGCCCCTGGCTCGAGTCTGTCTTGGACAGATCGTAGCTTTTGAAGACCTGTCCAAGGGTGTAGCCGCCGAGGGAATTGTAATAACCGATTGCGACCGACTTGAGGTCGTCGCCAGGTGTCAGCCAATGAGTCTGCTCCTCGGGACGCAGAAAGCGCTCGGCTGTGACCCCGTGATAGGGCTCGCGGCGGTTGTCGCCGGAGGCGGTCATCATCGGCACATGGAACCAGAAGCGTTTCTTGAGACTGGAGCTGTTGTTCTTGACCGCATCGAAAGCGATGCTGGGGTCGGACATGCCCTCAAGAATGTAATTCTTCAGCGCCGCGAGATAGTTGTTGCGCTGGGTTGCATCGGACAGGTTGGTGAAGGCGCGCCACGGCGCGTCCTGATTGGCGGGCGGCGGCTCCCAGTGGTCAATCAACGGTCCACCGAACTTGCCGAGCACGGGAACACCGATCGGAAAAGCCTGGGCCAACTGGAACGCTACCTGATTACCCGGTTCCTGCGGATTCACGTCACCGCCCACGGCAACCGGAGGATGGTCCGAGATCCAGTCAGGAAAGTCGCCAGAGCACTGGGCCGTGTAGTTGCCGCTGCCGGAGCCGTACTTGCCGGTATAGACGTCGGTCGGGTCCGACGACTGCCAACGGCATCCGGCGGCCAGGGTCAAGGCGAGGAAGAGGGAAGCGGAAAGAGTCTGGCGGCGTGACATAAGGTTCTCCTCCAAAAGATTTGAAATACCCTCGAATGCTGGAACGATCGTGGGACGCCAAATCCCTCATGGAGACCGCTAGCTACACTGGAACACGCGAGTTGGTTCCTGGGCAAGGCACGGAGTAGCCGGGGAGATGGCGTTTGAGGGAGTCGGCCGGTCCCGAGCGTCTTCAAGGGTTACATGGCCGACGACGGCTATGCAGGGGGTAAAAAAGGAGAACGGAGATGTTAAGGAAGAGTGTGAGCAAGAAAGCCGCGGCCAGGAAAGAGCTTCCGGAGCGGAAGGCGAAGCCGCCCAAGTTGGCTGGGATGGGTATGGCGAATTTCGAGGTCCTCAACCCTGGCGGCGGGGAGATCTACAAGATGTCCGCGCGATACCCCACGCAGCCGCCAATCGGGCCCTGCACCTTCAAGGTCTTTTGGAAGGGCGGCCCACCTGCCAACAACGTGACGATCTCCCTGATCGACATCAAGCACTGGGTGGTGATCGCCACCATTGCATCCAACATCGCCAATGTTCCGGCCGGCGAGATTGGGATGGTGCAATGGTCGATACCAGCCAACTTCAGGCCATCCGACGACTGTGACACGCCCGCGAAATACCCCAACAAGTACGGCCGATACCAGATCTACATCGAGGGCGGGAACCCGCTCACCTGGACCTACGGCCCTGAATTCGCAATCACCTGGAGCGAGTAGATCCGAGCAGGCCTCCTGGGCATGGCCACGGATGGCGAACAGCAGTATCCTATCCGAGCCATGAACGGAAGATGGACCGCCGTAGGATCGTTGTCGGCTGCTCTGGGGGCTTCGTTGTGCTGCACCCTGCCTCTGGCCGCGGCCGGGCTCGGCCTCGGAGCAGCCTCTCTGGGTTCTGTGTTCCAGCCCTGGCGGCCTTTCCTGATCGTGGTCGCGGCCGTGTTCCTGGCCAAGGGCTTCTATGATGCCTACAAGCCGCTGCCGGCCTGCGCCGAGGGTTGCGCCCCGAAGAGCCGTCGGGGCATCCGGATCGGAATGTGGCTGACTACGGCTGCAGCGGTCTCCCTGCTTAGCATTCCCTATGTAACCGGATCGCCGCGGGCAATCCCGCCGGCCGGTTCATTGGTCTACCACGTTGAGGGCATGACCTGCGAAGGGTGCGAAGCCTCCGTCGAGCAGGCGATCCGGAGCGTGAAGGGCGTCAGAAGCGCCGACGCCTCTTTCAAGGATTCGCGAGCCGTTGTGGACCTGGATTCGAAGGCCGCAAAGCCGGAAGACATCCTTGCCGCCATCCAGAGAAGCGGCTACAAGGCTCGGCGCGAGTAGGGACGTCAGCGGAAGCGTTTTCTCACTCCTTCTTCCACCCCACCCACCCCGGCCCCCGAACGACGCGGCCGGGGGTGGCTCCGGTGTGCTCGCCGTCCTTGAGTACCTGGACTCCGTTCACGAAGACGTCTCGGACTCCGGTGGAGTACTGGTGGGGTTTGTCGAAGGTGGCGTGGTCCTGGACCTTGGCGGGGTCGAAGACGACCACGTCCGCGTAATAACCTTCCTGGAGACGGCCGCGCTCGCGGATCTTCAGGTTTTCCGCGGGGAGGGCGGAGAGCTTGCGGACCGCGTCCTCCAGCGGGAGGACCTTCTCGTCCCTCGCGTACTTGCCGAGGACTCTCGCGAAGTTGCCGTAGGCGCGCGGGTGCGGGTTCGACTTGAGGAAGGGGCCTTCCGGCGCCAGGGCCTCGGCGTCCGAGCCGAAGCTCATGTAGGGGAGCTGGAGCTGGCGCTTGATGTTGTCTTCCGACATCAGGAAGTAGATCGTGCCGACGCGGCTGTCGTCTTCGATCACCAGGTCCATGGCGGTCTCTTCGGGCGACTTGCCGCGCATCTTCGCGACTTCGGCGAGCGACTTGCCGGTCAGGGGCTTGAGCTTGTCGTTCTTGAAGGCCACCACGTAGGTGTTTTCCGGCCCGGCGAAGTAGAGAAGGTTTTCCCACTGGTCGGTCGGCGTGGTCATCTCTTTCTTCAGGCGCTCGCGGGTGGCCGGGTCCTTCATCCTTTCGATCCAGGGCTTGAGACCGCCTTCCTGCACCCAGGGCGGCATGGCCGCATCGAGGCCGGTGGCTCCGGCCGGATAGGTGTACATGTCGGTCGTGATCCGCACACCTTCGGCGCGGGCCTTTTCAATCTTCTGGATCACCGGATCGAGCTTGCTCCAGTTCGGACGGCCCGCGGCCTTCAGGTGATAGATCTCGGCCGGCACCTTGGCCCGGCGGGCGATTTCGATCAGCTCGTCCACGGCCTCCAGCAGGCGGTTGCCCTCGCTCCGCATGTGCGAGATGTACATGCCGCCGTACGGGGCGGCCTCTTCGCAGAGGGCCACGAGCTCGTCGGTGCCGGCGTAGAAGGCGGGCGCGTAGATCAGCGAGGAGCCGATGCCGAGCGCGCCTTCTTCCATGGCTTGGCGGACCAGGGCGCGCATGCGCTGCAGCTCCTCGGGTTTCGGCGGCCGGTTTTCGTAGCCCACCTCGTGAATGCGCAGCGTGGTCGCTCCCACGAACGAGGCCACGTTGGGCGAAATCCCTTTCTTTTCGAGCATCTCCAGGTATTCGCCCAGGGTGGTCCAATTGATCGGATATTTGATGTCGCCCTGCTGCTCGACGGATTCCTTCTTCATGGCGTCGGTGAGCGGGCCCATGGACGCGCCTTCGCCCATCACTTCCAGGGTCACGCCCTGGCGGATGTCGCTCTGGCCGCGGCCGTCGTAGATCAGCGAGTCGGTCGCCCAGCTCAGCATGTTGATGAAGCCGGGCGCCACGGCCATGCCCTTGGCGTCCACCTCGACCTTGCCCCTGGCATCGCCCAGGTCTCCGAGCTTCGCGATGCGGTCTCCGCGCAGGGCCACGTCGCCGACGTACGGCTTGCCGCCGCTGCCGTCGTAGATCGTGCCGCCGCGCAGGATGACGTCGTACATCTCAGTGGCGGACAGAAAGCCGGGGACCAGGGCAAGAACGGCGAGCATCAGGCAGGGACGGGTCATGCAAGGCTCCTCCGGGAATGGTTGGCTCGGGCATTCTATCCGAGCCTCACCACTCTCCGACCAGCGGCACCCGTCCCGAGGCCGGCGGACCGGTCTGGACCGTCCACTCGGCCGGGCTCGCGTCGAGCGCGCTCTTCAGGAAGAAGGTCGAGGTCGCCGGGTCGTAGAGGCCGACGCCGTCGCGGCCGTCGCCGTCCCAGTCGCCGACCACGGGCAGCCAGCCGGAGTGGACCGGGCCGAAGCGGAAGACGAGGTCCGGCGCGGCGCCGGAGAGGCTGTTCCTCAGCCGGAACAGGCCGCGGGCCGGATCGTAGAAGCCCACCGTATCCTTGCCATCGCCGTCCCAGTCGCCGGAAAGCGGCGTCCAGCGGCAGTTCGCGGGCCCGAAGCGCACGCTGTCCCGCGCGCTGCCGAGCCGGAACGTGGAGGTGGCGCGCTCGTAAAGGCCGATCGTGTCCTTGCCATCCCCATCCCAGTCGCCGGTCAGCGGCAGGGCGCCGGGCTGCCCGCCGGGCTGGGACCTGGCCTCGCTCCCCGGCAGGCGGAGGCGCGCGGTCCTGGGATCGTAGAAACCGACCGTGCTGCGGCCGTCGCCATCCCAGTCTCCCGCCAGCGGCACCCAGCCGCGGCGGGCGTCGAGCTGGATGGTCCGGTCCTCGGGGCCGGAGACGTGGAGGTCCTTCATCGAGAGCTTCGCCGAAGCCGGGTCGAAGAGCGCCACGGTGTCCACCGGGTGGGCCGCCTTGAGCGGATACAGGCGGCCGTCCAGGGTCGTCAGCCAGACCTCACCCCGCGAGTCCTCGCCGAAGGAGGTGAGGTACTGCGCGCGCATCGACAGGTCGCGCACCTCCCAACCCTCTCCTTTGCGCTGCGCGGCCCAGAGCTGGCCGTTGCAGAGGTCGCCGAACAGGTAGGCGCCGTGGAGGTGGGGCAGGGCGGAGCCGCGATAGACCAGGCCGCCGGTCACGGAACAGCGATCCTCTCCGTGCTCGTATTCCAGGACCGGGAGCGTGTAGGCCGGGGAGCCGCACGGCGGGACCGTGGCCGGGCAGGCGTCGGTGGAAAAGCAGAGGCTCCCCTCCATCACCTTCCACCCGTAGTTGCGGCCTCCCCGGCTGCCGGCGGGCTCGAAGTCGATCTCCTCGCGCCGGTCCTCGCCCACGTCGGCAATGTAAAGATCGCCGGTCCTGCGGTCGAAGGAGAAGCGCCAGGTGTTGCGCAGGCCCACGGCCCAGGCCTCCGGCGGCATGGACGTGCCCAGGAAAGGGTTGTCCGGCGGGATCGCATAGGGCGTGCCGTGGTCCACGTCGATGCGCAGGAGCTTGCCATGCAGGGTGGTGCCCTGCTGGGCGTTGCAGCGCGGATCCTTCCCGGTGTTGCCCTCGCCGCCGCCGTCGCCCAGGCTCATATAGAGATAGCCGTCCGGCCCGAACAGGACCTGTCCGCCATTGTGATTCTGGAACTCGCTCGGGACCTTCAGCACGATCTGGCCGCTGGCCGGGTCGGCGCGGTTCGGATCGGGGGAGACCTGGTAGCGCGCGAGCACCACGGAGCTGTCGAGGTCCGTGTAGAGGACATAGAAATAACCGTTCTGGCGGTAGCGCGGATGGAAAGCGAGAGCCAGGAGACCGCGCTCGCCGCCGGTGCTCACCACGTTCTGGAGGTCGAGGAAGGGCTCCGGCTTGACCGCGCCGTTCGCGAAGATGTGAATGAGACCCTTCTGCTGGGTCAGGAAGAGCCGGGAATCCGCGGGATCGCCGGTGCTCGTCACCGAGTCCAGGCGGAACAGCTCGACGCCCGGGACGGGCTGGAGCAGGACCGTCCGCGCCGGCTGCACGGGCCTGAAGACCGGGGCCGCCGAGGCCGGTCCGGCCAGACTTAGAAGAAGGACGACCGCCCACAGTCTCCCACGGTACGACCTCGATTCAGGTTCGATCCCCATGCAGACCCCTCCCCAAGCGGATGCGAAAAAGACAAGCAAATTTCAGGCCGCGGCGTACTACAATCCCGCTGCACATGAGCCTGATCCAGGTCCAGATCCGCGACGGCTACACGGCTTTCCGCCCCGGCGACGTGGTGGAAGGGACGGTGCTCTGGCAGCTCGAGCCGAAGCCGGCCGAGGTCGAGGCGCGGCTATTCTGGTACACCACGGGCAAGGGAGACCAGGACGTCGGCATCGTGGAGACCCTGCCCTACGCGGACCCCGCGCCGGCCGACCGCCGCCAGTTCCGCTTCCGCCTGCCGGACGGGCCATACAGCTTCTCGGGCAAGCTGATCTCGCTGGAATGGGCCGTCGAGGTGGTGGCCCAGCCCGGAGACGTGGCGGGCCGCGCCGAATTCACGCTCTCGCCGACCGGCGACGAGATCCGTCTGGAGCCGGTGCCTCCAACCCCTTCGCCCGCATGAATTCCGTGCCCATCTCCTCGCTCCGCCGCCGTGCGTCGAATGCGCCGCCCGGCTGCATGATCCCGTTCGCCCTGATCTTCATGATCGTCGGCGGAGCGCTGTTCTGGTTCGTGACTCTCCATCCGATCCTCCGGGTCCTGGATGCGCAGAGCTGGCCGGAGGTGCCCTGCACGATCGTCGAGAGCCACGTGGCGGAGAACAGCGATTCGGACGGCAGCACCTACAAGGTGGCCGTGACCTTCTCCTACACCTACGAAGGCCGCGACTACACCTCCGATCGCTACGACTTCACGAATTTCTATTCGGGCGGCTTTGACGGCAAGGCGCAGGTGGTGGCCCTCTATCCTGCCGGGAGCCGGTCGGTCGCCTACGTCAACCCGAAGAACCCGTCCGAGGCGGTGCTGTCGCGAAGCTTCGGCGGACGCTACCTCGTCGGGCTGTTCGGCCTGCTGTTTTTCGCGCCTGGACTGTTGCTCCTGATTTGGATCATCAGCAGCCGGGTCAAAGGCAAGAACCCGAACCAGGCGCTCGTGACCGATCCAGCGGCGCCATTCGGAGTGACCAATCCGCAGGGGGATGCGGACGGGCCGGTCGAGCTCAAACCGCAGTCCACTCCCCTGGGCAGGCTCATCGGGATGATCTTCGTCAGCCTGTTCTGGAATGGGATCACCTGGGCCATCATCCTGGCCTCCTTCGGGAAGGAGACCCGCCCGGAGGGCTGCCTGATCGCGTTCCTCGCCGTGTTCGCCCTGATCGGCCTGCTGCTGATCTACGGCATGTTCCGACAGTTCCTGGTCCTCTTCAATCCCAGGCCGAAGCTGACGCTCAGCCCGGGCGCTTTGCCTCTGGGTGAAACCATCTATCTCCAGTGGCGCCTGGCCGGAGGCACGGGAGGAGTCCGGCGTCTCAAGATCACGATGGAAGGCCGCGAAGAGGCCAGCTATCGCCGCGGCACGAACAACTACACGGACAAGGAGGTCTTCGCCCGGATGGAGCTCGTCGACACCACCGACGAGTACCAGATGGCGAACGGCTCGACCTCCTTCACTATGCCGGCGAACACGATGCCCTCTTTCCGCGCGGACCACAACAAGATCGTCTGGACGATCAAGGCCCAACTGGAGATCGCGAACTGGCCCGACTCGGACGAGGAGTTCGAGGTGCTGGTCCGGCCGGGGCGGTGAGGGGCTCTTGACAGAGGACGGTTGCCGGGTATATTTTACCGGTATGCGTGCGGTAGCCCTCAAAGAGCTGGAAGAGAAGGTTGGTGACTACGTCCACCTCGCCGAGGGCGGCGAGACGGTTCTGGTCACGGATCAGGATCGTGTCCTTGCCGAGCTGGTCCCCCCGCGCCATCATCTTGATTCCGAGGAATCTGAGACCTCTTCCTCGTGGGAAGAGGCCGTTCGCGAGGGCTTGGTGCGGCCGGCTGAATCCGAGACTGGGATTCCGCCTCGGATTCCCGCCGTTCCTTTCGATGATCTGATGCGTGACCTGAAGCGGGATC
Organism: Thermoanaerobaculia bacterium; assembly: GCA_036266195.1. Lineage (GTDB taxonomy): Bacteria > Acidobacteriota > Thermoanaerobaculia > Multivoradales > UBA5704 > DATMER01. Next base: position 611 of record DATANP010000250.1, on the reverse strand, counting down.
GCGAAGACCGTTGATCTATCTCGACACCTCGGTCGCTCTCGCGCATCTGCTCGGAGAGGCTCGCCGCCCACCTTCCTCATTATGGAAGGAGCAGATCGTCTCCAGTCGGCTCTTGGAATACGAGCTCAGGGTTCGGCTTCATGCCTATGGCATGATCAAGTCGCATTCCGAAGCCGTTGCGAACTTGTTGCGGCGTATCCATCTTCTGGAGATGGTGCCAATAGTTCTGTCCCGCGCGTTCGATCCATTCCCCATACCTCTTCGTACCCTCGATGCTCTCCACCTTGCTTCGGCGGAATTCGCTCGTCGACGCGGTAAAGCCGTAGCAGTAGCCAGCTATGATGGAAATATTGTGGCTGCGGCTGTAGCGATGGGCTTTCCGCTCGCTGACGTTTAGTCCTCAAACACGCGCGGTTGAGGCCAGGGTTAGCGGGCGCATCGCGGGAGGAGCGCACGAGCAGGTTTTGGAGGTGGCGCGGGCCACGGTCGTGGGGGATAAAGCTTCTTGTCTTCACCGGCGGTTTCCCGATCCAACGGCTCGCCGGAAGCATCCGGCGTCTCGTTGGAAGCGTCACCCGGCTCGTTAGAAGCATCCGTCGTCTCGCCGGAAG
>DATANP010000249.1:0-8315 GCA_036266195.1 Thermoanaerobaculia bacterium | reverse complement strand
GGGTGAAGACCCGGCGCTGGTACTTCCGCCAGTCCTTGAGGGCCGCACGCACGTCCGGCTCCTGGCCCGGATCGAAGATCAGCACGTCGCCGCTGGCGGCGTAGGGGACCTCCTTCAGGTAGAGGGTGCCGCGGTAGTCGCGGAGGTACCAGGGGAGCGGCCAGCGGTTGTTCGTGTAGAAGCGGATGGCGAGGCCCGGCTTCCCTTCCGGCGAGCGGGCCGCGGCGTCCTCGATCATCTTCATCAGGTCCCGGAGCTCGCGCGTGGTCTGCACGTAGACCAGGCCGAGGCTCTCGTCGTCGTAGCGCAGGAACGAGACCTGGACCGCCTTCGAGGCGGTCCAGGCCACCAGCAGGAGGCCGATCCCGGCTATGGCGGCCCGGACCGCTCCCGACAGCGGCTTCCGGCCGATCTCCCCGAACAGCACCCCGGCGGACAGGATCAGCGGTAGGAGGATGTTGAGCACCAGCCAGGGGGTCTTGTACGGGATCACCGTGTAGGCCGCGAGCTGCCCCAGCCACCAGACGCAGCAGAAGATCCCGAACGGGTTTCGCCTCCAGAGCGCGACGGCTCCCCCCAGCACGCCCGCGGCCAGGGCCATGGGCTCGAACCTCCCGAGCAGCAGGAAGAAGTATGGCCACGGCTTCTCGTGGCCCGAGCCCTCGATCCCCTTCTCCGTCCACGGCAGGAAGGCGCGGAACGAGTCCACGAGCCCCCACGGATTGGTGAGGAAGGACGTGAACAGGAGGACGTACCACACGGCTAACACCAGCGCCGCGAGCCTCCTCGTCGGGACCGGGACCGCCCGGAGCCGCTCCAGGATGGGTGGACGGCCGGCCGCCCACCAGGCCGCCACGGCGCCCGCCGCGAGGCCGGCCAGCGTCAGGGCCGCCGTCTCCTTGACCGTCAGGAGGAGCCCGAGCGTGAGCGCGGCGAGGACCAGATGGCCGTCCCGGCCCGTCTCCAGCCAGAGGGAGACCACGGCCACCAGCGCCAGCGTGAGCGCCACCAGGTAGGTCTCATGGATGAGGTCGCGGCCGTAATAGACCAGAGAGGGAGAGACCGCCAGCAGCCAGGCCGCCGCCGTCACTCCGGTGCGGCCGAGCCGGCGGCGCAGCGGCAGGAGGAGGAGGATCATGGCCGACGACGCCAGCATCACCGGCAGGCGCAGGACCGTCTCGCTCATCCCGAGCAGAATCACGAACGGCGCGCCGACGAAGTAGAGGAACGGGCCGTGGAACCGCTCGGGGTCGTAGTCCCAGCGGTAGCCCTCCAGGAGACGGTAGAGGAACCAGCCGTTGACCCCCTCGTCGTGGTGGAGCGGCCGGATTTCCGGCCACAGCAGGCGCAGCGCCAGGGCCACGCCGAACGCGATCCAGAAGGGCCACCAGACCGGCGAGGCCAGCGGCTCCTCGGCTTCATGGACGGGTTCCATGCGCGGAGCGTATAGAAAAAGGCCGCCTCCGGGGGGAGGCGGCCCGGGTCAGGGCTCGCGGACGGGCAAGCCTTACGGCGTGAACGCCTGCTTGTCGACGTAGCCCGGCAGGTCGGAGCTGTCGCTCGGGACCGACTCCAGGTCGTAGTAGTTGATCTGGCCGGTGCTGGTCTTCTCCACCCAGACTTCCACGAAGCTGGGCGTGAAGCGGACCACCTGGGCCCACAGGAAGCCGTTGGGCCGGGGACCGATCACGCGCACGAAGACCTCGGTCCGGTCTGCGAGCGCGCCGGCCGCGCAGACCGTCTCCGGCACGCAGTCGGTCACCTGGGTGCTCACGATGGGCGTCCCGGCCGGCGGCGTGATGCGGGCCTTGAACCGGAATCCGGGCAGGGTCGGCGAGGTCATCCAGTTGCCGTCCGGAGGCGCCGGGTTGGTGCCGAGCGCGGCGGTGCCCATCAGCGTGCCCTCGTGGGGACCGACGACGTCGTTCGTGTTGCCGTCGAACGACCAGACGGCCACGAGACCGGGCTGCGGCGTCGAGATCGGGGCGGTCATCGCGGCCAGGATCTCGGCCGGCGTGCGGGCGACGTTCCAGATCCTCACCTCGTCGATGTTGCCCTGCGGGCTGAACTGCCAGGAGACGTCGCTGCCGATCCGCAGCTCGTCCGGGCTGGAGGTCGGGCCCGCGGTCGTGTCGAAGTGGGCCACCTCGACGCCGTTGATGATGTGCCGGATCGTGGTGCCGTCCGAGGTCACGGCGATGTGCGTCCAGCGGTTGCGCGGGATCTCGCCGGCGTCGTGCGAGCTGCCGCCACCCCGCAGGTACGTCCGTATGACCGAGCCACAGACGCCGATCCAGTAAGACTCGGTGAAGTCCTTGCCGATCAGGCTGCGGCAGGTCTGGCCGGTGAAGGGCGTCTTCAACTTGACCCACATTTCGATGGTGATGGCGCCCGTGGGATTCAGGGCCGGGCTGTGCGGGACCCGGACATAGCCGTGGCCCGGACCCGCCGCCGACGAGTTGCCCTGGAGGACCAGGAACCCGCCGAACGGCTGCGCCTGGGCTGCTCCGGCGAGGACAACCAGGGCCAGGAAGATCCCCAGGACCCGACGCTTGGAAACATCGTTCATGCTCGACCTCCTCCTTAGTCGTAGGTACAGCGCGACCTTGATGCTTCTATATCATAAATCCGCAGCCGCGCCTCCGCGCCACCTGGGGCGAGGCAGAGGAGCAGATTGTTACCGGATCAGCGGCCGCGGCCGTTCTTCTGGGCCTCGCCCGTCATCGGGACGAAGCGGACGGGCAGGACCTTCCTCTGGTGGAAGCTGCCGTCCTTCTGCTTGGTGTAGACCTTGAGGTCCTGCCAGGAGTCGCCCACCGGCACCACCAGATTGCCGCCCACCGCGAGCTGGTCGAGGAGCGGCTTCGGCACCTCGGGCGGCGCCGCGGTCACGATGATGCCGTCGAACGGCGCGGCCTCGCGCCAGCCCTGGTAGCCGTCGCCGATGCGGGTGTGGATGTTCGAGTAGCCGAGGCGCGACAGCGTACGCTCCGCCTGCTCGCCGAGCGGCTTGACGATCTCGATCGTGTACACCTCGGAGGCGACCCGGGACAGCACCGCCGCCTGGTAGCCCGAGCCGGTGCCGATCTCCAGGATCTTGTCCCCGGGCTTGACGCCCAGGAGCTGGGTCATCAGCCCGACGATGTAGGGCTGCGAGATCGTCTGTCCCTCGCCGATCGGCAGCGGATGGTCGCTGTAGGCGCGGTCGCGCACCTCCTCCGGCACGAACAGGTGGCGCGGCACCTGCTCCATGGCCGAGAGCACCCGCCGGTCCTCGACCCCCCGGGCGCGGAGCTGCTCCTGCACCATGCGCCGGCGGGCGCCTCCGAAGTCGTCTCCCCGCTGTTCCAGAGTACCCGCGAACGCGCTCCACGTGCCGAGGAGAAGGATCGGGAGAAAGAACCGCAACCTATTCGCCATCTCGTACCCTGCCTGTCATGGGCGTCAGGCGGACGGGGATCACCGTCCGCTTCTCCAGCCCGTCCGCCGTCTTCGTGATCACCAGGAGGTCCTGGAAGAACGAGCCGCCGACCGGCACGACCATCCTGCCGCCGACCCGAAGCTGGTCGAGCAGGGGCTTGGGCAGCCTGGGCGGCGCCGCCGACAATAGAATGGCGTCGAACGGCGCCTTGTCGGGCCAGCCCTGGTAGCCGTCGCCGTGGCGGACGTTGATGTTGTAGTAGCCGAGCCCGGCCAGCCGCTGCCTGGCCTGCGACGCCACGGCCGAGTCGATCTCGATCGAATAGACCTCCTTGGCGATGCGGGACAGGACCGCCGCGTGGTAGCCCGAGCCGGTCCCCACCTCCAGCACCTTGTCGCCGTGCTGGAGGTCGAGCAGCTTGGTCATGAGTGCCACCACGTACGGCTGGTAAATGGCCCGGCCCGGCCCCAGGGGGAGCGCCTCGTCCAGGTAGGCCTTCGGCCGCACCGACTCGGGCACGAACAGGTGGCGCGGCACCTGTTCCATGGCCGAGAGCACCGCGCTCTCGTGGATGCCCCGCTGCCGGATCTGCAGGTCCACCATCTCCCGGCGCTGCACGCCGAAGTCCTCGGCCCACGCCGGAACGGAGGTCAGCAGCAACAGCAGGAACACCCAACGCGGTCTCACCGCCCCGCCCCCCGTTCGTAGATGATCGTTCCATCCACCAGCGTGTAGTCGATCTCCGCCTTCGGGATCTCCAGCTCCGGGACCGTCATGGGGTCGCGGCCGAACACCACCAGGTCGGCGCGCTTGCCGACCTCCAGCGAGCCGATCTCCTTGTCCAGGAAGAGCGACCAGGCCGCGTCGAGCGTGAAGCCGCGCAGGGCCTCCGCCCGCGTGAGCCGCTCGCCGGGCAGCCAGCCGCCTGCCGGCTTGCCCGACAGGTCCTGGCGCGTCACCGCCGCATAAAGCCCGAGCCGCGGGTCGGCCGACTCCACCGGGAAGTCGCTGCCGAGCGCCAGCCGGCCGCCGGCGTCCAGCACCTTGCGCCAGGCATAGGCCCGCTCCAGCCGGCCTTCGCCCAGGCGGTCGCCCGCCCAGGGCATGTCCGACGTGGCATGGGTCGGCTGCATCGAGGCGATGATGCCGAGCTTCGCCATCCTCTGGATGTCCTGCACCCGCAGGATCTGGCTGTGCTCCAGCCGGAACCGCGCCTCGGGCTTGGCGCCGCCGAGCGCCTTCTCCATGGCGTCCAGCGCCACCACCCCGCCGCGGTCGCCGATGGCATGGATCGCCACCTGGAAGCCGGCCTTGGCCGCGCGCCGGGACACGTCCTCGATATGGTCGCCCGTGGAGACCAGCAGGCCCATGTTCTTCGGATCGTCGCTGTAGGGCTCCAGCAGCGCGGCGCCGCGGCTGCCCAGGGCGCCGTCCATGTAGAGCTTGACGCCGCGGATCGTCAGCCGGGCCTCGGGATCGATCTGCGGCCCGCGCTGGAACCAGCTATCGAGCCACTGCTCGTTGTCGCCCAGGAAGAGCGCGGCGCGGATCGGCATCTCCTTCGACGCGCGGAGATCCGTATAGGCGCCGACCTCGACCGGGCCGACCCCCATGTCGGTCACGGTGGTCAGACCGCGCTCGGCGCAGTGCCGGGCGGCGTTGACGAGCCGCCGCTTCATCTCCGCCACGTCGGCGCCCGGGATCTTGTTGCCGATGTCCATGGCGTTGTCGATCATCACGCCGGTCAGGTGCCCTTCCACGTCCCGCAGGAACCGGCCGCCCGGAGGGTCCTGCACATCGCCGGCACTCGGGCCGATGCCGAGGACCTCCATGGCCTTGGCGTTCACCAGGGCGGCGTGGCCGTCCACCCGCGTGAGCCAGACCGGGTGGTCCGGCACCGCGGCGGAGAGCGCGTCGTGGGTCGGGAACTCCTTCTCGGGCCAGTCGTTCTGATCCCAGCCGCGGCCGCCGATCCAGGTGCCGGCCGGTGCCTTGGCGGCGGCCTCGCGCACGCGCCGGATCACCTCGTCGTACGTCGCCGTGCCCACGAGATCGACCTGCGAGAGCGCCTCGCCCAGGCCCGCGAGGTGCGAGTGGGCGTCGATCAGGCCGGGCGTCACCGCGCGGCCGGCCAGGTCGATCACCCGGGTCTTCGGACCGCGGAAGCGCGCCGCGCCCGCGTCGGGACCGAGATAGACGATCCGGCCGCCGCGGACCGCGAGACTGCCTGTCACCTTCGCCTCCGGCTGGACCGGGTAGAACACCCCGTGTTCCAGGATGAGGTCGGCGGTGTCCTCTGCATAGGAGGGCCGAACGGCCAGGACGGCCCCGAAAACGCCGGCAAAGAGCACGGCGTGCGTCACAAACCCACGGATCATCAACGTTTCCTCATCTCAGAGCGCCTGGCCTCCAGCGACCAGGGTGCAAAGTCCAAGCCACGGAAGAACCTCTTCCGTCCTCGCTTCTATCCAAACAGCCTCCTGCTATGCTTCCACCCCTCATGCCGACCCTGACCCGCCCCGGACTCGACGAGATGATGGCGCGCCTGGAGGGGACGCTCGCGGCGTCGCCCGCCGACGCCACCGAGATCGTCTGGATCGACGCGCGCCGGGGCCAGGAGAGCAACGGCAAGCGGCGGCGCGACTCGTACGAGCACGCCGAGACCACCGTCTTCGTGCGGGTCCGCGAATCCGGCCGGTACGGCTTCCACCGCACCGAGGTCGCCGAGCCGGCGGACCTCGCCCGCGCCGTGCGGGAGGCGCTGGCGCAGGCCCGCCTCTCGGACCCGGTCCCGGCGGCCCTGCGGCCCGAAGGCGCGACCGCCCCGGTCCACATCCCCGGCGAGATCCACGACCCCGAGATCGCGCGCATGACTCCGGCGCGAGCCCGGGACCTGATCCAGCGCCTGACTACCGAGGACGAAACGGTGCGCCTCGGCTGGGCCGAGGGCCGGGTGGCCGTGGCGGACAACCGGGGCCTGCGGCGCGCGGCGGAGGCGACGACGGCCTGGGCCGGCATCCTGAACGGTACGGGCCGGGCCGCGGCAGCCTCCCGTTCGCTCTCCGGGCTGGGACTTTCCAGTCTGCTCGCCCGGGCGAAGGAGCGCGAGGGTCCGGAAACAGCCGAGGCCACCCTGCCGGACGGACCGGTGCCCGTCGTCCTCTCCCAGGAGTCCGCCGCCGCGCTCCTCGACCTGCTCAACCGCCGCGCCCTCACCTCGACCTCCTTCCTCCACGGGACCTCCTGCCTGCGCGACTCCCTGGGGGCGCCCGTGTTCCATCCGGCTGTCACCCTTCGGGACGATGGAACCGATCCGCGCGGCCTCCCCTTCCCCTTCGACCTCCTCGGCTCGGCCCGGCGCCCGATCGACCTGATCGCCGGCGGCGTGCTCCAGACCCCTGCCGTGGACGACCGCCTGGCCCGGCAGCTCGACCGGCCGCCGACCCCGCACCTCGTGGCGCCCGACGAGGCCGCGGCCAGCCATCTCTTCCTGGTGCCCGGAGCGACTGCGGACGAGCAGCTCCTGGGAGACAGGGACGGCGGCCTGTGGATCGCGGCCCTCGATCCCCTGGAGAGCTTCAACCCGTACGACCTCCGCTTCCGCGCCATCGCCCGGGGCGTGCGCCGGATCGAAGGCGGCAGGCTCGGAGCCGCGCTGCCCGACCTGGTCTGGGAAGACGATCTGCGGACCCTCCTCTCGGGAGCCCTGGAAGTCGGCGCCGAGCCGGTGACCCTTGGAGAGAATCTCTTCGGCGGGATCACCGCCCCGATCCTCGCCCTCGAGAGAGTCTCCGGCTTCAGGCTCTGAACCTACTCCCAGATCGCGACGTCGAACCGTCCGTTCGAGTCCGCCGCGCCCCGGTACATCCCCTCCGAGTTGAACACCAGAGCGATCGAGCCGTCGTGCGCCACGCCGATGACTCCGCCGTCGTCCTTCTGGAGCTTCCGATGGATGACCTCGTCCGCCGCCTGCTGGAGCGTCATCCCGCGGTACTCCATCAGAGCCGAGATGTCGTGCGCCACCGTGTGCTTGATGAACTGCTCGCCCCAGCCCGTGGCCGAGATGGCGCACGTCCGGTTGTTCGCGTAGGTGCCCGCGCCGATCACCGGCACGTCCCCGAGCCGGCCGAACCGCTTGTTCGTCATCCCGCCCGTCGAGGTGGCCGCCGCCAGATTGCCGTGGACGTCGAGCGCCACCGCCCCAACGGTTCCCTTGGGTTTGGCCTCCTCCTTCTCCTTGCGCAGGGCCTCTTGGAGCTGGTCCCAGCGCTTCTGGGTGAAGAAGTACTTGGGATCGACCCGCTCGACCTTCATCTCGTCCGCGAACTTCTCCGCCCCCTCACCCACCATGAACACGTGCGGCGACTTCTCCATCACCAGCCGGGCGAGCGAGATCGGATTCTTGACCGTGTGGAGCCCCGCCACCGACCCGCAGGAGAGGTCGCGGCCATCCATGATCGCGGCGTCCAGCTCGTTCTTGCCGTCGTGGGTGAACACCGCCCCCTTGCCGGCGTTGAACAGGGGATCGTCCTCCAGCGTACGCACCACCTTCTCCACCGCGTCCAGGCTGGTCCCGCCCCCGGCCAGCACCTTGCGGCCGACGTCCAGGGCGGCCCGGAGCGACTTGAGATAGGCCTCCTTCTCGGCCTCCGGGATGTTCTTCGGCATCGTCCCGGCGCCGCCATGGATGGCCAGGGACCACCTGGGACCACCGTCCCGGGTCAGAATCACATCCGCCTTGTCGTTGGATTCAGGAGGCTGGGCGGCCATGAGGCCGGCGAAGATCGGGAACAGGAGGAGCAGCCAGAGGATCTTGGGCATCCGGTTCATGAGGCGGGATTGTAGACCAAAGAACCTCACCCCCTGTCCCCCTCTCCCATCTCCCGCCCACCCA
>DATANP010000248.1:0-4002 GCA_036266195.1 Thermoanaerobaculia bacterium | reverse complement strand
CTGCAGTTGTCAGCAACAACGGCTCCGTGCAAGTCGGATCGGCAACCGGATTGCTGGTGATTGGGACAGTGACGTGTTCGTGCCGCGGCCAGGTGAACCCGAGCGAGCCCGCGAATCCGATGTGATCCCCAATAGGTGCTGGGTAAAAGTGCCTCGTAGAATCGGTCGGCACCTATGGGGCGGACCGTCGTGCTTCTGCGGGGCGATGTCCTGGATGTGGTGTTGCCGGTGGATGAGCTCGATCTCGCATTCAGGTTGATCGCTTTGGCCGGCGGACGGCCCTCACCCTTCCGCTCTTTCCACCTCCGCAGAAGAGCTGATCGCCGCCATCGGATTCGAGCCCGGAAACGCCCACTCCGGGCGGCATCTCCAGGCTCTCCAGGACCTCTCCCGTTCGGGGATCGACTCTGCGGAGCTCGCTCTCGTCACCTTCCCAGGTGCCGTGCCATAGGTCTCCGTCGACCCAGGTGACCCCGGTGACGAAGCGGTTGGATTCGATCGTGCGAAGGATCGCTCCGGTCTCGGGATCGATCTGATGGATCTTCCGGTCCCGGTACTGGCCGACCCAGAGCGTCCCTTCGGCCCACGCGAGCCCCGAGTCTCCGCCTCCGCCGGGCGCCGGGATGGTGGCGAGCACGCGGCCGGTCTTCGGATCGATCTTCTGGATGCGGTCCTCGGCAAGTTGAAACAGGTGCTGGCCGTCGAAGGACGTTCCCGCATGCGCCGCGACGTCGATCGAGCGCAGGATATCCCCGCTCGCGGGATCGACGGCGTTCAGCGTTTCTCCAGCGGCAAACCAGATGTTGTGGCCGTCATAGGTGACTCCATGCACGTGCTCGCCACCCGGGAAGGGACCATACTCACGGACGATTTCGGCGGTTGATCTATTCATGCGTCCATCCTAGTCAATCGGCAGAGGAGCCGGGAGTAACAAAGTCGTCGCGAATCCCGCCACGGGCGGAGTCATCCAGCGCAGGGCTCTCCCGCGGCCGAACGGCTGCACCTTGCCGGCTGCCGCGAGCGATTCGAGCGCCCGCTGCACGGTGCGCTGGCTCGTTCCCAGCGCAAGGGCCAGGGCCGAGCTCGGCCAGGATTCGCCATCGGCCAGAAAGGCGAGCACCGCCGCATGCTCGTCTTCGACGGGCCGCGCCAGCACGGCGACCTCCTGTGCACGGCGCGGCGCCAGCGCAAAACCACGCTTCGTGGCGCGGATGTCGGCCAGCGTCCGAAGCTCCTTCCGAAGCCGTCCGACTTCGACCCGCAACCGCGCGCGATGGGATTCATCGGTGAGCTTCGACCCGAAGGCGCGTGCGATGAGCACATCCCGTGATACGTCTCCCGGCCACGCTTCGCCCAGCGCGCGGGCGAGCGCGAACAACACCGGGCGCGTTGCGAGCGATACCAGCTTGCTCCCGTCCCGCACGACATAACGGCAGGCGTCCACGATAAAGGTTTTCGAGGCCAGCAGATCTTCGACCTCGTCGAGCGGGAGAAGGCGCTCCCCGTCCTTCGCAAGCAGGCGCGCAGCCGGCGTGCCCAGGACGAGGATGGCGCTTTCGACTTCCGCTGTCAGCGCGGGGATTCGTGCGTGCCGCGCCGTGTGCTCGGCCCGGGAGAGCGCGGCCCGCGCCTCCTTCGCCCGGAGGCGGCGCATGGCGATTCCCGCGACCACCAGCTCATGAGCGGTCCTGAACGCGGGAGGGAAGGGCGAGGGATCGAGGTCGGCGAGCGTGCGCTCGGCCTCGTCGATGCGTCCGATCAGGAGGAGGCGCCGGACCTGGAGGAGCCGCGCATGCGCGGCGTTGACGCGGTCGCCGTGCTCTTCGAGCGTCGCCCGTGCCGCGTCGAGCGCCTTTGCAGGCCAGCCCAGGTCGCGCGAGGCGAGGGCGATCTCGGCCTCGGCGACGACGCACCTCGCGCGGGCCACCGCCTCTTTCGGACCGAAGGCGCGCGCAGACCTGCGCAGGAGAGCCTTCGCCCGGTCGAGATCGCCGAGCTGCGCCATCGCGATGCCTCGCAGCGCGAGAGCCGGTGCGTCGTCGCGCAGGGCGACCCGCTTCAGTGCACCCAGGGGATCGCCCGCGGCGAGAGCGCGCGCCGCGGCGGTGATCAGCGAGTCCATCCGAATCCCGTCATATTTGTCACTCCCAGGGTCCGGTCATCCACGTTTAGATTCTTTCACGAACGACGACCCAGGGTGACGGACACCCGAAAGGAGATGACAGCGATGACAATGCATACGACCGGGACACGGGAAGAATGGCTGGCGGCGCGGCTCGATCTGCTCCAGGCGGAGAAGGAGCTCACGCGGCGCAGCGACGAACTGGCGCAACGGCGACAGGAGCTGCCATGGGTCCGGATCGACAAGGAGTATCGGTTCGACACCGACGAGGGGACGGCCTCACTGGCAGACCTCTTCCGTGGGCGCTCGCAACTGCTCGTCTACCACTTCATGTTCGGCCCTGACTACAAGGCGGGCTGTCCGTCCTGCTCGTCGATCGCGGACGGCTTCAACGGCTTTGTGACTCATCTGGCCAATCATGACGTCATGCTCTGGGCGGTGTCGCGGGCGCCGCTCGCGAAGCTGGAGGAATACAAGCGGCGGATGGGGTGGACGTTCCCCTGGGCGTCCTCGCACGGCAGCGACTTCAACTCCGACTTCAACGTCGGGTTCACTGAGGCGCAACAGCGCGAGGGGGGCTTCGAATACAACTACCGCCAGGCGCGCCCGTTGCCCCCGAACGCCGGCGAGGGACCGGTCGGCGAGCTCGCAGCCGGGGTCGGCGTCAACGTGCCCACGTACACGAGCGAGAGGCCGGGCATGAGCGCGTTCGCGCTGGAGGACGGCGCCCTCTATCACACGTATTCCACCTATTCGCGCGGACTGGACGCCCTGTGGGGCATGTACCCGTGGCTCGACCGCGCGCCCAAGGGGCGCAACGAATCGGGCATCTGGTGGCGCCGGCACGACGAGTACAACAAGGCCTGAGCGACATGAACACCGAACGAGCCTCTCAGCAAGCCTTCCTCGGCGTTTCGGCGCTGCTCTTCACGGCGAGCACGGCGGGAACGATCATCTGGTGCGCGTCCATGTCGGGCGGGATGCCGATGACCGGCGGCTGGACGATGTCGATGGCCTGGATGCGGATGCCCGGACAGACGTGGCCCGGCGCCGCGGCTTCGTTCCTCGCCATGTGGGTCCTGATGATGGTGGCGATGAAGCTGCCGTCCCTGGTCCCAATGCTGTGGCGCTGTCGTGAGTCCGTTGCAAGGCAAGGCGGGACGCGGCTCGGTCGGCTGACTGCGCTCGTGGGTGTAGGGTACTTCTTCGTCTGGACCATGATCGGAATGGCCGCGTTTCCGCTGGGCATCGCGCTGGCGGACGCCGAGATGCAACATCCGGCGCTGGCGCGCGCCGTTCCGATCGCGGCCGGTGTGGTCGTCCTCCTCGCCGGCGCGTTTCAATTCAGCGCGTGGAAGGCGCGCCACCTTGCCTGTTGCCGGGCCTGCCGTGCTCTGCCCACCGACGCCGGCTCGGCCTGGCGACAGGGTCTGCGCCTTGGGCTCCACTGCAGCCAGTGCTGTGCCGGCCTGATGTCGATCCTCCTGGTCATCGGGGTCATGGACCTCCGCGCGATGGCGGCCGTGGGGGCCGCCATCACCGCCGAACGTCTCGCACCGGCTGGTGAGCGCGTCGCGCGAGCGACCGGGGCCGTCGCCATCGCGGCCGGGTTGGTTCTGGTCGCGCGAGCCGTTTGAGCAGCGCGTATACTCGTGCGCATGTGGCGATGGGGTGGCGTTCTCGGACTCCTGCTTCTCGTCGCGCCAGCTCCGGGCCGGGCTGAGGACATCGCCTTCGTCCGCACGGTGATCGCCCCGGACAGCCCTCAATGCCCCTGTGGCAATGCCCTGGGGGATCTCGACCGAGATGGCAGGGCCGATGCGATCGTCGCCGGCAGCGAAGGGCCGCTGGTCTCGTACGCCTCCCCCGATGGGACCCGG
>DATANP010000247.1:0-20056 GCA_036266195.1 Thermoanaerobaculia bacterium | reverse complement strand
GGACATGTGCTATCCTCGACTTGCACTCCGGCGGTTTCGTGCTCTGATCCCGCAACCGTCGGGGAAGGAGGTTGCCCATGGCCGCGATGCCGCTGCGCGATGAGGAGATCGAGTACCCCACCTCCGACGGCCGTCCCATGGCCGAATCGAACCTGCATCGGAAGGTGATGGCCGATCTCATCGCGGCCCTGGAGCGGCGCTATGTGGACGAGCCCCGCGTCTGGGCCGGAGGCAACTTCCTGCTCTATTACGAACAGGGCAACCCCCGTGCCTCGGTCTCCCCGGACATGGTCCTGGTCCGGGGTATCCGAAAGTGGGACCGGCCCCTCTACAAGCTTTGGGAAGAGGGGAAGCCTCCGGACTTCGTGATCGAGGTCACCTCCAACTCGACTCGTCGAGAGGACATGACCACGAAGAAGAACCTCTATCAGCGCCTGGGGGTTGCCGAGTACGTTCTCTTCGATCCCACAGGTGACTATCTGCATCCACGCCTCCAGGGCTACCGCCTGGAGCAGGGACACTATCTCCGCCTCGCCCAGGAACCGGACGGCTCGCTGCTCAGCCGGATCACCAACCTGCGCCTCCAGCCCGAGAAGCTCAACCTCCGGCTGATCGATTCCCGCACGGGCGAGAAGCTCCTCTGGACTGCTGAAAAGGATGCCGCCATCGAAGCAGCCGAGCGGAAGGCCGAGCAAGAAGCCGCCGCAAGGCAAGTTGCTGAGCATAGAGCAGAAGAAGCCGAGCGGAAGGCCAAGGAAGAAGCCGCCGCTCGCAGCCGCCTGGAGGAGGAACTGGCAAACCTGCGGGCGGAGCACGAAAACAAGAAGCTCGAAGCCTGACGAAGGCGAGTCTACGCCCGGCTCTCCCTCAGACTCGACGGCACCGCCGAGGGCGCCTCATGCCGTAGCTCGGCCAGTCGGGCGAGCGTGTAGGCGCCGACCGCCATCGCGAGATCCCGGACGGCGATGTCGAACAGCCCCATCGTGGCGAGGTTGACCGCGATCAGGACGAGCCAGGCGGCGGCGATCCAGGCCCCGAGGCGTGTCCAGCGCGTGAGCACCAGGAGACCGACCACGATCTCGATGATCCCCACGGCATGCATGAAGGTCTCGGCCGAGACGGGCAGCCGGCCGGCGATCCACGGGCTCAGGTATTTCGGCCAGTCGGTGAGCAGGTTGAGGAACTTGTCGAGGCCCGCGAGCAGCGGGACCAGTCCATAGGTCAGCCACAGGGGGCGGTACAGCGATTCGAGATTCAAGCCATGTTCTGTCGTAGGCATCGGAACTTCCTCCTTCGCCCATACAGAGTCGCGAAGCCGGAGAACGTTACAGGTCTCTTTCGGCTCTACCGTAAGCATCCTGTCCTTTCGGCGTACCTGGAAGTTGGAGGACAAGGAGATGGACAATCGCAGCGCTGAAACCTCGCCCCAGGTTTACGCACGGATCGGCGGAGTGTTGTACCTGATCATCATCGTCGCCGGCAGCCTCGGCGAGCTGTTCATTCGAGGCGCGCTCGTCGTGTCGGGCGACGCGGCAGCCACGGCCAACAACATCATGGCCTCTCCGTCTCTCTGGCGCATTGGCGTGGCCGGCGACCTGATCATGCACGTGTGCGACGTCCCTCTCATGCTGATCTTTTATGTGTTGCTCCGGCCGGTCCACAGAAATCTCGCTCTGCTCGCGGTGCTGTTCAACCTGATGCAGAGCGCGGTCGCGGTGGCCAACAAGCTGAATCTCCTGACAGCCCTGTTTTTCCTGGGGGACGCGGGCTACCTGAATGCCCTGACATTGCAGCAACGACAGGCTCTCGCCTACCTGGCTGTCAAGACACATGACTATGGCTTTGGCGTGGCACTCATCTTCTTCGGTTTCACGTGCCTCGTCCTCGGATACCTGATCTTCCGGTCGGGCTATCTGCCCAGGATCCTGGGTATCCTGATGGCGCTTGCCGGCTTGAGCTATCTGACGAACAGTTTTGCGCTGCTCCTCGCTCCCGCGTTCGCGGCTAAGCTGTTTCCCGCCATCCTGCTGCCGGCTTTCATCGCGGAGCTCTCGCTCTGCCTGTGGCTCCTCGTGAAGGGCGTGAACGTGCCCAAGTGGAAAGAGGCGGCGGGCTGTCCCTGAAATCGAACCCGCCTGTTACCGACTTTGTCACCCCTGGCCTCTACTCTCGCGGAGACGAGGACGAGAGAGGAGGACATTGTGGACTCGAAGAGCAACCCTGCGTGTGAAAGCCCCTACCTGAATGTCCTGGTGCAGCGTGTGCAGTTCGCGGTGCGCCGAGCCGACCCGGAGAGCGTTGCGGACCGGGTCGCGGCGGTGCTCCAGCCCTTCCTGGGCAACCCCGATCTTCTGCTCCCTTCCCAATGCGAGCCCGACCCCGACCGCTACCGCCAGCACGTCCTTTACGTGGCAGAGGATGGCAGCTTCTCCATCGTGGCCCTGGTCTGGCTGCCCGGGCAGTCCACGCCGGTCCACGATCACGTCTCCTGGTGCGTGGTGGGCGTCCACCAAGGCCAGGAGCTGGGCATCCAGTACTCGATGAGCGAGGTGGACGGCGTAAGCTGCCTGCTGCCGGCCGGCCTGTCGCGCAACGGCGTCGGCACGGTCGAGGCCCTCACCCCGCCGGGAGACATCCACTGCGTGATCAATCCCGGCCCGAGCCTCGCCATCTCGCTCCACGTCTACGGCGCGGACGTGCGGAAGCTCGGTTCGAGCATCCGGCGGCGCTATGAAACGGGCGTCCAGCCGGCCGAGCCGGCGCGGTTCGTGGCCCGGGCGTCGTGATCCAAGAAAAACGGCCGGCTTGCGCCGGCCGCTTTCTTCGGAACGAGAGGTGGAGAGCCTCAGCTCACCGCCTGCGATTCCGGAACCACCCAGGTGTCGCCGCTCTTGAGGAGGTCCTCCAGCTTGCCGACGCCCTTGCGGTCGGTTTCCTGGCGCATCTGGTCGGTGACCCGCTCTTCGTAGCTCGGCATGTCCACGGCGCGGAAGACGCCCAGGGCCGTCGGGAAGTGCGGAGGCAGGAGCTGCGCCGCGAGGAAGGCCGTGGCCGGGTTGTCCAGGCTCTCGTCCCAGACCAGGCAGTCGTCCGCGGTCAGGCCGTTCCCAAGCTGGATCACCTCCATGTGGGTGCCGTTCATCCGGATGCCCTTGTCCTTGTTCTTGCCGTAGACCAGGGGCTTGCCGTGCTGGAGGTAGAGGACGTTCTCGTCCTTCGCCTCCTTCTCCGTCATGTAGGTGAAGGCCTTGTCGTTGAAGATGTTGCAGTTCTGATAGATCTCGACGTAGGCCGTGCCCTTGTGCTGCGCGGCGCGGTGCAGGGTCTCGCGCAGGTGGGACTGGAAGATGTCCACGCTGCGGGCCACGAAGGTGGCGCCGGCGCCGAGCGCCAGCGAGAGCGGGTTGAACGGGTAGTCCACGGAGCCGACCGGGGTCGACTTGGTGCGCTTGCCCAGCTCGCTGGTCGGCGAGTACTGGCCCTTGGTGAGGCCGTAGATCCGGTTGTTGAACATCAGGATCTTCACGCCGACGTTGCGCCGCAGGGTATGAATGAGATGGTTGCCGCCGATCGACATGGCGTCGCCGTCGCCGGTCGCGATCCAGACCTCCAGCTCGGGGCGGGCCATCTTGAGGCCGGTGGCCACCGCCGGGGCGCGGCCATGGATCGAGTGGAAGCCGAAGGTGTTCATGTAGTACGGGAAACGGCTCGAGCAGCCGATCCCCGACACGACCACGAAATTCTCCTTGGGGATTCCCAGCTCGGGGAACACCGACTGCACGGCCGACAGGATGGCGTAGTCGCCGCAGCCAGGGCACCAGCGGACCTCCTGGTCGCTCTGGAAGTCCTTCTTCGTCAGGGTGGCGGTCTCAGTGGACATGGGCGTTCAGCTCCAGAATCTCTTGAATCTTTTGGAAGATCTCCTGCCGGTGGAAGGGTTGGCCCTGGACCTTGGAGAAGGAGATCACGTCCTTGAGGTAGCGGGCCCGCAGCAGCAGCGCGAGCTGGCCGAGGTTCATCTCCGGCACCATCACCTTGTCGAAGCGCGACAGCACCTCGCCCAGGTTGGCCGGGAACGGGTTCAGGTAGCGCAGGTGGGCGCGGCTGACGTTCATGCCAATCTTGCGCGCGGTGTTGACCGCGCCCGTGATGGCGCCGGAGGTCGAGCCCCAGCCCAGGACGAGCAGCTCGCCGCTGTCGTCGCCATGCACCTGGAGCGGCGGGATGTCGGCGGCGATGCGCGCCACCTTCTCCGCCCGCAGGTTGACCATCCGCTCGTGGTTCTTCGGGTCGTAGGAGACGTTGCCCGTGACCTCTTCCTTCTCGATGCCGCCGATGCGGTGCTCGAGGCCCGGGGTGCCCGGGATGGCCCACGGCCGCGCCAGGGTCTCGGGATCGCGCTCGTACGCCTTGAATCCTACGGGATCGGTGCGGAACTCGGTGCGCAGGTCGGGCAGGTCCTCGACCCGGGGCAGCCTCCACGGCTCTGAGCCGTTGGCGATGTAGCCGTCCGAAAGGACCGCCACCGGCGTCATGTACTTGATTGCGATCCGCACCGCCTCCAGGGCCGTTTCAAAGCAGTCCTTGGGCGAGGACGGGGCGAGGATCGGCATGGGCGACTCGCTGTTGCGGCCGAACATCACCTGCAGCAGGTCCGCCTGCTCGGTCTTGGTCGGCAGGCCCGTGGAGGGGCCGCCGCGCTGGATGTCGCAGACGATCAGCGGCAGCTCGGTCATCACCGCCAGGTTCATGGCTTCGGACTTGAGCGCGATGCCCGGGCCCGACGAGGCGGTCACGCCCAGGGCGCCGCCGAACGAGGCGCCGATCGCCGCGCAGACCGCCGCGATCTCGTCCTCGGCCTGGAAGGTGACGACGCCGAAGTTCTTGAACTTCGCCAGCTCGTGCAGCACGTCCGAGGCCGGGGTGATCGGGTAGGCGCCGAGGTAGAGCGGCAGGCCGCTGCGCCGGCTGGCGGCCACGAGGCCGAGGGCCAGCGAGGTGTTGCCGGTGATGTTGCGGTACAGGCCGGGCTCCAGGGCCGCCGCCGGCACCTCGTAGCGGGTGTGGAAGGCCTCGGTGATGTCGCAGTAGTTCCAGCCCGCCTTGAGGACCTTGACGTTGGCCTCGGCGATCTGGGGCTTCTTGGCGAACTGCTGGTTCAGCCAAGTGATGGTGTTGTCGAGCGGCCGGCTGAACAGCCAGTAGCACATGCCGAGGGCGAACATGTTCTTGCAGCGGTCCATCGACTTGTTGTCGAGGCCGCTCCCCTCCAGCGTGCGGCGGTTCATGGTGGTGAGAGCCACCTGGAACACGCGGTAGCTCGACAGGCTGCCGTCCTCCAGCGGATTGGAGGTGTAGCCGGCGCGGGCGAAGTTGCGCTCGTTGAACTCGTCGGTGTTGATGATGACGACCCCGTTCGGCTTCAGGTCCTTGAGCTCCTTCCGGAGCGCCGCCGGGTTCATGGCTACCAGCACGTCGGGCGCGTCGCCCGGGGTGTGGATGTCGTAGTCGGCGATGCGGACCTGGAACGCCGAGACTCCGGGCAGCGTGCCGGCGGGCGCGCGGATCTCGGCCGGGAAGTCGGGCAGGGTCGACAAGTCGTTGCCGATCATCGCCGACGTGTTCGTGAACTGGGTACCCGTCATCTGCATACCGTCGCCGGAGTCGCCGGCGAAGCGGATGACCACCTCGTCCAGCTTTTCGAGGGCGACGTCACGTCTCTCGTTTTCTGCGACCGTCGTGCTCATGATCCTCTCTTCTGGGTATGGGAATGGGACCAGACCCCTTCAGGGAAACAGGTAAAACCCGGAGCTCTATTGCCGGGATCGTGCTGCGATCTTACCAGACTCGACGGGCCGGCCCCGCCACCCCGGAGGGTGGGGCGGGCTCAGAGCCCGTCCACGTTCCCCAGGAGCGGATAGCCGGGAAGGGTGAAGCGCAGGCTCAGCTCCGCCTTGCCGCCGTTGTGCGCGGTGTCGCAGAGCAGACGATCTCCACGAATGACGCACGGGTCGTCGCGGCCGTCGCCGTCCAGGTCGCCCAGGAGCGCAAAATCTCCAGGCTTGCCGAAGGAGATCACAACCTCCGCGCCCTGGCCGTCGTGGACGGTGTCGCAGAGGAAGACCGGCTCCCGGGGACTGTGCACGCAGGGGTCGTCGTCGCCGTCGCCGTCCACGTCGCCCACGAGCGGCTCGTCGCCGGTCTCGCCGAAGTTGATCGCCATCTCCGCCGCCATCTCCGAATTACCGCCGTCGTGCGCGGTGTCGCACAGGAACCAGGTCCCCCGCCGCACGCAGGGGTCGTCGCGGCCTTCGCCGTCGAAGTCGGCCATCAGGGGGACATCTTCTTCCCCACCGAAGACGATCGCCGGACTATCGCCGGGCCCCGTCGGATCGCCGTCGTGGGCCGTGTCGCACAGGAAGATCCCGTCGTGGAACAGGCAGGGGTCGTCGCGGCCGTCGCCGTTCAGGTCGCCAAGCAGTCCCCAGTACGCCTGGGAGGGGTGGAGGGGGATGACCAGCTCGGCCTTGCCGCCGTTGTGGGCCGTGTCGCAGGCGAAGCCGTCGGGCCCGAAGGCGCACGGGTCGGCGCCGGGACGCGCCCAGGCCAGGCGGCGCCCGAAGATGCCGGCTCCGCTGCCGTCCTGCGGATCGGCATAGAACGAGCCGGGACCGGTCACCCAGGCGGCGAGGAAGTCGCCGGACGGCCCGGCCGCGACCGAGCCGAAGTTCTGGGTGCCCGGCAGGTGGACGGAGACCCGGAACGGCCCCCCCGACGGAGTTCCCGAGGCCTCGTAGCGCCGGCCGTGGACGTTGCCGTCGTCCAGCGCGCCGAGCTGCTCATACTGGGTCCAGGCCACCAGGAAGCGGCCCTCGGCGTCCATGGCAACCGATGTGTTGCCGTCCCCCGTTGTGCCTTCCCCACCGACCTTGAGGACGGGAGTGAGCGGCGCGCCCGAGGCTCCGAAGGGCCGGGCGAACACGCCTGCGAGGGTGTAGGACAGCCAGCTCACCACGAAACGGCCGTCCGGCGCCGAAGCGAGGGCGGTTCCACCTATGTTCTCCTGCCCGTCGGCCACGAGGATCGGCTCGCCCGACGGATGGCCGGCCGCGTCCAGGAAGAGGGCCTGCACCCGGCTGTTCGGCACCGCCCAGGCCACGACGTAGCCCGCGGCGCCATGACGGGCGACGACAGGCAGGCCTCCGGGATTTGCGAGCAGCACGCGGTCGCCCGCGGGCTCTCCGCTGCGCTCCCGGAGCTGCGCGAACATCCCGTCCGCGTCGTACGTGACGAGGAGGAAGCGGCCATCGGGGGCCAGCACGATGTCGCCATAGCCGGCCTGCCCCAGCTCGACCGGCCGGGCCGCGGGCGTGCCGTCGAGCCGCATCGCCCGCGCGAAGAGCCGCCGGCGCTGGCCATCCTTGCTGGTCTCGGCCCAGGCGACCACGAAGCCGATCTCGTCGAGCGACACGGACTCGCCCCAGAGCAGCTCGGGGAGGGTGGCCTTCGCCACCAGGAATTGATCTCCGCGCGGACCGCCGGTCCGGTCGAAGAGCCTGCCGTAGATGCCGAGCCCGGCCGGGCCGTCGCCCTGCCAGACCACGACGGAGTTGCCATGGCGGTCCATGGCCACGGCCGGAAAGTACTGTTGACCCTGGGTGTGGGTGTTGATCCGGATCTCCTGGCCCGAATCGGCGGCCAGGAGCGGGAGAGCCAACAGGAGGAGCGCGGCGGTGACGATCGATCGGCGGCTCATGGTCAGTACCCGTCCACGTTGCCCAGGAGCGGCGCGCCCCCGGCGGAATCGTAGGGGATCTCCAGCTCGGCCCCGCCGCCGTCGTGCGCGGTGTCGCATCGCAGCACCCCGTCGGCTGCCAGACAGAGGTCGTCGCGGCCGTCGCCGTCCACATCTCCCAGGAGCGGCGTGCCGGAGAAGACGACGGTCAGAACCAGCTCCGGCGCTCCGCCGTCATGGGCGAGGTCGCAGAGGAGCTGAGCGCCTCTGAAGACGCACGGCTCGTCGTCGCGGTCGCCGTCCAGATTGCCCAGGAGCGGCACGTCTCCGGCCGCCCGGCCAAAGGCGACGATCAGCTCGGCCGTGCCGCCGTTGCGCGCCGTGTCGCAGAGGAACCGGCGGCCGGAGTGGAAGCAGGCGTCCTCCCGGCCGTCGCCGTTGACGTCACCCAGGAGCGGGTCGCCGGCTCCGGGGTTGAACCCGAGGTCGACGTCCGCGGAGCCGTCGCGGTTCGTATCGCAGAGGAAGCGACCCGACCGGAAGACGCAGGGATCGTCGCGGCCGTCGCCGTCGAAGTCGCCCAGCAGCGGGCGGTCCGGGGGCGAGCCGAAGCCGAGGACGAGGTCGGCGCCGCCGTCGCGCAGCAGGTCGCAGCCGAAGCCTCCGGCGCCGAACAGGCAGACTTCCGCGCCGGTCGCCGAGATGACGAACCGGCGGAGATGGACCGAGTAGCCGTCGCCGTCCCCTCCCCCGGCCCAGGCCACGACGAACCCGATCGGCGTGGTGGCGGCGGCCACCTGGGCGATTGTCGAGGTCGTATCGACGCCGAGCTGGTCGACGGGGCCGACGACGACGCCCTGCGCGTCGAGCCTCCGGCTGTCCAGGTAGTAAATGGGGTTGACGTTGTCATAGTACGACCAGACCGCGAGGAAGCCGCCTCGGGGATCGGGGACGACCGCGACGTCGGTGTTGAACCGGCCGTCGCTGACCCGGACGATCTCGCCGAGCCGGGCGACGGCGCCGTCGGCGTCGAGCGTCCGGTCGAAGATGTCATGCCCGAATGCGTTGTCGGCCTCCCAGGCCAGCAGGAAGCCTCCGCCCGGCCGTGCCACGACCACCGGGCTGTAGGCGTACCAGCCGCCGATCACGTGATTGTCCACGAGAAGCTCCGGACCGACCGGCGCCAGGGCGGACGTGAAGAGGCGCGCCCGGATCCGCCAGTCCGCTTCGGACGAGCCGAGCGAGGCGGTCTGCCAGGCCACGGCCAGGGAACCATCATCCGCCACCACGACGTCGGGCCCTTCGCGGATCTCCACCCCTCCGGCGTCGGCCCGCACCTCGGCGGAGACAGGGCTTCCGGCGGCGTCCAGCCGGCGCAGCCAGACCTCCCGGGGCTGACCGAAGGGATTGGAGGCCGGCGACCGGCGCCAGGCGACCGCGTAGCCCCCGCCGGGCCACGGCGCCACGGAGGGCGCGAAGTTGTGGAGCTGATCGCTGATCACGATCTCGCCGCCGAGCGGCGTGCCGGCCGCGTCGAAGAAGCGGCCCACGACCCGCCCCTCGCTCCCCCAGACCGCGAAGAACCGCCCGTCGGCGCCGACCGTCACGTCCGGCAGCTCCTGGCGTCCGGCGGCCGTGGTGTTGAGCTGGACCTGCGGGCTCGCGGGCTGGCCCAGGGCGTCGAACCAGCGGCCGAAGACGCCCGTGCTGTCGCCGTCCGGGCTCGGGTTCGAGCACGGGAAGTGGCTGTCCGGGTCGGGCGCGCATTCATCCATCCAGACCACGGCGAAGCGGCCGGCCGGGTCGGCGGCCACCGAGGGATCGAACTGATTCCCTTCGGTCGTGGTGTTGGCCTGGATCACCGGGCCCACCGGGGTGGGCTGGGCGTAGCCGGTGCGGAGGCCGGCCTGGAGCAGGACCGCGGAGAGGAGGGTCAGCCGGAGGACGTGCCGGGATTTCACCCCTTTATGCTGCCACAGCTTAAGCCTTGAAGGAAGAGGCGGGCTCAGAGCCCGTCCACGTCCCCCAGGAGCGGCACGCCGGGCAGGGTGAAGCGGACGCTCAGCTCCGCCTGACCGCCGTCGTGCGCGGTGTCGCAGAGCAGCCGTCCGCCCTGGATGACGCACGGATCGGCGCGGCCGTCGCCGTTCAGGTCCCCCAGGAGCGCCGGATCTCCGGGCTTGCCGAAGGAGATCGAGACCTCCGCGTCCAGGCCGTCGTGGACCGTGTCGCAGAGGAAGGTGGCGCCCCGGCGCACACAGGGGTCGTCGTCGCCGTCACCGTCCACGTCGCCGACGAGCGGCAGGTCGGCGGCATCTCCGAAGCTGATCGCCATCTCCCCCATCTCCAAATTACCGCCGCCGTCGTGCGCGGTGTCGCAGAGGAACCAGGTTCCCCGCCGCACGCAGGCGTCGTCGCGGCCCTCGCCGTCGAAGTCGGCCAGGAGCGGCACGTCCCCGGCCTGGCCGTAGACGATGCCCGGAGCGGGATTGCCGTCGTGGGCCGTATCGCACAGGAAGGTGCCGGCGTGGAACAGGCAGGGGTCGTCGCGGCCGTCGCCGTCCAGATCGCCGAACAGGGGCCGGTCGTCCTGGGCGCCGTGGAAGGGGAGGACCAGTTCGGCCTGGCCGCCGTCGTGGGCCGTGTCGCAGGCGAAGCCGGCGGGGCTAAAGGCGCACGGGTCGGAACCGGGCCGTGCCCAGGGCAGGCGGCGGCCGAAGATGCCGGAATCGCTGCCGTCCTGCGCGGGGGCACGGGCCCACCCGGGATCGGTGGCCCAGGCGGCGAAGAAGTCGCCGGCAGGGCCCGCGGCCACCGCGGGCCAGAGCTGTGTGCCCGGCACGAAGAGGGACACCCGGAAAGGTCCTCCCGCCGGGGCTCCGGACGATTCGTAGCGCCGGCCGTAGACGTTGCCGTCGTCCCGCTCCTGGATCTGGTCGTACTGGTTCCAGATCACCAGGAACTTGCCTTCGGCATCCATCGCGACCGACAAGTCACCGCTTCCTCCGCTGCTGTGCGGTCCTAGAACCTGGAGGACCGGCGTGAGCGGCGCACCCGAAGCTCCGAAGGAGCGGGCGTACACGGCCGCAGGGGAGTCGCACACCCAGCTCACCACGAAACGGCCGTCCGGCGCCGAGGCCACTTCGGCCGAGTCGACGTTCTGCTGCCCGCCGGCCACGAGGAACGGCTGGCCCGACGGGCGGCCGGCCGCGTCCACAAACACGCCCAGGATTCTGTTGTCCAATCCATCCCAGACCACGACGTAGCCCGCGTCGCCATGGCGGGCGACGGCGGGCCAGTTCTCGGGACCCGCCAGCGTCACGCGGTCGCCCGCAGGCCTTCCGCTGCGCTCCCGGAGCTGCGCGAACATCCCTTTCGCGTCGAGCCAGACAAGGAGGAAGCGGCCGTCGGGGCCGAGCGCGATGCGCCCATAGCCCGTCTCCGCAAGCTGGAACGGCGGGCCGGCCGGCGAACCGTCGAGCTTCATCTCCCGCGAGAAGAGCTTATAGCTGCTCCGGCCCTCGGACCAGGCCACCACGAAGCCGGAACCGTCGAGGGCCACGGACTTGCTCAAGGACACCTCGGGCCATTCGGCGACCTTCGACACCAGGAATTGATCTCCGCGCGGGGCTCCGGTGGGGCCGAAGATCCGGCCCTGGAGCCCGGGCCCGGCCGGGCCGTCGTCCTGCCAGACCACGACGGCGTTGCCGCGGCGGTCCATGGCCACGGCCGGGTAGGACTGCCGGCCCTCGGTATAGGTGTTGATCTGGATCTCCTGGCCCGAGACTGGAGCGACCCGCGCCGCGGCACTCGGCCGCCGGCTCACTCCGTACCCGTCCACGTTGCCCAGGAGCGGCACTCCCGCGGCGGGATCGTAGGTGATCTCCAGCTCCGCCCCGCCACCGTCGTGCGCGGTATCGCAGCGCAGCACCCCGTCGCGGGCCAGGCAGAGGTCGTCGCGGCCGTCGCCGTCCATGTCCCCCAGAAGAGGCGTGCCGGAGAAGGCGACGGTCAGGGTCAGCTCCGGCGCTCCGCCGTCGTGGGCGAGGTCGCAGAGGAGCTGCCCGCCGCGGAAGACGCACGGTTCGTCGTCCTGGTCGCCGTCCAGGTCGCCCAGGAGCGGCACGTCGCCGGCCGCGCGTCCGAAGGCGACGACCAGCTCGGCCGTGCCGCCGTCGCGCGCCGTGTCGCACAGGAAGCGCCGGCCCGAATGGAAGCAGGCGTCATCCCGCCCGTCGCCGTTGACGTCGCCCAGGAGGGGATCGCCGGCTCCGGGGTCGAACGCGAAGCCGAGGTCCGCGAGGCCATTCCGGTCCGTGTCGCAGGCGAACCGGCCCGATTGGAAGAAGCAGGGATCGTCGCGGCCATCGCCGTCGAAGTCGCCCATCAGGGGACGGTCCGCCGACGAGCCGAAGTCGAGAACGAGGTCGGCACCGCCGTCGCGCAGCAGGTCGCAGGAGAAGCCGCCGGCCCCGAACAGGCAGAGGTCCTCTCCGGAGGCTGAGACCACAAAGCGCCGGAGCTGGACCGCGGTACCCTCGCCGTCCGGGCTGGGGCCTCCGTCGGGATCGGAGGTCCAAGCCACGACGAACCCGTTTGGCGTGGTGGCGGCAATCACCCGGGAGATGGCCCCGGCTACATCGACTCCCAGCGGGGCAGCGGGACCGGCGGGCTCTCCGCGGGCGTCGAGCCGGCGTCCGTACAGTTGGGAAACGGGAAAAAAGAAGCTGCCGTGCGACCAGGCCGCGAGGAGGCCGCCATAGGGATCGGGGACGAGCGCGGCGTCGAAGTTGAACAAGCCGTCGTCGCTGACCCGGACGACCTCGCCGAGCCGGGCGGCGGCTCCGTCGGCGTCGAGCGTCCGGTCGAAAATGTCATGCCCCAACGCACCGTCGGCATCCCAGGCCACCAGGAAGCCCCCGCCCGGCCGCGCCACGACCACCGGGCTGTAGGAGGCCCACCCCGGCTCCATCTTCGCGACGAGGAGCTCCGCACCGACCGGCTCCAGGGACGAGGAGAGGAGGCGCGCCCGGATCGGATCGAGCGAGGAGGCCAGCCAGGTCACGGCCAGGGAGCCGTCCTCCGCCACGGCCAGGTCGGGGCCTGCGTAGATCGACACCTCTCCGGCATCGGCCCGCACGGCATCGGAGACAGGTTGGCCGGCCGCGTCCAGCCGGCGGACCCGGACCTCCGTGGTGTAGGAGGGGGCGAAGCTCTGGAGCCACGCCAGGGCATAGCCCCCGCCAGGCCACGGCGCTACAGACGGGGAGTAGGAGGATCGGTCCGCCGTCTCGTCGACCAGCACCACCTCGCCGCCGAGCGGCGTGCCGGTCGCGTCGAAGAACCGGCCCAGGATCCGGCCTTCGCTCCACCAGACCGTGAAGAATCGCCCGTCGGCGCCGACCGCCACGTCCGGCGAACCCTGAAACCCCTCGGCCGTGGTGTTGAGCTGGACCTGCGCGCCCGCCGGCTGACCCGACGCGTCGAACCAGCGCCCGAAGACGCCGGAGATGCTGCCGTCCGGGCTCTCCGAGCAGGGGACGTCCGGGTCGAGGTCGCACTCGTCCGTCCAGACCACGGCGAAACGCCCGGCCGCGTCGGCGGCCACAGAGCGGGCGAGTTGATCCCTCTTCGTCGTGGTGTTGACCTGGATCACCGGGCCCACCGGGGTGGGCTGGGCATAGCCGGCGCGGAGGCCGGCCAGGAGCAGGACCGCGGAGAGGGCCAGCCAGAGGACGTGGCGGGATTTCACCCCTCCATGCTGCCACAGCTTAAGACATCGAGGAAGAGGCGGGTCGGGGCGGCTTGTGACCGCCCCGTCGGGTTGGTAGGGCTCATGGTGGGAGTTGCGTTCAATTGGAGATACGCAAATCCTCAGAGTCACCCGCCATGACCTCTTCCACTCGCGCGGCGAACGCGGCCAGGGTGGGGTGATCGAAGACGTCGCGCAGCGACAGCTCGACCCCCAGCTCGTCGAGCAGCCGCGTGACCAGCCGGCCGGCCATGAGCGAATGGCCGCCGAGCGCGAAGAAGTCGTCGTCGACACCCGGCGTCTCCACCTTGAGCAGCTCGCTCCAGATCTCCGCCACCCGGGCCTCCATCTCCGTCCGCGGCGCCACGGGCTCGCGCAGGCCGGCGCTCTCGCGGTCGGGATCGGGCAGCCGGTCGAAATCGAGCTTGCCGTTGAAATTGACGGGCAGGGCGTCGATCACGACCAACGCGGACGGCACCAGATGGGCCGGCAGACGGTCGGCCAGGAAGCTCCGCAGCTCGTCGCGGTCCAGATCCTCCCCCACCACGTAACCGACGAGGTGGTTCTCGCCGGCCGCGTTCGGCCGCACCGCCACATGCGCCTGGCGAACCGCCGGGTGGGCCGAGAGCGCGGCCTCGATCTCGCCGGGCTCGATGCGGAAGCCGCGGATTTTCACCTGGCGGTCCTTGCGGCCTAGGAACTCCAACACCCCGTCGCGCCATGCCCCCAGGTCGCCGGTCCGA
Organism: Thermoanaerobaculia bacterium; assembly: GCA_036266195.1. Taxonomy (GTDB): domain Bacteria; phylum Acidobacteriota; class Thermoanaerobaculia; order Multivoradales; family UBA5704; genus DATMER01. The sequence continues at coordinate 5,826 of DATANP010000247.1, read as the reverse complement.
TACAGCCGCGCGCCAGGCGTTTTGCTGAAAGGATCGGGCACGAACGCCTCGGCCGTGGCCTCGGGTCGCGCCCAGTAGCCGAGCGCCAGACCGGCGCCGCCCAGCAGGATCTCTTCGTCCACCAACCGGACCTCGGTGTGGGCCATGGCCCAGCCGATCGGCACGCTCAGGGCCTCCGCGGGGACCTCCCGAACCACGTACCAGGTGGCCGCCACCGTGATCTCGGTCGGGCCGTAGATGTGAACCAGCCTGCCGGGTCCGCCGCTCTCCAGCACCCTGCGCACGAGGCGCGGGTTGGCCGTCTCGCCGCCGAAGAAGACGTCGCCCATACCGCGGAAGGAGTCCGGCGCCTCCACCGCCACCTGGTGGAAGAGCGCCGTGGTCAGGAACATCTTCGTGATCCGCTCCCGCCGCAGCGCCGCGGCTAGCTCGCGCGGCGCCAGGCAGACCTCGCGCGGAAGAATGACGAGGCAGGCGCAGTTCAGGAGGGCGCCCCAGATCTCGAACGTGGACGCGTCGAACGCCGGGGTCGCGGCCTGGAGCACGCGGTCCTCCGGTCCGAAGGAGACGTAATCGGTCCCCATCACCCTCTGGACGATCCCCCGCTGGGCGATCGCCACCCCTTTCGGCAGCCCCGTGGAGCCCGAGGTGTACATCACATAGGCCAGGTCCCCGTCCGTCCCGACCGGCGCCAGCGGCTCCGCACTCTCCCTGTCAAGGTCCAGGCGGTCGAGCCGTACGCGGATCAGGCTGGGCGGCGCCGCGTCGAGCGCTCCCTCGTCGATCGCCACCCGCACGCCGGTGTCGGCGAGCATCCAGAGCATCCAGCGCAGGCGCTCGGCCGGAGAGGCGGGGTCGATCGGGAGATAGGCCGCGCCGGTCTTCAGGATGGCGAGGAGGGTGACGATGAGACCCGCCGAACGCTCGAGGCAGACACCCACCAGGGCGCCCGGACCGACTCCCAGGCCGCTCAGATGCCGGGCGAGGCGGTTGGACCGGCGGTCCAGCTCCAGATAGGTGAAGCGCTCGGAGCCGAAGATGACCGCGTCGGCCTCGGGCGAGCGCTCCGCCTGGATGGCGAAAAGCCCGGCCAGGGTCATCGGCGGCCGGCGGTCTCTTCCAGCTCCTGCGCGCGCCTGGCGGCGGCCACGATGTCGAACGCGTCGCGCCGCATCCTGGACCGCTTGGCGTCCTCCTCCGGGAACTTCGGGCGGTAGCCCAACTGGCTCTCGTCGAAGGTGAACGGCTTCATCAGGTCGCCCTTGCCGACGATCGACTGCTCGCGCGTGAAGTAGGCCATGTCGTAGTTGTTGCTCATGATGATGGCCTCTTCCGGGCACGCGTCCACGCAGTAGCCGCAGAAGATGCAGCGCAGCATGTCGATCTCATAGACCACCGGGTACTTCTCGATGTTGACGTCCGGGTGCTCGGAGGCCTCGATGTGGATGCACTCGGCCGGGCACGCCGCGGCGCAGAGGTAACACGCCACGCACCGCACCGAGCCGTCGGGCCGGGTGGTGAGGATGTGGTGGCCGCGGAACCGGTGACTGTAATCGCGCCGCTTCTCCGGGTACTCGATGGTGTACATCTTCTTGCCCAGGAGATTGCGCACGAAGTGCTTCAGGGTGACCACCAGCCCGCCCACGAGCGGCAGGTAGAGCCTCTCGGCCAGCCCCGGTTTGTAGGGCTTTACCTCGGTCGGATGCGGCTCTCGCAGGACCGGACGCGGTGTCGAAGTCAGGGGCTGGGTCATCGTTCAAGCTCTCCTGCGATGATGTTCAGGCCGCCCAGGGAGACGATCGAGTCGGAGAGCGACCCGCCGTTGATCAGCCGCGGGAAGGCCGAGAAGATCGGGAAGCACGGGCCCCGGGCATGGAGGCGGTAGGGCTTGCCGGTGCCGTCGCTGATCGCGTAGAAGCCGAGCTCGCCGTTCGCCCCTTCCACCATCGAGTAGAGCTCGCCTTCCGGCACCTGGATGCCGTCCATGATCAGCTTGAAGTGGTAGATCATGGCCTCCATCTGGTTGTAGGCGGCGTCCTTCGGCGGCAGGGCCACGTGCGGGTCGTCCACGATGTACGGACCCTCGGGCATGCCGCGGTCGAGGAGCTGGCGGATGATCTTGAGCGACTCGCGGATCTCCATCATCCGGATGCGGTAGCGGTCGTAGACGTCGCCGCCGTAGAGGACCGGAACGTCCCAGTCGAGCGTGTCATAGAGGTCGTAGGGATAGGCCCGGCGCACGTCGTACGGCACGCCGCTCGCCCGCAGGCAGGGTCCGGTCCAGCCCCAGTTAACCGCCTCCTCGCCGGAGATGGCCGCGATGCCGACGCTCCGGTCGAGCCAGATGCGGTTGCGGTCCACCAGCTTCTCCACGTCCTCGACGAATCCGGGGATCATGTCGACCAGGCGCCGCGAGCGCTCCATGAAGTCCGGCGGCAGGTCCTGGATGAGGCCGCCGATGCGGCAGGCGGAGACCGTCAGGCGCGCGCCGCAGACCGATTCGAGCAGGCCGTAGATCTCCTCGCGCGGCTGGAACATGTACCAGAAGTTGGTCAGCGCACCGGCGTCGACCAGTGTGGTGCCGTTGCACACGCAGTGGTCCATGATGCGGGAGAACTCGGACAGGATCGTCCGCGCCCACACCGCCTTGGGCGGCACCTCGACCCCCAGCATCTTCTCCACCGTCTTGCAGTAGCCGACGTTGTTGATGAACGCCGAGCAGTAGTTGAGACGGTCGGTGTAGGGGATCACCTGCGACCAGTTGTGGGTCTCCGCCATCTTCTCGAAGCAGCGGTGGAGGTAGCCGATCTCGACGTCCGAGGCCACGATCGTCTCGCCGTCCATCACGGCCATGAGGCGGAAAGTGCCGTGCATGGCCGGGTGGGACGGGCCGATGTTGATCGTCATGCGCTCGAACAGGTCGTCCTCGCCCTCGGGCAGGTCGAAGTGCGGCTTGTAGATCTTGTCCTCGGTCAGGATCCAGCGCCGCGCCGGGTCGTAGTCCTTGCGCAGGGGGTGGCCCTGGAACCCCTCGTGACAGAGGATGCGCCGCAGGTTCGGGTGGCCCTCGAAGCGGAAGCCGAACATGTCGAAGGCCTCGCGCTCGAACCAGTTGATGCCGCTCCAGACCTTGACCAGCGAGGGGAGGGTGATCTCCTCCTCGGTCATCGGCACCTTGAGGCGCAGGCGGGCGTGGCGCGGCAGCGAGTAGAGCTGGTAGACCGCCTCGAAGCGCTTCTCCCGGTCGGGGAAATCGACGCCGCAGAGGTCGACCAGCAGGTCGAACTGCGCGTTGGTCCTGAGCTCCCGGGCGAGGTCGGCCAGCACGTCGCGGCGCACGATCCAGGTCGGCATGTCGAGCCCGGTCTGAGGCTCGACGCTCCCCTCGGGGAACTTCGCGCGGATGGCCTCCAATTCGGGAGCGGAGGTTTCAGTCGTCTCAGGCGCGAGTGTCGGCACTCTCGAAGATCTCCTTCTCCGGTTCGGACGTGCGCTGAATGCGCTCCCGGTGCTTCTGGCGGTCGCGGACCACCTTCTCGCGCAGTTGGAGGATGCCGTAGATCAGGCCCTCCGGCGTCGGGGGGCAGCCCGGCACGTAGATGTCCACGGGGATGATCTCGTCGATCCCCTGCATCACGTGATAGGCGCGGTAGAAGCCCCCCGAGCAGGCGCAGGCGCCCATGGAGATGACCCACTTGGGATCGGCCATCTGGTCGTAGATCTTCTTGAGGACCGGCGCCATCTTGTCGTTGATCGTGCCCGCGACCAGCAGCACGTCGCTCTGGCGGGGCGAGAAGCGCACCACCTCGGAGCCGAACCGCGCCAGGTCGTAGTGGCTCGACACCGTGGACATGAACTCGATGGCGCAGCACGCCGTGCCGAACGGGAAGGGCCAGAACGAGTTGCTCGTCGCCCAGTCCTCCAGCGCCTCGAATTTGGTGGTGACCCAGCTCTCTCCGACTGTGTTTGTATTCATGGTTTCTCGGGTTCCCGGGGTTCCTCGTTCCCCTCCGCGGCGAGTCTATCACCATTTGTGATCTTCGTCACAAGCTCGGTAAGTTCCTTGGAAGGAGGAGGTTAGGAGGATGGTATCCCTCCCTGTCTCCTCCAACGCCGGGCAGGCCGGACAGGCATTCCCACCCCGTCGCCGAGCGCTCCCGTTGCTCGCGATAGAATCTCCCGATGCGAAACGCCTGCCTGGCCCTTGGCCTCCTGCTGGGATGCGCCCGAGCCCGAGGCCGTCTCGGGGTTGTCGACCCGCCGCCGCGAGACGAAAGCGTCCTACTCGCTCTTCAAGGTTCCGAGCGGCTTCCGCTATGAAAAGCCGCCCGAGGTCGTGCCTCCGAGCCAATAGGCTCCCGGCAAACTTGCCGAGCCGCGGATAGGTCGAAACCGCCTCCGCCGCCAGAAGAACGCGTCACTTCAAGGTTGACGCCCTACGTATGCCGTTAACCTGGAAATGGCCAATATTTGCAGGGGCGGGCGAGACCACCTCGGTCGCCGCCAGGACCTGCCGGCCGCCGGATAAACCTGCCGAGACACGGCGCAGGCTTGTGGGAAGGCTGACAAGCTTATCTGCGGCGAGACAACCTTGTTTCCCGGCCGGCAACCTTGACTTGCCGCGGATAACGTTGTCCGAGCTCCCGCTAACGTTATCTTGCCGCCGACAACCTTGTCCTGGAGGCTGACAAGGTTGTTTTGCCGCAGATAAGCTTGTCGGGCCCTCGATAACGTTAGCGGGCGGTGGATAAGCTTGTCGCGCCGTGGATAAGTCGAGCCTCTTTCCTGTCAACCTTGTTTTACGGCAGACAAGTCTGTCCTGGCGCCCGCCAGACTTGTACGACGCCAGACAAGGTTGTCGCGTCCCCGGCAACCTTACCGGGCCTCGGATAAGTCGACACCGCCTTCGATAAGCTGGACGGGGTGTCCGCCGAGCTTGCGCTCCAAGGACCAAGCCCCGGCAACGCCGATCGGGCCAGGCGGCGATCCCCTCCGCCTCACCGGTACGCCGCGGCCTGAATGCCGTAGAGCGCGGCGTACTGCCCGCCGGCGGCCATCAGGGCTTCATGCGTACCGGTCTCGACGACGCGGGCGCCGTCGAGCACGACGATGAGATCGGCCATGCGGACGGTGCTGAACCGGTGCGAGACGAGGAGCGTGATGCGCCCGTCCGCCGCCGTGGCGTCGCGGTGCGCGGCGGCGGCATAGCGCTCGAAGAGGGCGTGCTCGGTCTCCGCGTCGAGAGCGGCGGTGGGCTCGTCGAGCACGAGGAGGAGCGGGTGGTCGCGCATGAAGCCGCGCGCCAGGGCGAGCTTCTGCCACTGGCCGAAGGAGACGTCGACGCCGCCGGGCCAGGTCGGGCCGAGCTGCGTGTCGAGCCCGGCCGGCCACCGCGCCACGACGTCCTCCGCTCCGGCACGCTCGACGGCCTGGAGGACGGCGGGCTCGTCGTCGAGCCGGGGGATGTCGCCGACGCCGATCGACTGCCGCGCGGGGAGCTCGAAGCGGAAGAAGTCCTGGAAGGCTCCGGCGAGGCGCTCGCGCCACTCGTCGGCCCGCATCCGGGCCAGCGGCTGGCCGTCCACATGAATCGCGCCGGCGGTGGGCTCGTAGAGCCTGGCGAGCAGCTTGACGAGCGTGGTCTTGCCGGCGCCGTTCTCTCCGACGATCGCGACGACGGTGCCCGCGGGCAGCTCGAGCGTCACGTCCTCCAGCACGAGACGCTCGGTGCCGGGGTAGGCGAAGGAAACGTGATCGAAACGAATCCCCTGGTGCAGCCGCGCCGGCACGGGCAGGTCGGCGTGCGCGACCAGGGAGGCGGCGTAG
>DATANP010000246.1:0-11553 GCA_036266195.1 Thermoanaerobaculia bacterium | reverse complement strand
TGCGACGTTGAAGCTGGCTGCTGCCGTCGGGCTGGGTGTCGCCACTACCGTGGCCGTTCGCCGCAAGACGAGCAAGGCTCAGAAATCGGTCGTGGGTTACCTGCAGGCTCAGTTGGGATCACCCACCACCGCCTACCTGAGTGGAGCCGACGACGCAGGGATCGTGGATCGCTGGGCGCAAGGCGATGTACGGCCTGACAAGCTGCACTGGAACCGGCTGCGTTCCGCCTATGACGCCACGCGGCTCCTGGTCGAGGCTTACGACGATCAGACGGCCCGTTCCTGGTTCCTGGGTATGAATCCGACTCTCAACGACGAGTCTCCCGCCCGGGCCCTCCGGAACAGCAGAAACTCCCGTATCTGGGACGATGTGGTGCTGGCCGCCAGGGAGTTCGCGGAGACCTAGCCCTGCGGCTGACAGCTCGGTTGTGGTGGAGGGTGGGGCACGTCAAAGGGCCGCTGAGGTTCCCGCCGAAGGTCTATGGCAGCTGGCAAAGTCGGTTCTCCGATCCAGAGAGGAAGTTCAGGACCCTCTACTGCGCAGCGGATCGCCTGACCTGCTTCTATGAAGTCCTTGCTCCCCTCCGCCCGGACACCAAGGCGCTCGAGGAGATGGCGGCGATGTCCCCCTCATCGGTACCAGAGGGGAGAGCCACGGTCCATGTCCCAATGGCTTGGCGGCGCAAGCACGTGCTCTCCCAGGCACGGATGCAGGTTCTTCGCGGGTCTCTCGTAGACCTCGACAGCGTGCCCGTGCGAGAGCGGATTGTTCGTCGCTATCCGAAGTTTTTCGCGGATCGTGAAGTGGAGCACTTCGACGGGAACGTCGTTCAGAGCAGCGAGCGCGAGCTGACGCAAGCCCTTGGCAGGCTGTTGTACGAGGACGGTGCTGCCGGTCTGCTGTACGGCTCCAAGCTGAAGGGCCTCTGCGCGGCTCTCTTCGAACGCCGGGCCCGCCTTGTCGCGGTGGGCCGGCACCAGAGACTGAGCGAGCCCATCCCCGAATTCCAGCAGGCCTGCCAGCACCTTCAGCTTACCTACGATCTCTAGAGCTTTCCGGCCGGCCACCCGGGTCAATCTCATGGCAGAATGGCCCGACTCCGGAATCCACCTACGAGACGACGGGAAGCTCGCGACTTGCGAAGGAGATGGACCTGGGCCCTCGCCCTGCTGCTGCCGATCCTGGGCGGCTGCGGGAAAACCACGCCAGCGCGAGACGTTGCCGTAGTCACAGAGGAGCACCGCCTGATCGAGCCCCGGCTCTCCGGGGGCATCGCTGCGGCCCCTTGCAAGGTCGTTTCGGATGGCTCCGGCGAGCCCCGCTGTGCCAAGCTCGCGGCTCTGGGCCGCGAGGAAAGCCTCCGGCTTCAAAAGGTCAGGCGGCGGGTCGAGAAGGATTCCAGGCCGGACTCGCTCCGGATCTACGGTGTCCTCAACCTCCTGCTGGATTGGATGGACCCCTCGGATCCCGGGAAACAGCGCGGCTCGACCAGTCGGATCGACCTCGCGGTCCATCCCCTGAAGGAGGCTGCCGAGAAGGCTCCCGGAAAGGCGCGCTTCCTCAACGACCTCTCCGCGGCGTTCTATGTCCGGGCCCAGGCGGGCTCCCCCGAGGACTACCTGCGCGCGCTCGACGCCGCCGACCGGGCCTTGGACGCGGACGACCGCCTGGCCGAGGCGCGGTTCAACCGCGCTCTCGCGCTCCAGGCGCTCTATCTCCCCCTCGACGCCCAGGTGGCCTGGAATCAGTTTCTCGTCCTCGATCCGGACTCGCCATGGGCAACGGAGGCCGAGGCCCGCAAGGAGGCGCTCCGCGGCCGGACCGGTCCCGGCTCCCAGGGGCCGGCGCGGGAGCAGGCCGAGCAGGTTCTCCTGCCGGCCTGGGCCGAGGCCTGGCTCGCGGGCCGGACCGCGGATGCCGCGCAGAGCCTCTCGGCCGCCCGCGGGATGGGGGAGACCCTGGCCGAGATCAACGGCGACCGCATGGTCCTGGATGCCGTGGCTGCCGTCGACGCGCTCGGAAAGCGGAACGACCGATCCGGCCTCGATGCGCTGGCCCGGGCGCACCTGGACTATGCCGAGGGTTATCGGCTCTACAAGAACCAAAGCGCCGAGGAGGGCGCTGTCCGGCTGGCCGCAGCGAAGGAGGCGTTCCGGCGCGCCCGCAGCCCGTTCGAGGGCAAGGCCGATCTCTACCTGGCGGGCTGCCAGTTCCACGGCGGACGCCTCGGGGAGACCCTGGAGGCGCTCGCCCGGCTGCGGCTGGCCTGGGATCGGCGGCTCTATCCCAGCCTGCTCGGCGAGGCGGAGTGGATGGAGTCTACGGCCCTCTCCATCCGCGGCGACATGGCCGGAGCGGCGCGCAGCTACCGGGCGACCCTGGCCGACTTCGAGCGTCTCGGCGAGCTTCATCGGGTGGCCACGGTGGAAGGCCTGCTGGCCGAGATCCTGGATCAGCTCGGCCTGAGGAGGGAGGCCTGGAGCTATCGCTATCGCGCCCTGCGCACGGCCCCCCAGGTGCGCGATCCGTTGTATCGGGCCTCCATCTATCAAATGATGGCGGACGCCGCGCTCCGCGAGGGCTACCCGGCCATCGCCCTGAGCTTCTGGAAGGAGGTCGTACACCAGGCCCGGCTCTCGGGCAACGATCTGCTCCTCACGGACGCCCTCACCTGGCGCGGTCTCCTTCGATCCCGGCTCGGTGACGAGGACGGCGTGGAGAGCGACGTCGCGCGGGCGCGCCAGAGCCTGGACCGGCGCAGGGACGAGCCGTCGCGGCGACGGTCCGAGGCCATGCTCGATCTGGTCGAGGGCCAGCTCCGGACGGATTCCGATCCGGAGGAGGCGATCCGGCTCCTCACCGAAGCTCTGACCCGCTTCGCGGAGCTGGATCACCAGCCGCTGTCGCTGCTCGCCTATAGGGCACGGGCGCGAGCCCACCGCATGGCCGGGCACCAGCGGGCAGCGGAGGAGGATCTGGCCTCGGCCCTTCAGGTCTACGAGCGCTTCGGGCGGGACATCCGGGCGGAGGAGGTGCGCCTCGCCTTCCTCGGGATCACGGAGGGGGCCTTCGACGAGCTGATCTCGCTCCAGGCTCTCGATCTGCGCGAGGCCGACCGCGCCTTCGACTCCGCGGACCGCTCGCGCACGCGGGTGCTGCCCCTCCACCTCGCCCGCGTCCGGGCGCAGAAGGAGGAGAGGCAGCGCCTCCTCTCGGCCGAGCCCGAGCCTCTCGGCCTGGCGGAGGTCCGGCGCCGGCTCCCCCCGGGCACGATCCTCGTCCAGTACTCGCTCCTGCCCGACCGCCTGCTGGTCTGGATCGTGCGCCGCGAGGGCTGGTCTTTCCTTCAGAAGACCGTGTCCGGCGAGGAGCTGCGGACCCGCATCAAGCGCCTGAGATCCTTCGGGAGCGAGCCATGGACCGAGCAGTCGTCCAAGCTCTACGGCCTTCTTCTCAGCCCGTGGATCAAGGAGGTGGAGGAGGGGGAGACGCTGGTGCTGATCCCCGACAAGGCCCTCCACTCGGTGCCGTTCGCGGCGCTCCGGAATCCGGATACCGGGCGCTACCTGGTGGAGGAGCACCGCCTGGCCGTGTCTCCCAGCGCCACCCTCTACGTGCGCGCGCTCGGCCGGGAGAGCCCGTCTCTCCCGGCCGGACGGGGGCTGGTGATTGGCAATCCCGCCTTCGACGTCGGCGTCTTCCCCCTGTCCTCCCTGACCGGCGCCGAGGCCGAAGCCAAGGCCATTGCCGGTCTCTATCCGGGCTCGGCCGACCTCCTGACCGGGAAGCGGGCGACGAGTCATGAATTCCTCTCCAGGGTCCGTCAATACGAGTGGATTCACTTCGCCGGACATTCGATGGTGAACTTACAGAACCCCCTCCTTTCGATGCTCGTGCTCGCCCCGTCCGCGGTGGGAGACACGGGTGCGGTGACCGCCCAGGAGATCTACTCCATGGACCTGGGCGGCACGCGGATGGTCGTGCTCTCGGCCTGCGAGACCGGAGCCTCCGACCCGGAGGGGGAAGGGGCTTCGGCTCTCGCCCGCGCTTTCCTTGCGGCGGGGGTCCCGACGGTGGTGGCGAGCCTGTGGAAGGTGGACGACCAGCCCACCTCCCGACTGTTCCAGGCCTTCCACCAGTCGCTGCGGACCGGCTCCGATCCCGTGTCCGCGCTCCGGGATGCCCAGATCGGGCTGCTCAAGGGGCGGGACACGGAATTCCAGAGCCCCGAAGCCTGGGCGGCCTTCGAAGTGATCGGCGCAAGTGCCCACTAACCCAGGGAGGGATTACTCATGGCTTTGAACTTTCGGATCGTCTTCTCAGGCATCTGCGCGTTCGCGCCCTTTCCGAACGGATCGTTCGACGAGCCCGCGAACCGGAAGGACTTCTTCAAGAAGGTCTCGGTCGTGCTGCCCTCGATGCTCGAGGCGAGCGAGGTCGGGAACCGGGTGCGCGACGGCCATGTCCCCACGCTGGAGCTCGACAGGAGCCAGGGGTGGACGGGCGACCGGGACGTGGATCTCGTCGCGCCGAAGCGTCAGGCGAGGAAGGACGTCTACTTCCTGAACAAGGAGCGCGTCTGGTTCGAGATCGGGGGTGGGGAGCAGGGCGGGGTCGAGGTGCTGAACTTCGACAAGAAGCCGGCGCAGCCGCCGGAGGCGCCGCTCTCGGCGGAGCAGGCGAGGTTCTTCTGGTGGGTGCCCAAGATGGAGCGGGTCGCGCCGGGCACCGAGGCGCTCGACCAGGGCCTTCTGCGGGACGCCGACAACGTGGCGTCCGTGGTGGAGATCCATCGGGGCCTGTTCTCGGTCCCGGACGGCTCGATCAGCTTCAGCCCGGTCGATTTCAGGCCGGTCGGCGGCACCGCCTCGGGCGTACGGCAGAAGATCGCGTTCCGTGTGGCGGTGGACGTGAAGCAGGTGACCTCGGTGCGGATCTTCTTCCAGACGCTGGATGAGAACCAGCCGCCGAAGACCCGCAGCCTGCTGCTCAACGACGAGGGCGGGGACGTCGAGATCGCGATCAAGAACCGCGAGGTCCACGACCTGCTCGGGGTCCCGGTGCCGAAGGCCGGGCTCGGCAGTGGCGTGGATGTCGACTTCCAGACCTACTACGATCTCTCCTCCAACCGGTCCATCACGCAGAAGCTCGTCCCGCATGGCCCCGAGGTGGACACCTTCAGCGCGAGAGCCGTCATGAAGGCCGACCCTCTCGGCCTGAGCCTCGGAGGGGTGTGCCCGCCGACCGCGTTCAGCGCGAGGGGGGATGTGCTCACGGCCGCACCCTCCGCGGACGAGGGCCCGCGGAGGGTCCTCGCCTCCGAGGTGAAGGCGGCGAAGCGCGTCCGTTCCCGCCGCTGATCCGCGCCTCCCGCGGTCCGGGCTCCGGTCCGGGCCGCGGGCTTGCGCCCCCTGCCTGCTTACGGGACAATGGCCGGGTCAGCTCACCTGACGTACTCCATGATCGACGTACTTCCCCAGCAGAAGTCGCTGCCCTACAGCGAGGAGTCCGAGCGCGCCGTGCTCGGCGGCATCCTCCTGGACCCGTCCGTTCTCCCGACCGTCTCGGGCCGGCTCAAGCCCGAGGACTTCTACGTCGAGCGCCACCAGCTCCTCTACCAGATCATGCTCGAGCTCCAGGAGGAGCAGACCGAGATCGACCTGCGCACCGTCCAGGCCCGGCTGGAGCAGCAGGGCAAGTTCGAGACGGCCGGCGGCATCTCCTACCTGGCGACGCTCGACCTCGACCTGCCGGACATCGGCCGGATCGACTCCTACTCCGAGATCGTCAAGGAGCGTTCGGTCCGCCGGCGTCTCATCCAGACCTCGGGCCAGATCATCCGCGACTGCCTCGACGGCGGGCTCCCGGCCCAGGAGGCGCTCGGCCGCGCCGAGCAGGCCATCCTCGGGCTCGGCGAGGAGGCCATCCGCCGCGGCTTCACCCTCCTCGGAGAGGTCTTCCATACCACCCTGGAGGAGCTGGAGGAGCGCCCCGGCTCCATGCTCACCGGCGTGCCGAGCGGCTTCATGGACCTCGACCGCATCACCCACGGGCTGAACCGCGGCAACCTGATCATCATCGCCGGCCGTCCGGGCATGGGAAAGACCAGCTTCGCGCTCAACGTGGCCCAGCACGTGGCCATCCGCGAGCGCAAGGCCGTGGGCGTCTACTCCCTGGAGATGAGCCAGCAGGAGCTGGCGCTCCGCATCCTGTGCTCCGAGGCCGACATCTCCTTCTCGCGCCTGCGCGCCGGCCACCTCTCCCAGAAGGAGTGGTCGCGCATCGTCTCGACCGTGAGGAACATCGGCGACGCGCCGCTGTTCATCGACGACTCGCCGAACCCTACCCTCCTGGAGGTCGCCTCCAAGGCGCGCCGCCTCAAGGCGGAGAAGGGGCTCTCGCTGCTCATCCTCGACTACCTCCAGCTCATGCAGGCCGGCGGCAAGTACGAGAACCGCAACCTGGAGATCGCCGCCATCAGCCGCGGCCTGAAGCAGCTCGCCAAGGAGCTGGAGCTGCCCGTCATCGCCCTCTCCCAGCTCTCCCGCCAGCCCGAACGCCGCGGCAGCGACCATAGACCACAACTTGCTGATTTAAGGGAGAGCGGAAGCATCGAGCAGGACGCCGACATGGTGGCCTTCGTCTACCGCGACGAGATCTACAACCCGACGGACGAGAACAAGGGGCTTGCCGAGCTGATCATCGCCAAGCATCGCAACGGCGAGACCGGCACGGTCGAGCTGGTGTTCCTGGGCGAGACGACCTCCTTCCGCAACCTGGACCGGCATGGCCTCGACAGCGCCGCCCCGTTCTGACGTGCAGATGGAAGCCGCGCCCGGGGTCGAGGACCTCGAGGCGGCTCTCCGGCCGGCCTGGGTCGACGTCGATCTGGAGGCGCTGGAGCACAATCTCGCTCTCGTCCGCTCCCGGCTGGGACCCGGCACCCGCACCATGGCGGTGGTCAAGGCCGATGCCTACGGCCATGGCGCGGTCGGGGTGAGCCGCGCGCTCGCCGCCGCGGGCGTGGATTGGCTCGGGGTCGCCCTGCTCGAGGAGGGCGCCGAGCTGCGGCGCGCCGGGATCGAGGTCCCCATCCTCGTGCTCGGCACGGCACGGCCGGCCAAGATCTCGCTCTATCGGCGCTACCGCCTGATCCCGGCCGTCTCCAGCCTTGCCGAGCTGGCTTTGTGGCGCGACTGGACCTCCGGCCAGGCCCGGCCGCAGCCGTTTCACCTCAAGGTGAACACCGGCATGGGCCGCCTCGGCGTGGCCATGGAAGAGGTGCCGCGCGCGCTGGAGATCCTGCGGACGACTCCGGCCCTCTGCCTCGCCGGGCTCCTCTCGCACTTCGGCGACGCCGACGACCTCGCCAGCCCGCGCAACGACCTCCAGAGCGCCCGCTTCGACGAGGTGCTCGGCCTGCTCACCGAGGAGGAGCGGGGGAGGATCGAGATCCACATGGCGAACAGCGCGGCCACCCTGTACCGGCCGCAGAGCCGTTTTACCCTGGTCCGTCTCGGTATTGCCATCTATGGCGTCGATCCGGCCGAGAGGCCGGGCGAGCCGCAGCACCCGGAGGCCCGCGACCTGCGGCCGGTGATGTCGGTCAAGGCGCGGATCGTCCAGCTCCGGGAGGTGCCGGCCGGCACGCCGCTCTCCTACGGCGGCCGGACCGTGACCCGCCGGCGCAGCCGGATCGCGGTGGTGCCGGTGGGCTACGCGGACGGCTATGGCTGGCGGCTGACCGGCAAGGCCGAGGCCCTGGTGCGCGGCCAGCGCGTGCCCATTGCGGGTTCGGTTACGATGGACATGACCCTCCTCGACGTGACCGAGACCGGCGCCGAGTTGGGGGAGGAAGTGGTGCTCCTCGGGCGGCAGGGCGACGAGGAGATCCCGGCGCTGGAGCTGGCCGCGCACGCCGGCACCATCTCCTGGGAGATCCTCTGCCACCTGGGCCTGCGCCTGCCGCGGCGCTACGTCCGGGGCGGGCGGGTGCTGGAGCTGCTGTCGCGCTTCTCGCGGGAGGAAGGATGAGAAAGATGCCGGGCCCCATGGAGGGGTTCTTCGAGAAGATGGGCCGGTTCTTCCAGATGGTGGGCCGCATCTTCGTGTGGACCCCACGGCCGCCCTACGACGTGCGCGAGCTGTTCCGCCAGATGGTCAAGGTCGGGTTCAACTCGATCCCGGTCGTCTTCCTGACCGCCATGTTCACCGGCATGGTCATGGCGCTCCAGATGTTCACGGTGCTGCGCCGGATCAACGCCGAGAGCTTCGTGGGCTCGGGCGTGTCGCTCTCCATGGTGCGCGAGCTGGCGCCGGTGCTCTCCGGCCTGATCGTGTCCGGCCGCGCGGGCTCGGCCATGGGCGCCGAGCTGGGCACCATGCGGGTCACCGAGCAGATCGACGCCCTGGAGGTCATGGCCACCGACCCGGTTCACTATCTAGTGGTGCCGCGGGTCTGGGCCTCCACCCTCATGCTCCCGCTCCTGGTGCTCATGGGCAACGCCGTGGGCATCCTCGGCGGCTATCTGGTCGCGGTGGTGCTCATGGGTGCCAACCCGGTGACCTACACGGACCGCACCTTCCAGTTCATGGACCTGAACGACCTCTTCTCGGGCCTGATCAAGGCCGCGGTGTTCGGCTTCCTGCTCGCGGCCGTCGGCTGCCAGCAGGGGTTCTACACCAGCGGGGGAGCGGAGGGCGTGGGCCGCTCCACCACCTCGGCCGTGGTGGTGGCGAGCATCGCCATCCTGGTCGCGGACTTCTTCCTCACCCGGCTGCTCTTCTGATGATGCCCGACGACCGGCAGACCAAGATCCGCATCCGGGGGCTCCACAAGTCCTTCGGTCCCAAGGTGGTCCTGGACGGGGTGGACGTGGACGTGGCCGCGGGCGAGTCGTTCGTCGTGATCGGCGGCTCGGGCACGGGCAAGAGCGTCATGCTCAAGCACATCATCGGCCTCCTGCGCCCCGACTCCGGCACGGTCGAGGTGGACGGCGTGGCCGTCGAAAAGCTCGGCAACCGGGAGATCACCGAGTTCCGGCGCAAGTTCGGCATGTCCTTCCAGGAGGGCGCCCTGTTCGACTCCATGACCATCTGGCAGAACGTGGCCTTCCCCCTCCAGCGGCTGACGAAGATGAGCCGGAAGGAGATCGACGAGCGGGTCCGCGAGTGCCTCTCCATGGTGCGCCTCGAAGGGGTGGAGGAGAAGCTCCCGTCGCAGCTCTCCGGCGGCATGCGGCGGCGCGTGGGCTTCGCCCGCTCCGTGGCCCACAGCCCGGAGATCCTCCTCTTCGACGAGCCCACCACCGGCCTCGACCCGGTGACCACGGCGCTCATCGACGAGGTCATCGTGGACCTCAACGACCGGCTCAAGACCACCACGGTCACCATCACCCACGACATGGAGAGCGCCTTCCGCATCGGCGACCGGATCGCCATGCTGCACAAGGGGAAGATCATCGCCTCGGCGCCGCCGAAGGAGTTCCGGACCCTGGACGACCCGCGCGTCCAGCAGTTCATCCACGGCCAGGCGGAGGGTCCGCTCTCCGACGAGGCCGCCCGGCGGACAGGGCCATCCCAGCCAATCCCAGGGCCGTCAGAGCTGTGACGAGCCAGCCGGCGATCCGTGGCCGGGTCCAGCGCTGGAAGCGGAAGCGCGCCTCCGTCTGACCCCTGGCGGCGTGCATCCTCAGCAGCCCGGTCGGGTTCGGCCGGACCTCCTTCCAGCCCTCGTCCGTGAGCACCTGCCAGCCGGGGAAGTACTCTTCGAGGACCATGACCTGCCCGGGCCGGCCGTCGAGGCGCACGCGGATCTCGCCGCCCTGCCGCGTGAAGGGCAGAGGCTCCGGCCGCCTCCGCCCGCGGCGCAGGGACGCATAGGGAGCGGCGGGCAGGCGGACGAGCGCCTGGGTCCCCGGCCGCGCGAACAGCCCCACCCCGGCGCGGATCAGCACGTTCGGCTGCTGGGGCGGGAACGAAAAGGCGCGCGCCAGCGGCGTCTCGAAAACCGGGTAGGCGCAGCAGAAGTAGGACGTATCGATCCCGGGGTCGGCGGGCGGCAGGAGCAGGCCGGAGGACCGGATCGGGTACGGCGGATCGATCGGCACCATCTGCCAGCGGCCGTCCGTCTTACTCAGATGGGTGAAGCCCTGGTACGCCGGGAACCAGTCGGCCGCTCCCGTGTAGGGAAGGGCGTCGAGGGCCAGCAGAGCCGCCAGGGCGCCCGGGACCAGCGCCGTCCAGCGGCGTCCCTCTCTGTCCCGCGCGAGACGGACCACGGCGGCGCCGGCCAGAGCCGACGCGCCGCATGCCGCCAGACCCAGGAAACGCCAGGGGAACTGCAGCGTGGCGAGGGGCGGGAACAGGCTGGAGGCGGCTCCGGCC
Organism: Thermoanaerobaculia bacterium; assembly: GCA_036266195.1. GTDB lineage: Bacteria > Acidobacteriota > Thermoanaerobaculia > Multivoradales > UBA5704 > DATMER01. Next base: position 1,166 of record DATANP010000246.1, on the reverse strand, counting down.
ACCGGCCGCATGGTAAGAGCGAGGGCCGCCAGGGTCATCCAGGCCAGGCCCCGTGGCGCGGGCCGCCGGGCGCCGAGCACCGCCAGGGCCAGCAGGGCCAGGCCGAAGTAGTAGGGCATCTCCTGGTCCGAGCCGTCCCGCGGGTCCATCGCGGGCGTCGGATACACGAGCCGGGTCCATGGCCGACGCTCCAGCAGATCGACGGGTGTCAGGCCGTAGGAGGTGAAGATGCTCCTCTCCTCACCGATCGCCAGCCGCTCGACGCTGGCGTGCGGCATGGCGGCGGCGAGCGGCACCAGGAAGAAGCCGGCCAGGGCCGCGCCCACCAGCCACACGCCGGCCAGGCGGGAGATCCGGGCCAGGGCCTGCCGGTCGCGCGTCAGCTCCGCGAGAGTCCAGACCCCCATGCCGATCGCGGTCATCATGGCGCTCAGCGGATGGGTGACCAGGAGCAGGGCCGCGGCCGCGCCTCCGGCTGCGAGACGCCTCCGGCCGCCGTCGCGGACCGCCGCCATGCCGAAGAGCAGGACGAAGGGCAGCACGGCCAGGCCGGCGCTCTCTCCGAAAGCCGCGCGGTAGTGGAAGTCGATCAGCCGGTAGGGAGCAAAGGCGTAGGCCGCCGCCGCCACCAGCGCGGCACGGCGGTCGCCGGTCCAGCGGTCCGCCGCCAGATACATCCCCATGCAGGCCACGGCTCCGAAAGTGAGGAAGGAGGCCTTGAGCGCGGCCGCCGGTGCGAAGCCGGCCAGGGAGAAGGGGATCGAAACGGCGAAGGCGGTCAGACCGTAGAACTGGAGGAGGGGCATGCCCAGGCCGAGGCCATGGACCCACAGCGGCATCACGAATCCCGCCCGGGCCTCGCGGGCGACGGACCAGACGCCCCAGAGATGATGGAGGGTATCGTGCCCCCGCGGCAGACCCGGCAGGAGCAGGAGATGGCTGGCGGCAATTCCCAGGAGCGCGGCCGCGGCGAGGTCGAGCCAGCGCCTCGGCTTGCCGCTCCAGGGATACGCCAGGAGACCGACGAGGAGAACGACGGCCACGGCCACGATCGCCCGCGGCTGGACCGCGGTCTCGCGCGCTGTGATGGCCAGGAGCAGGAAGGAGCAGTCCATGAAGAGCCCCGAGCATACTGCTGATAGACTCCCGCGCGGAGGGATTCGATG